>NZ_JPUF01000085.1 GCF_014737315.1 Treponema zioleckii | reverse complement strand
GTCAACTTTTTTATAATTCGGAAGCCCGGCTCAAAAAAAAATCCGTGTCCTATCGGTGTTTATCTGTGTTTATCTGTGTCAGAAAATTACCGCCCTGTCACTCACCTTCCAGCTCAAGTTCTTCAATGTAATCAAAAGAATTAGTTCGCTTCATTACGATAATCGTAAGATCATCGTCGCGGGGATTTTCGCCCATAAAATCGCGAAGCCCGGTTTTTAAAGACTCCAAAATAGTCTGCGCATCTGACGCATGGGTTCGCGAAAGGATTTCCATTACCTGCTCCTTGCCGAATTCCTCGCGATTTTTATTCATTGACTCCAAAAGACCATCGGTAAAGAAAAGAAGCACGTCATCTTTCTGCATTTCAAACGAAATTTGCGGAAAAGACACATCGATTGCTTGCAAACCGATTGCGCCGTACTGCGCCTGATTTTCATCATGTATAATCTCAGTGCAACAATGCTCATCCGCGGAATACAAAATCGGATTCGGATGCCCGGCATTTGAAAGTTCCAACTTGCACGCATCACAGCTATCAAAAGCACTCACCTTCATCAAAATCCCGGTAAGATAATTTTCTACATCACCTTTCGCAGCAATAATCTCGCTGTTAATTTTGTAAAGCGCATCCGACATCAAATAATTCTTTTTAATGGCCTTGTGAAATTCATGGAAAATCACGGTCTTTGAAAGCATCGTAATCAAACTCGCGGCAATTCCGTGTCCCGAAACATCAAAAAGACACACGCCGTTAAGTTTTTCGGCATCAGAATAAACGTCGTACAAATCTCCAGAAACTTTTGCCACAGGACTGTAGCACACAGCCAAATCCCAGCCACGGAAAGATTTTTTAGGAGTCGGAAAGAATTTTTGCTGAACGATGGAAGCCATCTCAAGATCAACATTCGCACGATACATTTCAGCTTCAAGTTTTTCGTTCGACTCCGAAAGGTCACGGGTTTTTCTTGCAACCTCGCTTTCAAGCTCATTGTTCAAAAATTCAGCACGCATACGCGCTTTGTTGTACCGAACAGCAAGCACGATTAAAAATCCGACAATCGAAAACTGCCAGCCCAAAATCGCAAAATACGGATAGTTCGTGTTCTCCCAAAAAAGCCGCACAATGCAATCCAAGATGACTGAAATAAAAAATGGCGTAAAACCCGCAAGCAAAATAAAAGCCTGCTTTCGGCTTCGCGTATTTTTGTCGCCAAAAATAAGGATTTTTACGAGCGAGACAATCGCAGAACTCAAATGCACCGCCGAAAGAACGAGCATCAGCGGAGTCAGCTTCATCAGCGCGGTATAATCCTTCGCCGCATAAGTAATGCACGTGCAAACAAAAAGCATAACGCAACGCAGAAAAATCATTTTTGGAGGTTCTTTTACCGAAAGAAAATGTTTTACAAACGAAGTTACAAAAAAAATGATAATGTAAAAACTTCCGCACAAAAATACTTTCACGAACCAATCGTACGGAATCTTGAAAAACCACGGAGTTTCAGGTCCAATAAAAATAAAAAGAAATGGCACAGTAAAAAGATTCAGCAACGCAAAGGAAATATTCGCCTTTTCGTCCTTGTGCCAAAGGTGCATCAAAAAATAGAGAATGAATGCCGCAAAAAGTCCGCCCTCAAAAATCAGATAAATTTTTGAATGGATAAAATTCATGTCATAAGAAATCAGCTTGATTTTTTTTAGGCTCGCCAATATAAATCAAATCCGAAATAGAACTTTTTCCGAGAGTGCAAACTTTTATATAAATCACATTTTTTCCGCTCGAATTCAGCGCATTTTCCGGGAAAGAATAATAATGCGACTCAAAAAGCGCACTTCGCCCATTCGGAGGAAATTCCCCGTAAGAATCGATAAAAGTCTTGTTCAGCCAAAGCTTATCGGCAAAAGTCAGCGAAGAAATAACCATGGCAAGACTTCTAAAACGCAAATACGAAGGAACGGTAAATTCCGCCCTCAGCCAAACATAATGCTCGCCGTCACCAACAATTTTTTTTATGTTTTGCGTTCCCGAAGTATCAAATTTCTTAAAATCATCGTAATGCATTGCCGCAGAGTAAATTGAGTCGTTCTTCGAACATTCTAGCCAATAAAAAGAATCTCTCAAATCAATGATTTTTTTGTCCGTTTCCGAGCGGTTCGAACAAGAAAACAAAAAAATCGGAAAAACAAACGCAATGATTCTGCAAAAAAATCTACCCCAAAAACGCATAGGCAAGAATTATAGCACAATTTTGAATTTTGAAAATGCGGTGGTTGAGTAGCGAAGCGTATCGAAACCACAACAGCGGGAAAGTGGCTTGAACCAATTATTCAGTTTTGTCTTGCAAAACTGAGAGGAACGGCGAGGCTGATTGTCACGGAGCGAAAAATCACTCTGCCGTTCCACGGACACAGATGAACAGTGATGGGACACAGATAGATTGAAGACAGTTCGGTGGTTGAGTAGCGAAGCGTATCGAAACCACAAATCGTTATTTTAACGAAAGGTGGTTTCTACAAAATTTTCAGTGTTTATCTGCGTCGGACTTAAAAGCTTTACTTGCAGACGGTAAAAATGCACTCAAGATTCGGCAAATCTATTTTTCCGACTTTCACGGTGATTTTTTCGTTCAGTTCAACATCGCCCTGACCTGAAATCGCAGTCTCCATTCCGAGCGACGGAATAAAGAAAATCGACTGCTTGGCCTGCTTGTCAAGGCAAATCGCCTCTCCAGTCCACTCAGGATTCTGCAAAAGATAAACCAGAGTCCAGTGCATTCGGCTGTTTCTTTCTGCCTTTTTTGCCGCCTGTGCCGCAGCATCGCCCTCGCTCATGCGCATAAGCATATCATCTTTGTTTATAAGCTCTCGGCCGTCCAAAAAAGCCCTGAGCTGCTCGTGACTGATTAAATCCCCATAACGGCGGAGCGGAGAAGTTACCTGACTGTACATGCCTATTCCAAGCCCCGCATGGCTCGACGGAGTTACGTTCACGCTTCGCTTTCTCATACACTTTCGGAGTCTGAACTGTCCCGCAAGCCCATCAGGAATATCCTTCGGAATCTCTGGAGCTTCCTGACTGATGAACGGAAACGGAAGACCGTTTTTGAACGCGAACTTTGCAGCCCCCTCGCCTGCCAAAAGCATGGCCTCGCGAACCACGGCAGAACTTTCAGGTGATGACATTTGCGTAATCTCAACTTTTTTTGTCTCGCCGTCAACAGAAATATGCACTTCCGGAAAGCTGATATTCACTGCCCCAGACTTGCACCGACGCTCAAAATTTCGCTTTGCAATGTCAAAAAGTGGCTTTAACTCCGGCGAATCCTTTAACTCATCGGCCTTTTCGTAAGTCAAACGTTTTACGTCAACAATCGTCTTTAAAACATCGCAGTCAACAATCTCGCAATTTTCGTTCAGCTTGATTTTAAAGCTCAAAGCTCTGCTGATTTCTTTTAAGCCCAGCGCATATTCCTCAAGGCAATCCTCACTGAGCATTCGAGCGGCCCCTTCCGGAATGTAAAGCGTCGCACCACGCCCGCGGGCAATCTTGTCAATCGCAGAATCCGGCAAAACCGTACTCGCAGGGTCGGCAATGTGCACCCAAAGATATTCACCGTCCCACGCAATCGCATCATCAGGGTCAGTTGACCACGCGTTATCAATCGCATAAGAAACGCCAGGAACCGTAAACCGCTCCTCTTCCGGCGGAGAATCAAGTCCTTCCGACGCACTCTTCATGCTCAAGCCCCAACGGAGCGGATAAGGATTTCGCGTTATCGACCAAATTCCAGTATCAATAAGAAGCTTATGGGCGCGCTCAGGAGTTTCCTTAAATCCCGCGTCGCGCAAAGTCTTGCTCTTGTCCGTAGAACCCAACGCAAGTGCCTCAACGTCCTGCATCATTTTTGCATCTTCTGGCAAAAGCTTATTTTTTTTGAGTCTGTCTATAAATTCCGCACGAATTTCTTCGGCGTGCTCTTTTTCGTAAGATTTTTTCTTAAGTTCCTCAATTTCTTCCAGTGAACGTGGCAAAAATTTAATTTTTCCGTCCGCAGACACTTCCTTAAATTCAAAAGAATTTTTGAGAGCCGCGTAGATTCCCCAAGATTCATCCGGCAAAAGCTCCCCACGCAAAAGACTTGCCAATTCCTCGAACGAAACCTCGGCTTTCGCAGTCTCATCATCGCTCAATAACAATTCATGTATTTCTTTTATCTGATTCTGAACTTCTGAGTTTTCTTTTAAAGCCTCATCGCCAAAATTCAACAGATTATCAATATTTGAGGCTTTTTTATCGCACAAAAGCACGACATCTTTTTCGCGCACTTTTTGCTCTGAATAAACGGCTTTTTTTCCCGAAGCGGTGGCTCGTGAAGCACACCAGGAAACAACAAATTTTTCTTTATCAATAATTTCTTTTACGATTGCAGGTACATTTTTATAAAGAACAACAATATTTTTATCAAACATATATTTTTATCGGTATGTTAAAAGTTTTACACAATGATTTTAAAACAAAAACGGAGGCATGATTGCCCCCGTTTTTTATTAGGTTAGCCTATACTTACCATTTTTTCTCGATGTTAGGTTCACAGATGTTGATTTCTGTCTCCTTATCGAAGAATTTAGCACGTGTCATATCTGGAGTAAAGTTTACAGACTCACCGAGCTGGAGAACTACATCAGGAGCAACCTTTGCAACGATGTTTGAATCCTTTACCTGAAGGAATACGTGTGTCTCTGCACCGAGAGGCTCTTTGTTAGTAACTTTGAGCTGCATGTTGTTCTCGGCAGCAGGAGCTGTCTGATAGTGAATGTCCTCTGGACGGATTCCGAAGTAAACTTCTTTTCCAACATAAGCTTTGAGGTATTTAGCCTGCTCTTCAGTTGGAACCAAAGTGAACGAACCTTCGTCAGCAACGAGTTTTCCGTTTTTCTCAGCAATCTTCAAAGTGAAGAAGTTCATTGGAGGAGTTCCGATGAATCCTGCAACGAATTTGTTGATTGGGTGGTTGTACAAGTACAATGGCTCACCAATCTGCTGGATTCGTTTTTCAGACATAACTACGATTTTTGTACCCATAGTCATAGCCTCAACCTGGTCGTGAGTAACGTAAATCATTGTAGCCTGAAGTCTGTGGTGAAGGTCAGAAATCTCTGCGCGCATCTGAACGCGGAGTTTAGCGTCAAGGTTAGAAAGTGGCTCATCGAACAAGAATACTTTTGGAGTTCGAACGATAGCACGACCTACAGCAACACGCTGTCTCTGTCCACCAGAGAGAGCCTTTGGCTTACGGTCAAGATATGTAGTAAGGTCGAGCATTTCTGCTGCCTGGTTAACACGGCGTTTAATCTCTTCTTTGTCCATTTTGCGGATTTTAAGACCGAATGCCATGTTGTCGAATACTGTCATGTGTGGGTAAAGAGCGTAGTTCTGGAATACCATGGCGATGTTACGATCCTTTGGCGGAACGTCGTTCATCAATTCACCATCGATAAGAAGCTCACCGGCAGTGATGTCTTCCAAACCAGCAATCATACGAAGAGTTGTAGATTTACCACAACCAGAAGGTCCTACGAATACACAGAACTCTTTGTCTTCGATTGTAACATTTGACTTCTCTACAGCGAGAACGTCACCGTCATAGATTTTTGTAACGCCTTTAAGCTCTACTTTTGCCATTTTTTCCTCCTAATGGCATGAAAATCATTTTTGATTTTCAAGGGATTATGTTTATGTAAAATATTCTAACAGATGTTTGCAGGAAAATGCAACGAATTTATTTTTTAATCAAAAGATATTTATTTGAAGAAAACAGATGTTCTCAATTGCACGAAATGAATCGGAAAAAACGAACAATCTTCCTGCAAAGAAAATCGAATACGGTCCCAAGCAAAAATGAAGCAATCACAATCAAAAAAAATCCCAGAAACTGATTCATTTTTCTGATACAATCAAATTTTGCGACGAACATTATAAGATACAAGTGCGTCAAGTAAACAGCATAAGTCACTTTTCCGAGGTGAGCAAAACACCTTCTGTCAAAAAGCCTAAAAATCACCTGTTCATTGAGAGAAATCACCAACAGAATCATGGGCACAAAAAGGTAGACAAGAAAATATTTCATCGTAAACCACTTTGGAAAAAGAGTTACAAAACACACGATAAAAAACAACTCAGTTAAAATGGCAAGAAGTTTTCGAAAGCCAAAGCGCAGATTCTGCAATTTTGATTCCAAGAAAACCGAACCATAAAACACTTCAACTCCAACGATTAACCCGCATACAGACCTGAGCATTCCCATCGATAAAAAATCTTTCAGCATGAGCCACAAGTTATAATGATTGTACATGAATGAAAACAACACAAAAAATGCCAGCGGGAAAATCACTAGAACCGAAGTTTTCCGCTTCCACACAAGCAAAGCACTTACTAAGAGTCCGCCCCAAAAAAGCGCAGAAACGTACCACATAACAGGAAAGCCAGGAATTCCGTTTATGTCACCAATAAAATAAATTGAAAACCAACGTAAAATACTTATTTTATGGGCAAAAATTATATCTTTAAGTTGCACGAGCAGACAAACTATAAAAGCCAGCGGAAACAAACGTTTTATTCGTCCAAGATGATAATTCAAAAACACTTCCGCAGGATTTTCGAAACGTCGTGAAAACAAATGCTTTGCCATAAAAAAGCCTGAGATCATAAAAAATCCTTCAACACCAACATGCGCAATTGCAATTCCACTGTTAAAAACAAGTCCAGAAGCGTGCGTAACGATAACAGAAACTGTAAAAAGAACACGCAAAAAATCAAAAATATAATTACGTTTTTCAGTCATTTTTATTTCCTCTATTTTTCCCTTTTTCCGCCGTTAAGAATTACAAAACAAGACGGAAAAATTTTTCGGAAAATCAGTGCAGCTAAAACACTAAATCCAATATCAATAATGCAGGCAAGAAGAAACTGAATTAAAGACGGCATTCCGACTTTTAAAGTGATTTTTTTTACACATTCAGAAAGAACTGGCGAATGCAAAGCGTAAATGAAAAATGTAATTGGGGCGAATTTTTTGGCATAAGCAAAAAGTTTTTCATTCTCGCAAATCAATTTTGAAACTTTAAGCAAGGAAACAACTCCGCTGACAACAACTAAAAAAAATGAAAGCGATTCCTTAAAATTATTGCCACAACTATATTCCTTATCCCAAAAAAACAGGCAAAATCCCACAATAAAGGCAAGTAACGAATCCCGAAAGCGGATTTTATCACTAAATTCAAAAAAATCGATTTTATAGACAGCAAAAAACATCCCCAGCAGAAAATAAAATACAGAATCAACAAGAAACACTGGAAAGCGAATGTTCATAAAATACGACAGAGCTATCACTAAAAATAGAAAACAAAGGGATTTTTTTTGTCAAAAAAAAGCAAAACCGGCGAAAGCAAAAAAAGAAGCATCAAGTCACGCAAAAACCAAAAAGAGCCGACAAACGGAAAATGAATGATTCCATTGTAGCCGACAAATCTCAAAAAATAATCCCGGAAAGTCCATTCATGCAAATCCATGCAAGGATTGACGAATCCTGTGATAATAGAGAATTTTTTGAGAGCAATCCAAGCCCCAAAATAGAAAACTGTCCAAATCGAATACGGCACAAATATTGAATAAAATCTTTTTCTTAATTTTGTAAAATAAGTATCTTCGGACATAGCAAAAAGATAGGCCGAAAAGATAAAAAACACAGGAACCGCAAGTTCTCCAAGTCCGTTCGCAAAAAATTCTTTTATGAATGTAGTAGCTTTTGACTCATCAAACGGCAACTCTGCCATAAACAGTCCGTTTACAAGAGCATTGTGCTTTATCATCACAAAAAGCATAAGCAAAAAACGGAGCGATGTAATTCGCTTTGATGTATTTTCAGAAATCTCCGTCATTTTTCTGCACCTTTAACAGAAATCTTTAAAACGTCCGTCATTTTTACATCCAGCCGCGCAGAAAATTCAGAAAGCTGCTCAAATTGCTCAGTAAGTTTTTCCACATAATTTTCCAAATCCAAGATTTTTCTATCACATTCAGCAATTTTTTCATCACGGTGAGAAATTGCGACATCGAATTTTCTTCTTGAAACAGGAATCAAATGTTTTATAAAATTTTTTATATTCATAATCAGTCACCAAAATCTATTTTTTTCATAATCCGCAAAAGTTTATGGGCAAAATCAACGTTCAGTTTTCTGCATTCAGACAAATAACTTTCATGGATTTTTGAGGCAGCAACAGCATCATCAAGATTTCCATCAAAAATTACAGATTGAATTTTCAAATTCTTAAATTTTGATGAAAAAGGCTTGTACAAAACAGTTTTCTTTTTCATCAGCGTGGCCCAGTAAAGCGAATGATAAGAATTTGTTACGATAACCTCCGAAGAGGCAATAAAACGCATGATTGACATTGGAGAATGGGCATTCGAGATTTTGGGAAGGTCAAAATCCAAAATCGGAAAATCAAGATGCTCGATTATTCCAATTCGTCTCTCAGCAGGAAGCGAAATGTCCAGCAACGGATTCATGCACGAAACACACGGAAGATATTCTTCGCCAGAAATTCCAAAATCCCGCACCGTCAAATAAAAAAATACTCTCGTATTTGATTTTTTCATTAACAGTCCGCCCATTATGCGCGTTATGCCCGCAAGCCCACGAAATAACTTTATAAGTGCGATTAAGCACAGCGTTTATTGTCTTCTGAAAATCCTCGCGAACATCAAAAAGCCCGCCTCCGCCCAAAATCACCCAATCGTCGGGTGCAATTTTTTTTAAGTTCAGAGTGCGAATATCGTGGCAAAGACATTCATAGCGCTCACAAAAATCAGAGGCAAAATAGTCATAAGGCGAACAAAGCATCTCCCCAGAATTCTGCCCCTCAAAAATATGAATAAAATGAACTTTAGGCATTTCTCTTCCTAAAACTTGAACGTCAAAAGTCGCCAATACCGCTGAATACGGCACTTCGTAACGTAGAGCGGACGAATCCGCCAAAACAGGCTTCGCTCGCCCCAGTGGAATTTTTGACCGTAAGCGAGCTTTTTTCCGAAGAAAAAGTCAAAATTCGTCTTTGCAATTGTCTTCTCAAAAAAATTCTTGAACTGCTCGTGGTTGATTTTTGGGAATTTCTCAAAGATTTTTCGCCGCTCTTTCTTAAAGAACAACCTAATCGTGTTCGCAAAAGAGATTTTTGTGCGGTGAACGGGATTCTCAATCATCAAAATCATCTCCGGAATCGGCATTCCCCATTCCTCAAAGCTCACGGTGTCAAAATCCTTTGCCGCCCACTCCAGAACCTCGTCAGTCGGATTTTTCCCCAAAAAATCGGTTCCATGACGCAAAGTTCGAAGTTTTCGCTTCGCGTAAAAATTCGGATAAAAATGGTCACAGAACGTTCCGAACGTCTCAAACTCCGAAAAAAAACGCTGGTCTTTTTTTATAAAGTCAGGCTTTAAAAGTTCTGAGGCGCAAAGAATCTTCTGCCAAAAATTTTCGCCTTCAAATTTGTCGTTCGATTCGATTCGGTTAAGCATGTTACGGCAAATTTCCGAGTTAAAAATCATGTGCTCAGAAATAAACGATTCTTTTGTTGATTTTTTGATTGCAAAAAGATTTTCGATTGTACGGAAATATGAATAAAAATATTCACGCTTCAAATTAAAAAACGGCTTTCCAGATTTGTCAAAAAACTCGATTTTGTTTAGAGGAATCGTGTCCGCATCCCATACAAGATAATAGTCATTCTGGCAATTTCTGCACAAGCCAAGTTTTATGAACTGCTGCAAGTACCAGCCTGTATTTTTTGGAGTCCCACCAAGTTTTTCTATGTATTCACGGACAGAATCAAAAGAAAGACCTTCTACTACAGTGTTTTCGTCCAAGAAGTCACAGCCGAGCAAATCTTCGCCCAAAATTTTTGGTGAAGATACAATCACGATGTTTTTAGAATTGATATTCTTTTTTAGATAGGGAATTGATTTTTTAGCACTAGCCCAAGTTTGCCAGTCCAAAATGAGATAGAGGTTGAATTGTAGCCCCACCCTATTCAAAGATATAGTATTTTTCATTTTCGTCCAAATCCTTCTTGCTTATAACGAAAGATTAGCAAAAAAATCTTAAAAGTATATGAATAAAAAACATTTTTTATTCATACAGTGCAAGGTACAGTGTTTGAGCGCAGTCGAAACACAGATGCTGAATCAAAGCGAGCACGATAACGAGCGTGCTAGAGTTCAGCATGCCCGTACTTTTTCCCCAAAACCGTCTGAAAACTCAATTTTCTACTGTCACCCCGAACTTGATTCGGGGGCTAGTACACTACAGATGGTGCAGATGCCGAAATAGATTCGGCATGACGGCACTTTTTAGTCCCCTTCAAAGCGGAGAACCTGACTTTAACAGGTAGCGAGGCGGTTGAAGCGAAACTTCAAAAAAATGCGAAAGCATTTTTAGCCGAGTCTCGGAAAAATCTATGATTTTGACGCAGCTTGCGCCACTTATGTACCGACGTCCAGACATAAAAAAAGGACTTTCATTTCTGAAAGCCTATCATGCGGAGAACCTGACTTTAACAGGTAGCGAGCTGGTTGCCACAGGCAATTCGACTCATGAGATGAGTCGAAAAGCAAGTCTCGACGGAAGCTATGCTGCCGGCGGCGAGGCGGTTGAAGCGAAACTTACAAAAAAATGCGAAAGCATTTTTAGCCGAGTCTCGGAAAAATCTATGATTTTTCCGCAGCTTGCGCCACCACCCACTCAGGCATAAAAAAAGGACTTTCATTTCTGAAAGTCCTTATCATGCGGAGAACCTGACTTGAACAGGCACAGCTTGCGCCACTAGCACCTCAAGCTAGCGTGTCTACCAATTCCACCATCCCCGCGAACGAGTAAATATATTATACACAAAGTGCTTTTTGGTCAATATGTTTTACTCGATTTTTTCATTTTTTTTCACTTTTTTTTAGAAATTATCCAAACCGCCCTGCTTTACCTGGAAGTGACTGAACTCCATGCTAAAGCTAGCACGTCCCTGAGTTACGGAACGCAAGTTCGTACTAAATCCGAACATTTTTGCCATAGGCGCGATGCAGTGAATAATCTCGCCAGAAGATTTAGAGTCCTGCCCCTGAATCATTCCGCCACGCTGAGTCATCTGGCTGATTGCGTCACCAACAAATTCAAGCGGGCAAGAAATATCAACGTTCATAACCGGCTCCAAAATCTGCGGAGCGGCTTTTCTTGCAGCCTCGTCAAAAGCCTGTACCGCACAAGCAGTAAATGCCATCGGAGTTGAAGAAAGCTCGTTGTAGTCAATTTTTGTTACAGTTACGCCCACATCGGCACACGGATATCCGTACTGAATTCCAGATGCAAATGAATTCTCAATTCCAGTCTTAACAGCCTCGTAAATCTCATCAGGAATCTGATTATTGTGAACTTCGCACTGGTAAGTGTTTCCTTCCCCCTGCTGGTTCTGCTTGATTTTAATAGTAAGGGCCGCTGTATTCTCTTTTCCGCCAAGAACCTTGCTCCACTCACAAGTTTCCTCTGCCTCGCCAGTTACGGACTCACGGTAAGTTACCTGAGGAGCGCCAACACGAGCTTTTACGCCAAAATCTTCTTTCATGCGGGTAACGAGAACGTCAAGATGAAGCTCACCCATTCCAGAAATAATGAGCTGACCAGTTTCGGCATCCTCGTGGCTCGTAAACGTCGGGTCTTCGCGGCTCATAACCGCAAGAGTCTCAACGAGCTTGTCCTTATCACTCAAAGACTCTGGCTCAATCGCAACAGAAATAACCGGCTCCGGGAACTTTACGGTTTCAAGAAGAACTGGCATTCCCTCAGAACCAAGCGTGTCACCTGTCTGCGCAAGTTTCAAGCCAACAAATACGGCAATGTCACCAGCAGAAACGCTATCCATCTGCTCCATGTGATTTGCATTAACTCGAAGAATTTTATTGATTCGCTCGCGCTTTTTCTTGGCAACATTCAGAACCTGGCTTCCAGCAGAAAATTTCCCAGAATAAACGCGAACGAAACACAATGCTCCCATTTCACGATCCTGCTGAATTTTGAACACAAGACCGAGAGGCATTTTTTTCTCGTCACAAGGAATCTCAACATCTTCTTCTTTGTCTTTCTTTACGTGAACACCCTTTGCAGGAGGAACGTCGAGCGGAGAAGGAAGATAGTCGATTACAGCGTCAATTAAAGGCTGAACGCCCTGATTCCGTCTTGCAGAGCCAAGCACGAAGGGAACAAACGAACGAGCAATCGTCCCCTTTCGAATAGCCTTTTTAAGCATTTCGTTGGTAATCTCTCCGCCTTCAAGATAAATCTCGCCCAACTCATCGTCGTAAGAAGCAACGTCATCAATGAGTTTTTCGCGCCATTTCTGAGCCTCTTCTTTGTAAGCGTCGCTCACGTCAACTTCGGTAAAAGTCTCACCGTCATCGTCCTGATTCCAGCGGATTTCCTTCATTGTAAGAAGATCAATAAGCCCTTCGAATTTTTCGCCCTGACCAATCGGAATCTGCAAAGCGATTGTAGGCACACTGAATTTCTCGCTGATGTCTTTTAGACAGTAGAAGAAATCCGCACCGATTCGGTCCATTTTGTTTACAAAACAGATTCTCGGAACGCTGAACTCGTCGGCCTGCTTCCACACGGTCTCGGTCTGCGGCTGAACGCCGTCAACGGCACAAATAACCGCAACAGCACCGTCAAGAACACGAAGAGAACGCTCAACTTCCGCCGTAAAATCAACGTGTCCTGGAGTGTCGATTATATTAATCGTGTGATTTTTCCAAGTTGTCGTAATTGCAGCCGAAGCAATTGTGATTCCTCGCTCCTGCTCCTGCTTCATAAAATCCATTGTTGCGGCACCGTCGTCAATCTCGCCGATTTTGTGGATTTTTCCTGTATAATAAAGGATTCGCTCTGTAGTCGTAGTTTTTCCTGCATCAATATGCGCCATGATTCCAATGTTGCGCATTTTTTCCAGATTTATAGCCATTATTTTCTCCTGCAAGAAGCCGTTCAAAACAGGCTTCAAAAAATCTTTCCAGCTCAAAAATAAAAAAAATCAAAAAAAAGGAACTTCACCACATGCCGAATCAACTCGACTTGGTTAAAGTTCCTTTTGTGAGCTACGATGGACTCGAACCATCGACAGCCGCCTTAAAAGGGCGGTGCTCTACCACCTGAGCTAGTAGCCCAATCCGCATTAACAAAGTTCAAACTAAAACCCGAAGGTTCTGAGCTACGATGGACTCGAACCATCGACAGCCGCCTTAAAAGGGCGGTGCTCTACCACCTGAGCTAGTAGCCCGTTTTCACTTTGTAACAGCAATTTTTGAATGAAC
>NZ_JPUF01000084.1 GCF_014737315.1 Treponema zioleckii | reverse complement strand
GGGATGTAATCTCCCAAAGCAGGGGCTGTGCTAATCCACATGCAGTTTTTATACTAAATTACAATTCTTAAATGAGTATTAACAATATAAAACTTGGTTGATTCAATTCTGCAGAACTTAACTGGATTGCCACCGATTTTCGCAGATTCCGAAACACAGGAGGTCGCCGTAGCAACTATATTGCGCAGAGGGCGGAATTACACTGGATTTTTCAAAAAAAACACGCCGAGTTTTACCCAAAAACATACGGAGAATTTTTTAAAACACGCCGAGTTTTCCCCCAAAACACGCCGAGAATTTTTTAAAACTCCGTATGTTTTTTTGTTGAAGGCATGACTGGCGAACGCAATTCTCAATTTTTCGTGGGAAGCCTGCGGCGAGAACGGACTTGCCACCGATTTGCATGGATTCCGAATCAAGTTCGGAATGACAGTACCGCTAAGGAGAGTTTGTCTAAAAACTTGCGTCATGCCGAATTTATTTCGGCATCTATACTGCATTTTGTATGAAGGACTTCGAAGTAGGTTCGGAATGGCAACGGTCACACCTGACTGTACAGGACGGTCTCACCAGACTGTCTAGGATGGTCACACAAGCCTAGCTAGGACGGTCACACAAGCCTAGCTAGGATGGTCTCACAAGCCTAGCCAGGATGGTCACACAAACCTAGCCAGGATGGTCTCACTGTTCTAGCTAGGTCGGTCACTCAAACCTAGCTAGGATGATTGCTCCAACCTAGCTAGAATGATCACGCTTCCCTTGCCATTCATGCGGAACAGCTTCAGAACTGAGTTTTACTTCTGAAGAGAAAGTTCAATTAAAAGTACTAACTACATCTTGAAGGGCTTCAAAAAGGGCGTTCATGCCGTCGTGAGTGGTCAATGGGCCAAAACTGAATCGCACGGCTGTATCCTGAACGTCGCGAGACGCATTCATTGCGGCAAGAACCGGCCTCTCCTGCTTTTTCGTTGAGCAAGCACTTCCTGTTGAAATCGAAATGCCCTTTGCATCGAGCGCACGAACCATAACGTTTCCTGGGATTCCGTGAAAAGCCGCCTGAACGACCCACGGAGAAAATTTTTCCTGCACGGAATCATCTTCAAGGTTTGCACGAATTTCTGGAACAATCGAACAACCTTTGAGACCTTTTATTTTGCCCAAAAACTCTTTCGTCCAGTTTTTTTGTTCTTCAAAACGCTCAAGATTAGAATCATCGCGCAAATAGTATTTTTCAAGAACTTTGCTGAAGGCGACGGCTCCAAAAAGATTTTCGGTTCCGCTCCGAATATTCTGCTCCTGCCCGCCGCCTACAAGAAAACTCCTGAATTCTTTTGACGCGTATAAAATACCGATTCCGCGCGGACCGCAAATTTTATGCGCGCTCAAAGCGGCACTGTCAATTCCGGGGTGCGAAAGATTTAGCGGCACTTTTCCAGCCGCCTGAACGCAGTCCACATGAAAGTGCGGACGTCGCTTTCCTTGCGTAAGCTCGGTAATTTTGTCGGCAATCTTGTAAATCGGCTGAACACAGCCGGTCTCGTTGTTCACAGCCATTACAGTCACAAAAAGAGTGTCGCCGGTAAGTTTTTCAGCAACAGCGTCTGGAGAGACAAAACCGTTTTTGTCGGGATTCACGCTAACAACGTCAAAGCCGAGCATTTTTAATTTGGCACACTCCTCGCGCAACGCAGGGTGCTCAATTCCGCTCAGAATCACACGGCCCTTTGTGGATTTATTCAAAACCGAAAGAAGCGGCAAGTGGTCGCTTTCGGTTCCGCCGGACGTAAAGAAAATCTGATTTTTTTTGACTCCAAGTGACTTTGCACAAAATTCACGGGCATTTTCCAGAACGGTGCGCGCCTGTAAGCCGACTTTGTGGGCGGAAGACGGATTCGCGTAGTTCAAAAGAGAAATTTCGAGCGATTCACGTAAGATTTCTGGATCAGCAGGGCTGGTCGCAGCCCAGTCAAAATATAAATTGCAATCAGTTTGTGACAATTTTCTACCTCAAAACATCAAGAACGTCTTCTTTTTGAACTTCGGTAATCACAGTCTCACAAATTTGCGACTGCAAGACGAACCGAACTTTTGAAGACGAATTCTTTTTATCTTTCATCATTGCGTTAAAAATCATGGAAGCTATTTCGCTTGGATTCTGAACTTTGTTTTTTAGAACAGGATGAACAGGCTCAACGCACCAACCGAACGAAGAGAGCATGTTTTTTACTCGCTCAGTGTACTCGGACGTGCAAAGCCCGATTTTTTTTGAAAGCTCCGCAGCACGGCCCATTCCCCAGGCAACAGCATCGCCATGAGTTATTACGCCAAGCCCCGCACAAGTTTCGAGCGCATGCCCAAAAGTGTGACCGAGATTCAACTGCATTCTAATATTTTTTTCGGTCAAATCCTGCTCAACAACGCGGGCCTTTGATCCCACACTGATTTTTATTGCCTCTTCAACAAGCGGATTTTTTTTGTCGGTAAGAATTTCTGGATAAGATTCAAGCTTTTCAAAAAGTTCTTTTGAATACAAAAGCGCAGTCTTTACGACCTCCGCCATGCCAGAACGATACTCAAAATCTGGCAAAGTCTGAATGAACGACGGACAAATATGAATTTTTTGAGCCGGAAAGAACGAACCAATCATGTTTTTGTAAGCGTCAAAATCGCAGCCAGTCTTTCCGCCAACAGCAGCGTCAACCATCGAGAGAAGAGTCGTCGGAACAAGCTCGCAGTGCGCTCCGCGCTTAAAAATTGATGCCGCAAACGCCGTCATGTCTGTAATTACGCCACCGCCGATTCCGACGAAAACCGCCGAACGCTGTGCATTGTTGTCCAAAGCGGCTTTTACGATTTGAAGAACGCTTTCGATTGTCTTAAAAGGTTCGCCAGCACCCAAAATCGCAAGAACGTCTTTTCCGTTCGTGCCAACAAAACCGTTTTCGATTTTTGCACGTGAATAATTCTCGCCCCTAAAGTTGTCGATAAATCCGCTCAAAGCAGGAAGCGAACCTACAGTTGTGTCGGTAACAAAAATCCGCTGAGGAAGATTCTCGCTTCCTTCTGGATAAAAAATTGATTTTAAATCTGGTTCTCCAGAATAAAAACGGATAAAAGTCCTGTCTGTTCCAGGATGCACCGGGGGATAAGCAATTATTTTTTCTTCAAAATTCATAAAGCCACGTCCTTTTTTTGATGATTCATGCTAGCCGAATTCAAGACTTTTTTCTACTAGCAGAATTTCTGAGAGAAAAGTCGCGATGATTTTAGATTGTAAACCAATATTAATAAAATCAGGTTGACAATCTAAAATCAGATTTATAAACTTGTTTCCGTTCGATTTTAGAGGTGGATTGTGTTTAGCATAAAAATGCGCTCAAGTTTGGGCGGTAAAAATGGCAACGGAGGAAAGCATATTTCCGGTGCGGAACGGATTGTTCAGGAATGCGACGTGGAAAAAACTGTGCTGTCCCTCCTTGAGCGAGCAAGAAGTCATCAGCGGGGAAAAGCTGATTTTATAAATGTGAAGATTCAGGAAATCAGCGAGGAGCAAGCAGCCCGCACAAAACTACTTTCTGTTTATTCGCATAAAAGTGCCACAAAAGACGAAGGAAGGCTTTTTGCCCGAAAAGAGCTTGTAAGAATCGGTGTGACTCCCAAAGCCGTTGAAAAAGCTTTTTTGGCTTTGGAAAGTCTTTCTGATTCAATGCGTGGCGCAATGATTCTGGATTCTGTTACGGGCGAACGGCTTGACGTTTTTGGCGAGCGCGGGGTGCGCTGTTCCAACATGGACGTGGCTTTAAGCAACAATTACGAAGAAAAGCTTTCTGCCCTCGGACTTTCTGGCGAGCACGTGCGGGAAGCTTTGGTTCTGGCTTCAAAAGTGGCTTCTTGCAAAGGAAGCGTTGCGGAACTTTGCTGGTCGGATGACCCGGATTATGTTACAGGCTACGTCGCCTCTCCAAAATTCGGCTACTGCAGGATTTCTGTTATGAAGGAACTGGGAGATTTTATTGGCGGAAGAGTATTTTTCGTTGCGCCTGGAACAAATGTGGAAAGCTATATCGATTATCTTCAAAACAAAGTTGTGCTGGTGGAAGTATGAGCAAAAATCTATTTATAACTGGAACAGGAACCGACATTGGAAAGACTTTTGTGTCGGCTCTTATCGTTAAAAAACTGGCCTCAAAAGCAAAAGCCGGCTATTACAAAGCCGCAATGAGCGGAAATCTCCGTGACAAAAACGGAAATCTAATTCCCGGCGATGCAAAATTCGTAAAAGAAATTTCTGGAATAGAGCAGAGCCTTGAATCAATGTGCCCTTATGTTTATGAAAATGCCTATTCGCCACATTTGGCTTCGAGAGTCGAGGGAAATCCGGTTTCAATGGATGTGGTTAAGAGCGGATTTTTAGCTTTGCAAAGCGAATTTGATTATTTGACGATGGAAGGAAGCGGCGGAATTCTTTGTCCAATTGACTATGACAAAGAGGGAAAAAGACCAGTTCTTTTTTTGGAAGATATAATCCGAAATCTCGCTCTCAATTCAATAATCGTGGCGGACGCGGGACTTGGAACAATCAACTCCCTTGTTCTTACGGCAAATTACATGGCAGCAAAAAATCTTGGCATAAAAGGAATCATTTTTAACCACTTTCACAAAGGAAACATTATGCAGGAAGACAACATTTACATGTGCGAGAAGATGACAGGGCTAAAAACGCTTGCTTTGGTTAGTGATGGAGACAACGATTTGGCCATGGATTTTGAGACATTGGCAGGACTTTACGAATGAAAATTTCAAGAATCAACGAAAATCTTCTTGCTATAAAAAAAAGCGAAAATTTTCGCTCCATAAATGATTTGAGAATGCTTTCTGCAACACGCGGAATCGATGGGCAGGGAAAAGAATACGTTGTTTTTTCATCAAACAATTATCTTGGGCTTACCCACGAAAAATCCGTAATGGACGCGGCAAGAGCTGCCGTTAGTTTTGGAACAGGCTCCACTGGCTCAAGGCTTACAAGCGGCGCTTCTTTTGAGCTTTCACTTCTTGAAAAAAACATCGCAGACTTTAAGCACACAGAGTCAGCCCTTGTATTCAACACAGGTTACATGACAAATCTGGGAGTCCTTTATGCGCTTGCAGACAAATCTTCTGTAATTTTTTCAGACCGACTGAATCATGCTTCAATAATTGACGGATGCAGAATATCCGGTGCGAAGATTTTAATTTACGAGCACAACGACATGAATCATCTTGAAAAACTCTTGGAACAAACGCCCGTTCCAGCTGACGGACAGCGTTTCGTAGTGACGGACGGAGTTTTTAGCATGGACGGAGACATAGTTGATTTGCCAAGTTTGCTGAATCTTAAAGCAAAACATGATTTTTGCCTAATTGTGGATGATGCCCATGCTCTGGGCGTAATCGGAAAAACTGGCAGAGGAACTGCCGAGCATTTTGGAATAAACGGCGGAATCGACGTGCAAATCGGAACTCTGAGCAAAGCCCTTGCATCCGAAGGTGGTTACGCGGCCTGCTCAAATGAAATCCGTGACTACCTTGTGAATAAAGCCCGCCCATTCATATTCTCAACTTCGCTTCCGCCGATGGTGGCCGCCGCCGCAAATCAGGCTTTGGCAGTGCTTTCGGATTCTTCTAAGGGGAACGCTCTTATGGAAAAACTGCGGGAAAACACAAAACTCATGCGAAGCCTTCTGGAAAAAGCTGGTCTTCCAATCGTGCAGGGCTGCACACCAATAATTCCAATCCTCACAGGAAGCTCCCAAAAAGCCTTGAACTTTGCAAAACTTTGCCGCGAGAACGGAATTATGCTCAGTGCAATAAGGCCGCCTTCCGTTCCCGAAGGAACTTCCAGAATACGGCTTACCGTTACGGCGGCTCACTCACAAGAAGAAATAGAAAAATCAGCTTTAATAATGAAAGAAATCTGGAGGAAAATATGATTTGGTATCCATACGCGCAAATGAAAAATCTAAAAACGCCATATAAAATAATTGACGCGGAAGGCGTTTATCTTAAAACCAGCGACAAAAATCTGATAGATTCAATTTCTTCCTGGTGGTGCATGATTCACGGCTACAAGAACCAGGAACTGAACCAAGCCATGAAGAATCAGATTGACAAATTTTCCCACTGTATGCTGGCAGGACTCAGCCACGAACCTGTGGAAAAACTTTCCGAAAAACTTGAAAGCTATCTTCCGGGAGATTTGAACTATTACTTTTTTTCTGATTCAGGAAGCGTTGGCGTTGAAGTTGCACTAAAAATGGCAATGCAATTCAACAAAAACCGCGGACAAAACAGAAAAAAAATTCTTGCCTTAAAAAATGCCTACCACGGCGACACATTTATGACAATGGCAGTGGGTGATGATGAAGATTATCACAGTGCATTTCCTAAAAATCCAGACGTGATTCATATCCAGACCAAAATTCCAGACCTTGAAAAAGCTTTCTGCGATTTTGGAGAGCAGCTTTCATGCTTCATTGTGGAGCCTCTTTTGCAAGGTGCCGGCGGAATCAGAATGTATGATATTTCATTCTTAAAAAGGGCCAGGGAACTTTGCGACAAATACGATGTCGTTCTGATTTTTGACGAAGTTGCAACAGGATTTGGCCGAACTGGAAACAGGTTCGTGTCAGACTTGGTTCTGCCAGACATTCTGGTGCTCGGAAAAGCACTTACCGGAGGATATATAGGCCATGCGCTAACCGCCGCAAGCAAAAAAATCTTTGACGGTTTTTACGGCGACTCTCAGGATTTGGCTTTTATGCACGGCCCAACATTCATGGCAAATCCGGTAGCCTGCGCACTTGCCCTAAAGTCCATCGAGATTTTTGAGCGGGAAGACTACCTTTCTAAAATAAAGAAAATTGAAGAAATTGCAAAGCGTGAACTTTTGGGCTTTGAAGACCCTCGAATTGCCGACATTCGTGTAATGGGAGGCGCTTTCTGCATAGAAGTGAAAAAAAGCGAAACCCTCAAAGGATTCCCGGAATTTGCTTACAAGCGCGGAATCTTTGCCCGGCCATTTGTCCGTTACATGTACGGAATGGTTCCTTACATAATCACAGAAGAAGAACTTGTCCGCATAACAGACACAATGAAGGCGTGGTTCACGGAAAATTCCAGTCACTAATCACAGTTCAAATGATTAAGCCTGTTGAAGCCTCACTTCTGCAACAGGCTTTTTTGCGGATTAAAATTGTCGCTCAAAAAATCGACGACCATGCCGAGGGCACTTTCGGAGCTAAAACTAGCGTCTCCATGACCGACCCCCACGAGCGAGCATCTTACCGAACGAACTCCTTTTGAAAGAAGTGAATTATGCAAAATCACAGTCTGGCTTGGCGAAACAACTTTATCAGCAGTACCGTGCATAAAAAGGAACGGAACTTCATCTCCGCCAACGTAAGTGAGCGGATTTGAGTTCAGTGCGTTCTGCGCATTCTCAAAAATTCCGGTGCGACTTTCTTTGCCGTTCACAAACAAGGCTTCGCTGGCATTGTAAGCTCTGTGCTTTGATTTTGTCTCTTCATCAAAATCGTCCGCAATCCGCGTAAGGTCAGAATAACCGTAAAAATCCACCACGCACGTTATCATTGACGAATCCATGCAGGCAAAAAGTGATGCAAGATAACCGCCCGCCGACGTTCCAAAAAGGGCAACTTTCGTTGGGTTCGCGTTAAAATCCCTAAAATGCATCCGCAAAAACATTATCGCGTCAGAAATATCTTTTAACGAATCCGTGTAAATTCCGTTTTCGGCAGTATGATATTCCATACTCGCAACCACAAATCCGCTCTCGCAAAGATACTTGCGTTCATCGGCAAAGGAATTTATGTCACAATCCAAAAAATCCCCGCCAGGAACAAAAATCACGATTCCCTGCTTTTTTTGAGATTCAGGATGATAGAAGATTTTGAGTTTTAAGCTCACCCCGTTCTCGTCGGTTTTATAAATCAATTCTTTTTCGCTAAAAGTCGGCTTTGCCACACGTGCTTTTTTGTCGTTTTGCCAGTCAACCACAATGCTGCTCGAAGAATCCGCCTCAACGACAATCTGCTTTGCGACAATCAGTTCTCCGTCAAGAATCGGTCTTTCAGTCTCGGAAGAAGTCTCCTCCGCCTCTGTTATTGTCACCGTTTTTTCAGCTTCCCCAATAGACTCTTCCGCCGCCGGAGGAAGTTCTTCCGCAGTTACAAGTTCCTCACTCTCCAAGGCCGGAGGCAAAGTTTCTTCAGGCAAATCAGGAGAACTTTCTTCTATATAATTATCATTTTTTACAGACTCCTCCTGAACAGGCTGAACCTCCGTAGTTTTACACGAAAACAAAAGTGCCGTGCCGCACAAAATCAAAATAATCTTCTTCATAAAACAAGTTTATCGTATTTTGATTTTTAGGTCGAATGTCAACTTGCAAATGCAAAAATCTGCACTGCTGTCCGCGCCTCCACTACCAGCAATGCAGATTTTTGGTCTGGTTTTGCAACTTAAAATTATCTCGTTCAATTTTCCGTTTTCAAGTAGTTTGCGCAACGAGTTTTGCCTAGCCCGGATTGTAGTGGCGCGAAGCGTTGCGAAGCAATGTAGCCGAATGGCGGAACCACGGAAAGCCGGGAATGCGAGTGGATAAGTAGCGCCTGCAAGTCGTTGCGTGCTCGGTAAGTTTTCCTGCTCCTATGTTTTTATATCAATCTGTCCACATCTTAATTTGGTTGTGGTTTCGATAAACTCAACCACCGTGTGCTCAATCGCACCTTTTCACTTCATCTGTGCTCATCTGTGTGTATCTGTGTCTAAAACCTCTGGTTGCTGAGCGGAGTCGAAGCATCAATTTTCGTAACGGTTTATTAGCTTTAAAAAAATTTGTGTGTTAAACTGATAGCATAACTATCAATTCAAAAAAGGAGATTGGCATGTCAGATTTCCAAATCAAAGAAAAATTTTATCTTGACGGAAAACCATTCCAAATCATTTCGGGGTCAATTCATTACTTTCGCGTAGTTCCAGAATATTGGCAGGACAGACTTGAAAAACTCAAAAATATGGGTTGCAACACAGTCGAAACATACATTCCGTGGAATTTTCACGAACCCAAAAAAGGCGAGTTCAACTGGAGCGGAATGCACGATGTTGAAAAATTCATTCAGACAGCGCAATCGCTTGGTCTTTACGTCATTATAAGACCGTCTCCGTTCATTTGTGCCGAATGGGAAGCCGGCGGTCTTCCGGCATGGCTTTTTGCAGAAAAAGGAATGCGTCTTCGCTGCTCGTACAAGCCGTACCTTGACCACATAAAAGACTACTATAAAGTGCTCATTCCAAAACTTGTTCCATACCAGATTACGAACGGCGGAAAAATAATTCTCATGCAGATTGAGAACGAATACGGCTACTTCGGAAATGACAAAGCATATCTCCAGTTCCTTGCGGACACAATGCGAGAATTCGGCGTAACAGTTCCGCTCGTAACGTCAGACGGACCTTGGGGAGCTGCATTCAAAACGGGTCAGCTCAAAGGAATTCTGCCGACGGGAAACTTTGGTTCTGGCTGCGAAAAAAAATTCGCAATAATGAAGCCGCAAATGCAAGGAAATCAGCCTTTAATGTGCATGGAATTCTGGGCAGGCTGGTTTGACGCATGGGGAAACCGCATAAAAATGCGTTCAATTTTGAGCGTGAACAAAAAAGATTATGAATACACAATAAAAAACGGTCACAACATCAATATCTACATGTTCCACGGCGGAACTAACTTCGGCTTTATGAACGGAGCGAACTACTACGGAAAACTCACCCCGGACACGACGAGCTACGACTACGACGCGCCTTTGAGCGAGGACGGAAGCTTTACAAAAAAATATCAGGCTTTCCGTGAGATTGCAAAAAAATACGTAAACGTTCCAGATGTTGAATTCAGCACGAAAATCAAAAAAATCGCTTACGGCAAAATCGCCTACTCTCAGACAGCGGATTTGTTCCAAAATCTTGAACTAATTTCGCAAAAGAAAACTTCGCTCTCTCCAAAAAGCATGGAAGAAGCAGGCCAGAATTACGGCTACATTCTTTACAAAACAAAAATGGAAGAAGACGAAAAAGCCAACACTTTGATTTTTAAGCGATGCAACGACCGCGTTCACGGATTTTCAAACCAAAAGAAAGTCTTTACCGCATACGACAAAGAAATCTGCTCGGAAGGACACGGAACCTGGCCGCTCAGTTTTGTTGAAGGCAAAGTCTGGAAGCTTGGCGGAGAAACAGGAGCAGAACTTTCCTTCCTCGTAGAAAACATGGGCCGCGTAAATTTTGGGCACAAACTTGAAGACCAAACAAAAGGAATTACCGATGACGTTATAATCAACGGTCACAAGCATTTTGGCTGGGAAGAGTACACGCTCCCGCTCGACGAAGAACAGATGAACATTCTCAAAACAAAAGGAATCTGGGAAAGCAGACCAAAATCCGAAAATCCGGCTTTCTTCAGATTTGAATTTGACGCAGAAGAAACGGGAGACACGTTCCTCAAATTCAAAGGCTGGGGAAAAGGCTGTGCATTCGTAAACGGATTCAACATCGGACGATTCTGGAAAAAAGGCCCGCAGACAAAACTCTACATTCCTGCCCCGCTTTTAAAAAAAGGCAAGAACGAAATTATCATTTTTGAGACAGACGGTCTCCGTGGAGAAACAATAGAACTCTGCGACACTTCAAAATGGTAACGAACTCAAAAAAAATGGGCATTTTAAAAGTTGACTCAAAAAAGGTAAGCTTTTAGAGTCTTCCAAATAAAAGTGCCCATTCCGGTGTTTCCAAAAGTCACGCAATTCTGCTAAACTTACTTTCATGGGACAGCCAAAATTATTCAGTATTATCGATAAAGCAGTTTTTGATTATAAGATGATAGAAAAGGGAGACCGAATTCTAATCGGAGCTTCCGGCGGAAAAGATTCTACGGCACTCGTTGAATATTTTTCAAATCGTCTTAAACGCAAAGGTGCTGATTTTTCTTTTACGGCAATTCACATCGAAACAGACTTCGAAGCATGCACAATGAGTCCACGCTTACGGGAGCAGATGAGAGAATGGAACGTTGATACGTTAAATTATTTTGTGGATGTGGAAAATCGTGTAAAAGAGGGATTCAAAATGAGTTGCTACTGGTGCAGCCAACAACGCAGAAACGAACTTGTTCATTACGCCCTAAAACACGGCTACAACAAAATCGCACTCGGCCACCATTTGGACGACATTCTGGAAACACTTCTTATGAATGTGCTCCGAAAAGGTGAACTTTCTACAATGCCACCTCGACTGAACTACCAGAAGTACCCGCTTTCAATAATCCGTCCACTTTGCTATGCAGACGTAGAAACAATTAAGGAACATGCAGCCGCATCTGGTTACATAAGCACAACTTGCACATGTATGTATCAGGATAACTCCGGAAGAAAAGATGCCAGAGCAAGGTTACAGGCACTCACGAATGGGGACAGACGAGCAAAAGAAAAGATTTTTGAAGCGCTTCGGAATATAAATAAAGAATACCTTCCATAAATTCGATGCATTTAGATTCTAACCAGCTCAACGAATTTCAGCAAACGCAAGAATCTCGGTATCTCTAATTCGCTCGAATCTTCGAATCCAAAAATTAAATTAAATTAAATTGTATTTTCTTTGAATTTTGCTTTGTTCATGTTACAATTTTACTGATATGGCAAAGCAAAATTCTTGTGAATATATCAGGTTCAATTTCGAGTTTCACGACCAAATAAAAAATGCGGTAACGGGAAGAAAAGGGGAACGACAGCATTCTATGCATGGTTCATAAAAATTGTTTTGTCGTTCCTATCAGTTTTGCAAAGCAAAACTGAGTACGGCCTTTCTGAAGGTTCGCAAACGAGCGCAGTCGGATTCCTATTACCTTCAGCTTGGCGCAACAGACGAGCTTTTCTGGTAGTGGACGCATTTTTTTACACTGGCTTAAAAACTCGACATTCGACCTATCAGTCAAAAACTTTTCACACGGCATAAACAGCGCAAGCAAAATATAGCGAACATCGCACTTTGAGCGGAAAAGCTCATGGAAGTCGAAAAAATGAACTCGATAACACAAAATAGATTTTTTATGGCAGGCCGTAACAAGAAAAATCTAGCCATCTCAAAATTATGCAAGATTGTCTGTAACATTTTTGACTATTCTCCTGTTTTCGGAATTTGTAGAGATAAAAACAGTTCTCTCTGAATAGAAATTACGGATATTCACAATATGAAGATTAAAAAGCATTTTTCAGACCTAAAACTTTTTGGATTTTTAAGTTTCTCAATTGTCGTTACGGTGAGCATAATCATATCAATATCGCTCAAAGCCTTCGAAAAAGATTTTATAAAAACAACGAACACGGAACTTGCCCACATTACGCATGGAATCCAAGCGAACATGAATGCCTGGGGACAAACTTATCAAGCCAGCACAAAAATCATGGCAGAATCTCAAAAGCTCATCGAAGCCGTTGAGAAGAAAAATTTAGAATCAATTCAAAATCAACTCAGCCACTTAAAAAAAACATTTTTTTCAAACGCAATCTTAGTAACAGATAAAGATTTTAACATAATCTCAACGACAAGCCCGCAAGTGATGGTAGGAACAAAATTTCCTCTAGCAACGCTAAAAAGCGCACTCTTGGAACGACCGGTTCTAACTTACGCAACACTCGGCACACTTCCATTTTCTGAATTTTATGCCTCAGAAATAAGGAACGCAGACGGAAAAATAGTAGGCTATCTCATTCTTACTTATGATGTTACGACCGACAAATTTATAAACCTAATAAACGAATACGGTGTTGACTGCACAATTTTTAGGGGGGACGTAAGACAAGCCAGCACATTGCGCGGAGTTTTGGGAACAAAAATCAATAACCGCGAAATTGAAAAAACTGTTTTGAAGGACGGCAAAATGTTCATCGGACAGGTAGAAGTAAGAGGAACAGACTTTTACGCGGTTTATTCTCCTTTAAAAAATGCAGACGGAACAATCGCAGGAATGGTTTTCGTAGCACGGGAAATTAAAATCATAAAAACCGTGACAAACGGAATTTTAAAAGCAATAATCCCGATTTGCGTAATAACCGCAATAGTTGTCATAATTATTCTTTCGATTCAGTTAATGTTCGAACGCAAAAAACTCAAATCCCGCGTAAAGATTCTCGATTCAAAAGTAAACTGGGATGCACTAACCGGAGCAAATTCACGACAATTCGGCATTGAAGAACTTGAACACGGATATATAAATTTTATGCGCGGTCTGCCAAGCCCCGCAATAATGATGCTCGATGTTGATAATTTTAAGTCAGTGAATGACACTTACGGTCACGAAGCTGGCGACCAAGTGCTAAAGAAAATAATTGATACGATTTACGTAAATTGCCGTACAAACGACAAAATTATTCGTTGGGGCGGAGACGAATTCATCGGGATTTTTGACGGCATGAAGCCGGAAGTGATTCCGAATTTTGCAGAAAAATTATTGAATTCTGTGCAGAACACAAAATTCAATTTTGGCGGAAAAGAAACGAATGTTACGGTTTCGCTCGGTTTCTCGTATTTTTCAAAAAAAGACAAACAATCCGATGACGTTCTCTCCCGCGCGGATTTAGCTCTCTACAAATCAAAAGAAAACGGAAAGAATTCAAGTTGCATAAATTTGTAAAAAAAAGCAAAGAATAAGAAACTGAAAGTTGACAAAAAAATTGTCGGAACGGGAGCGAAAAAACGGCTTTTGTGAACGTTTGCAAGGTGAGCCGCTTTGCGGCATCAATAATTTTCCTTGCACCTTGCACCGCGTGAACAAAAACGTTTTTT
>NZ_JPUF01000083.1 GCF_014737315.1 Treponema zioleckii | reverse complement strand
CCACGATTTTAAAACCTCTGCAAGTGTTCCCACCAAAGCACGAGTTTTGCCACTGCAAAACTTGTGGGAAACGCACAACGTCAACTCGAACTCCAAAAGTCAACTTACAGCGTTCTTGCCTTCCCCATGCAAGTTGCACCGACCACCAAAAAAACACTTAACAACCAACTTGCATTGCGAGCGCCGCACGAGCAATAAAAACCAACCTCAAACTCGCCGCCGTGCTTGTCGCGGCGAGTTTGAAACCCTTACTAACTGCACCCACCAAAGCACGAGTTTTGCGAAGCAAAACTTGTGGGAAACGCACAAAATCAACTCGAACTCCAAAAGTCAACTTACAGCGTTTCCTTAATTTTTTCTTTATTTTACTTGAATCTATGCTATAATATTATCGTTCGATATTGACAGCGTTTTTTTATTTGCAAAGGTAAAAATATGACAAAAGAAGAATTCTACAGTTCGTTTAAGGTTCTTACAAAAGCGGAACTTCATCTGCATTTGGAGGCCGTTATCAGCAAAAAGACAATTCGCTATTTCTATGAGCGCAAACACAGCGGACTGAGCGATGTGCAGGCTGATTCTGAAATTGCAAAGATTTTTACTTATTCAGATCTGAACGGATTTATTCAGGCGTATCTTGCGGTTCAGGATTTGTATGAAAGCCCTGCGGATTTTGATTATGTCTTTGCAGATTTAAAAGATTATCTTGTTCGGAATGGTATTTCTTATGCGGAAGTTTTTGCCGCTCCCAGTGCATTCATCAAAAAAGGCTGGAATTTTTCTGATATGGTAGAAACTTACAGCCGAAATATCCGCAAAATCAACTCCGACACAGGAATAAAAATTCGGCTCTTAATCGACGTGTCTAGAACCTTTGGCTACGAGAATGCCGAGAAGAATCTTCAGCTTTTGCTTTTGAACATGATTCCTGAGATTATCGGAATTGGGCTTGGCGGCTCGGAACAGAAGGGGCCTGCCAAACTGTTTGAAAAGGTTTTTGATAAAGCCCGTTCTCAAAATTTATTCACCGTGGCCCATGCGGGCGAGGACGTTGGCCCCGAATCAATCTGGGATGCAATCAAAATTTGTAAAGCCGCCCGAATCGGTCACGGAATTTCGGCAATTCAGGATGAAAAACTTATGCAGACTCTTGTGGAACGAAAAATTCCTCTTGAAGTTTGCCCAACAAGCAATGTTTTTACAAAAAAATATGTAAAAAATCTCGCTGAGCATCCAATCCGCACGTTCTTCAACAAAGGAATCCTTGTTACGCTCAACTCCGACGACCCGCTTTTCTTTGGCGTGGAACTTTTGGACGAATATTGGAACGCATACACCGAAATCGGCTTCAGCGTGGAAGAACTCAAGCAAATTGCAAAAAATTCGTTTGTGGCTTCGTTTTTGACCAATGATGAAAAATCGGAATTTTTAAGGAGATTTGATGACTAGGAAAAACTCGATTCTGAAGCAAATCCTTTTACCAGTTGTTGTGATTCTTGTGTGTCTTACAGTTCTGATTATTGGTAGCGTCAGTTATACTTTTTCTTCTTCTTATACGGAAGAAATTTGCGCTCAGAATGCAGATACAGCTTCTTATATTGCGGAATCCGTTACGAATTTTATGGACGGCGCGTATAACATTACCGACGAAGTTGGGCACAACCCGCACATAATTGGAATGGACGGCAATGAGCAAGCGCCCGTTCTTGTTTCTGCAGTGGAACGAAATCCGTATATAGAACTTGCGTATATCGTTAACATGGCAGGAATGCAGACTGCTCGTTCGTCCGGGAATTGCGGCGACAGAAGTACCCGCTGGTGGTTCAAGCAGATGCAAGCAACAAAAATGCCGTTCATTTCAAAATCATATTATTCCGTTTCTACGAATATGCCGTGCGCGTCCATTTTTGTTCCGATTATGTCGGATAATGAGCTTTTGGCATATTCTTGTTCTGATTTGAAATTGGATTATCTTACTTCGCTTGTTGGAAAATACACTTCCAAGTCCAGCGGAAAATATTCGTTCATTATTGACGGCGAGGGCGTTGTTGTTGCGCATCCAAATCATCACTTTATAGAAGAATTGTACAATTACAAGACGATGACGCACACTGTAAGCGAAAAAAATGCGGACGGTTCTGTTAAAAAGGATGAATTGAATCAAATCGTAACGAAAGAAGAAGCATTTGAAGTGGATTCAAAATTGTCTGATGCAATAGAAATGCTTCTTTCTGGAAAAAGCGGAACAGCCCAGGTTGATATGAACGGAACCGAATCTTTTGTGGCATGGTCACCAGTAAAACTCAAAGGAAATTCTGCAAACTGGGGCGTGATTACGGTTCAGGATACAAAATCTGCTTTTTCTGTTATGTACCGAATTATTCGGATGATGCTTTGGATTGCCGGAGGCGCGCTTGTAATCGCCATTGTAATTGTTGTTTTGCTGGCAAAAAGAATTTCAAATCCGATTACGAAAATTTGTTCGATTATTGGCGAAAATTCAGAACTGCTTGTTGCTGGAAAAAGCGAAGAGCTAAAGAAAATTGAGATTTCAAGCAAGGACGAAATTGGCGACGTTGCGGAAGGATTCAACACGTTCAGCGAAAAATTGAGCGAAACGATTATGCAAATCCGTGTTTCGCAGGATAAGGAACACCGAATCAGCGCGGAACTTTTTGAGGAAGCGCAGAATCTTGTAGTTTCGGCAAAGGAAACTGCGGCGACGAGCCAGGATTCAAGTGCGGCGGTAAAAGAAATCGTTGCCACGATGGAAGACACGAACGACCTTTCGGAAAATATTTCTCGAAAAATCAAGGATGTTTCCAGCGTTGCGAACAACACTTCGTCTGATGTAGTTGACGGAGTGGCCCAGCTTGACCTGAACGTAAGGCAGCTTCACGAGATTTTTGACGCAAACCAGGGAACAATAGAAGGAATCAAAATCTTAAGCGAAAAAATTGAGAGCATCTGGGACATTGTTTCGCTTATTAACAACGTTGCTGACCAGGCAAAAATCATTGCGTTCAATGCGGAGCTTGAGGCGAGTTCGGCTGGCGAGGCCGGAAAATCCTTTAGAATCGTTGCGAATGAAATCCGTCGTCTTTCGGACGGAATTATTGACGGAACGCGGGAAATCAAAGAAAAAATCACCGAAGTTCAGCATTCTTCGGACTCGCTGATTCTTGCGTCGGAAAGTAGCACCGCAAAAATCAACGAGGGCTACGAGAACGCGCGCGGGCTGGACGAAAAATTCAACAACATCAAAAAGTCGGCAGAAATCACTGCGAAGAGCGCGGACGATATTGCGGACATTATTCAGCAGCAGGCCAGCGCGAGCGAGCAGATTCTGATTGCAATCAAGGAAATTGCTTCGGGCGTGGAGAATTTTACTGTTGCCACGGACAATATTTCTACTGCGGCGGAAAACGTTCGAAAAATCAGCGAGGATTTGAATAATGCAAGCAGTGAAGATTGGCACGGATAAAAAATTCTAGTTTTTTATGTAAATAAAGATGGAAAAATTTATTATGAAGAGCAAACGCAGTTTTTTTATGTCTATCAATAAAATTTATATAATCTCCTTTTTATTGATTTTAGTAATGGCTGTTGTTTTGGGAACTGTTTTCGTCATGGTTTCAAAGCAAATGGCACGTCGGAGTATTTCCCAAAAACTAAGGGACGAAGTGAGCCGCAAAGGAATCATGATGGAAGACTACCTTCAGCCAGAAATTGCGCTTGCAAAAAAACTTGCCACTTCTCCAACTGTCATTCAGTTTTTCAAAAAACCGCAGAGTAATGAAAATCGTTCCCGCGCCATGACTGAATTTAAAAGTTTTCAGGATGCCTTCACTTCGCACATGATTTTCTGGGCGAACGACATCGACAAAGAATTCTGGAATGCGATGGAATATTCATACACCATAAATCCAGACAACCCAACTGACTATTGGTATAAGATGACTCTTTTTGAAACAGAAGTCTACAATTTTAACATCAACTACAATGCCGAGTTAAACATGACTTGTCTGTGGCTCAACGCCGTTGTTCGCAATGAAAACCAAAAGCCTGTCGGCATGGTCGGAACCGGCATTGAATTGGACAATTTTATTGGAAAGTGCTACGAGCATCTTGGAGATGAGATTGACATGTACTTCTTTAACGAGTCAAAAGAAGTTACGGGGGCAAAGGACAAGCAGGTTTTGGTTGACAAAAAACTTATTAACAAACTTTACTCCGACGAAGCTGATTTTGACCACGTGATGCGAAAATCAAAAGAGCTTTCAAAGACTGGCGGAGGATTGTATGAATTTCAGGTTAATCAGAATACATACGGCGTAATTCGTTACCTTCCAAGTTATGGCTGGTATTTGCTCGCCACCGAGTCAATTTATGATGAAAAACTGCGGGAAAGTTCTACACTCCTCATAATACTTATTATTGCGGAAGTGATTTTTTCTATTTTTGTTATCTTCATAACAAAGCTCCAGATTATGATGTCGCAAATCCGGTTGTCACAGGAAAAAGAGCGCGAGAATCAGACAAAGGAGCGTGAAATGGGTATGCGTCTTTTTCAGGAAGCCCAAAATCTTGCTGTTTCGGCAAAGGAAACTGCGGCGACGAGCCAGGATTCAAGTGCGGCGGTAAAAGAAATCGTTGCCACAATGGAAGACACGAACGACCTTTCCGAAAACATTTCGCGTAAAATCAAGGATGTTTCGAGCGTGGCAAGCACTACATCTTCTGACGTTGTTGAGGGCGTCAATCAAATTGAGCTTAACGTAAAGCAGCTTCATGAAATTTTTGCCGCGAATCAAAAAACTATAGAAGGCATGAAAAATCTGAGCGAAAAGATTGAGAGCATTTGGGACATCGTTTCGCTCATTAACAACGTTGCTGACCAGGCAAAAATCATAGCGTTTAATGCGGAGCTTGAAGCAAGTTCGGCAGGAGAGGCCGGAAAATCGTTCCGAATTGTTGCGAACGAAATCCGTCGTCTTTCGGACGGAATTATTGAGGGAACGCGGGAGATTAAAGAAAAAATCACCGAAGTTCAGCATTCTTCAGATTCTCTTATACTTGCTTCGCAAAGCAGCACAGAAAAAATCAACGAGGGCTATGAGAACGCACGGGATTTGGACAAGAAATTCAACAACATAAAAAAGTCCGCTGAAATCACTGCAAAGAGCGCGGATGATATTGCGGACATCATTCAGCAGCAGGCAACTGCGAGCGAGCAGATTCTTATTGCCATTAAGGAAATTGCCAATGGCATTGAGAATTTTACGGTGGCTACGGACAATATTTCAGGAACTGCGGAGAATGTTAGAAAAATATCGGAGGGATTGAACAATGCAAATCAAGAATAATGAGAGTGAGGTTGCTTTTCCAGACAACCGCAAACAGATGAATCTCAAAATCTTTGCATTTTATGCCGTCGGAATTCTTGCAGCCCTTGTAGTGGTCGTAATTCTTTCTGCAGTGAGCATTATAAAAACAGCAGAGCAGTTTTCTAAAATGCAGGGAATTCCTGTTGTGGAAAAAGTTTTTGAATACATTGATGGCGACAAATTTGAAAATCTTACTTCCACGCTTGACAAGGACGACCCGTGGGCGGAAGAAACGCGCCTGTGGATGTTTGATGTGGCTCAATCCGTTGGCTGTGCATATTTGTTTACGATGAGCCCCGTGTCTGGTACAACGTATCGCTACATAATCGACGGAAGTTGCGATCCGAGCGATGAAGAAAATTTTTCGCCAATGGGAACGGAGGAGGATATTGAGGCTTGGAGCAAGGCCCCGTTCATAACGATGAAAACCGGCGAATTGACGAGTTCCGGGATGGTTTACCAGGAAGGGTGGGGCTGGACCGTAAGCACTTACAAGGCGATTAAAAATTCAAAAGGAAAAAACGTTGGCTTTATAGGCTGTGATTTTGAAATTTCGTTCATCATCAAACTGATTGCCCGAAGGATCACGATAATTCTTTCGATAAGCGCAATTATTTTTGCGGTTTTTATAATTATCATCTTAAAACTTAAAACTCTTATGGCTCAGATTCGTGAGGCGCAAGAAAAAGAGCACAAGGCGATGGAACAGATTCGCGAGAACATGGGGCAAATCCAGGCTTCCCAGGAAAAGGAACACAGAATTAGCGCGAATCTTTTTGAGGAAGCGCAGAATCTCGTAGTCTCGGCAAAGGAGACTGCGGCGACGAGTCAGGATTCAAATGCGGCGGTAAAAGAAATCGTTGCCACGATGGAAGACACGAACGACCTTTCGGAGAATATTTCGCGAAAAATTAAGGAAGTTTCGGGGCAGGCGAACAGCACTTCTTCCGACGTTGTGGACGGCGTTGCTCAAATTGAGCTTAACGTAAAGCAACTTCACGAAATTTTTGACGCGAACCAGAAAACTATCTCAGGAATCAAGAATCTGAGCGAAAAGATTGAAAGCATTTGGGACATCGTAACGCTGATTAACAACGTTGCGGACCAGGCAAAAATCATCGCGTTTAATGCGGAGCTTGAAGCAAGTACGGCAGGAGAGGCCGGAAAGTCATTCCGAATCGTTGCGAACGAAATCCGTCGTCTTTCGGACGGAATCATTGACGGAACACGGGAAATCAAAGAGAAAATCACCGAGATTCAGCATTCTTCGGATTCGCTTTTGCAGGCTTCGGAGAACAGCACTGAGAAAATCAATTTGGGTTACGAGAACGCGCGCGGGCTGGACGAAAAATTCAACAACATCAAAAAGTCGGCTGAAATCACGGCCACAAGCGCGGACGATATTGCGGACATTATTCAGCAGCAGGCCAGCGCGAGCGAGCAGATTCTGATTGCAATCAAAGAAATTGCTTCGGGCGTGGAGAATTTTTCGGTTGCCACGGACAATATTTCTAACGCGGCGGAGAATGTGCGAAAAATCAGCGAGGAGTTGAACAATGCAAGCAGCGAATAACGAACTTGAGACTCCCAAAAAAGGAAGCTTGGCTGGCGGCGGAAAAGACGGCCGTTTTGTTTCTGCGTCAGTTCCGGCAGAGACAGAAATCAACGAGGTTTGTGAGGTTCCTGAGGAAAATCTTACTTACCTGATTTTTTCGGTGGGCGAAACTTTTTTTGCAATAAAAACTTTGCTCGTCAAAGAAATCATGCATTCGGCAAAAATTCATCCACTTCCTTTTGTGCCGGAATACATTGAGGGAGTGGTGAACTGTCACGGAACGCCTTTTACTGTGGTGAACACTCTCAAAATGGCTGGCGAGGAAAAAAGCGAAATAAAAGGCGGCACGGTTCTTGTCTTTAAGCGCAAGGACGACAATTTTGGCATTCATATTTCGAATATCGAAATGTTCTTTGAACCTGAGGAACAGGACATCCGTGTTGACGGAATTCGCTACAAAACGAAAATAATTCCCTTCTTTGATTCTGAGTCAATTGAGGAGAGAATGAAAGAAGATTTGACAGAAAAAGAAGATTAAAAATCGACAGAAAATCGGTCATTGAGCGTAGTCTAAATGACCATAAGGGAACTTTAGAAACTTCAGTTTTTTGAGGTTCCATAACTTACAGGTGGTTTGACTACGCTCAACCACTACAAAATTGTGGAGGACTAGTTATGAGTGACAAAGTAAAAAATTTGCTTGCGGAGTTAAAACAATCCCAGGGAATTGGTTCAAACAAAAATACTCGCCATGCTGACCTTGCTTCAGCATCTGGCAGTTCGGCAGCAGAAAAAAAAGACGAACTTCCGACTTCGAAGAACTTCACGATTCTTTGCATTGGGGCTTCTACAGGCGGACCGAGTGCCGTTCAGCTTGTGCTTCAGGGATTGGGCGAGAATTTTCCTCTTCCTGTTTTGTACGCTCAGCATCTTGATGTGGGAGCTGACGATAAAATGGCTAAATGGTTCAGCGACACTTGCCCGAACATTCCCGTAACACTTGCAAAAGACGGCGAGATTGCCCAGCCCGGTCACGCTTATTTGGCTCCTGCCGAAAAGCATCTCGTGATTGACCGCGTAAAAAATGGTCTTCCGGTTCTAAAACTTTCTGACGAGCCGCCTGAGCGGTTCTTGCGCCCTGCCGTGAACAAACTTTTTCGCTCTGCGGCAAAATTTTACAAGCAGAGCTGCCTTGCAATCCTTATGACAGGAATGGGCGCTGACGGTGCGGAAGGCTGCAAGGAAATTATTGATGCGGGAGGCTACACAATCTGCGAGGATAAGTCCACTTGCAAAGTCTTCGGAATGCCAGCTGCCGCAATCGCAATGAACGCGGCAAGTAAAGTTCTTCCTCGTGGAGAAGTTGCTCCAACGATTTTGAAATTGGTTAAGTAAAACTTGTCATGCTGAACTCGAGCCACTCGTTACCGAGCTCGCTTTGTTTCAGCATCTCCGCTGTACCATAGTGCAGAGATTCCGAATCGAGTTCGGAATGACAATAATTTTTTGATCAGTCCCGACATAGACTTGAGGATTTTATTATGGAAGAAAAAGAATTTGCTGAAATCATATCGATTATTACTCAGCAGACTGGAATCGTTCCGCGTGAGAGTCATAAAGTTGGAATTATGAACTTTATTGAAAAACGCAAGAAAGAAATCGATTTGGGAGGCGTTCCATATTCGGTTTTTCTCAGACTCAACAAAGACGAACTGTGCGTGCTTCTGAACGCTTCCACTGTGAATGAGACTTATTTTTTTCGCGAGGAATCTCAGTTTTTGCTTTTAAAAGACAAAATTCTGCCAGAAATCCGGGCAAATCTCGGTTCAAAACCCATAAGAATCTGGAGTGCGGCTTCTTCGAGCGGGGAGGAAATTTATTCCCTCTTTCTTTTGGCTCAATCCCTTGGCCTAAAAACTGAATGTGTCGCAAGCGACATCAACACGGCTGTTCTCGAAAAGTGTGCCAAAGGAGTGTACACGCCAAATTCCGTTAAGCTTGTGGACGGAGCGAAATTTCATCATCTTCTCGCAAAATACTTAAAAACTGACAAGTCGGTTTCTTTTCCGGAAGAAATTTGCAAGCAGATTGAGCGGCGGCAGATAAATCTTTCGCTCGTGGCGGAGAGTTTTCCCCGTGGCGTGAATGTGATTTTTATTCGCAATGTTTTTATTTACTTTACCAGCGAAATGAAAAAGCAGATTCTTTCAAAAATCGTGAACGAAAGCCTGGCGGACGGAGGCTATCTTTTTGTTTCGATGAGCGAGCTTCCTTCGATTGACGCTTCGATTCTTCCGAAGAATCTAAAAAAATGCTGCGACGGAAAGGTGTTTTATTTTAAGAAAGAAGGATAATCCGCAAGAAATATGGCAAAAGAAAATAAAAAATCAGCAGTTGGAATTCTCTCGGCGGGAAAAACACGACTTCCGCTTCTTAGCGAGTCTGCCACCATCATCAGAAATTATCTTTCTGAAACGCGGTGGCTTGTGTACGCCCTCAAAGAAAAGCCGACTTTTTCGCGCGAAATTTTGCGGGTTCTTAGCGTGACTAAGGACAATTCCCGGATTTTAGGCTTTACGCCGGTCTACAAAATTTACAGGGCGGTGGAAAGTCTTTACAAGGCAATTCTCGACGAAAAAATCGTGTTTAACGAAAATCTTAGGGTTCTTCTTGAAAAAGTTTCGGTAAAAATTTCCGAAATGTGTGATTTGATTGAAAAAGAAGAATTTGAAGATCTTATGGAATGCGAAATTCGCCCTTTTCTTTTGTATCTTGACAAGGCCGAGGCGGGCGAAATCTTCAATGCCGAAATTTTGGACAAAAAGAAAGAAAGTCAGTCTTCTTGCCAAGACAGTGACGGTGAAGTTTCCGGCGAGGATTCTGTCGTCCATATCCAGTCGTCAAAGGTCGGGCAGCTCGTAAACATGCACGAAGAGATGATTGCGCGTTCTTACATAATCATGAATCAGGTTGAGATTCTAAAAAACGCACTTCGCGACGGCGACATGAGGACTGCCCGCGACTCGTACAAGCAGATTGGGCTTGACTCGCAGAACTTGCAGGCTTCTTTGCTTCTTTCCCATGACCAGATTATGAGCTTTATCCAGGACGATGCTTTTTTGGCTCAGCACCAGGATTTTCAGGGATTTTTCGTGTTCGCAAATGGGCGCAAGTATCTTATTCCTTCTGAATTCGTGCAGGATGTTGTTACGGAAAGTCCGCTGAATTACGAAGAAAAGCAGAATCAAAAATTTTTGATTTACATTCAGGAAAACGAGTCGGGAAGCGAGAGAAACCGCGAGGAAATTCCGGTGTATTCGCTAGGCTCGCTTCTTCCGGGAATGGCTCAGCGTGGCCGGGCGATTATGGACTCAATAATCATCGTGAGCTATCAGTCACAAAAAATCGGAATTATCGTGGATTCAATGCACAAATTCGTCTCGCTGATTCAAAAGCCCATGCCTCCTGTGTTCGCCCACTTTCCGATTCTAAAAGGACTTGCTTTTGACGAAAAATACGACATGATTCCGATTCTTTACATTCCGGAAATCTTAAAACGTTTCCGTGCAATGCGCCCTTACGACGTTAAAAAATTTGAATCGATGGTCAAAAAACACACGAATCGGGTTCTTATCGTTGAGGATTCAGAAACTACTCGCCTTATTGAGCACACGATTCTTGAAGGAAACGGATTTTTGGTTGACGAGGCCTGTGACGGAATCGAGGCGATGTCAAAAATCAAGGAAAGCCAGTTTGACTTGGTTATTTGCGATGACGAAATGCCAAGAATGGACGGCGAAATATTTTTGGACAATCTGCGCCGAATGGAAAATTACGCAAAAGTTCCTGTGATTGCCGTTTCGAACACAGAAATTCCAAAAGCTGACGTGTTTATCAGCAAAGCTGACTTTAAACGCGATGATTTGATTCAAAAAATAAAAGAAATGATATAAACGCTCGTCATTCCGAACTCCTTTCGGAATCCAGGAGGTTCAATTTTGAGTTTTTACAAAATCCGTCATTCCGAACTTGTTTCGGAATCTGTAAATACGGATGCTGAAAAATTCAGCATGACAGTTATTCAATATACTAGTTTGCTGAGCGCAGTCGAAGCACAGAGACCTAAACGCGTTCAGTATGACAATTTTGGGTCAGCATGACAAATGGAGAATAATATGAGCAAAAAAATTTTAATACTAGAGCCGTCAAGTACGTTGCAGGCAGTTTTTTCGGAGAAGACTAAAAAGAGCGATTTTGAACTTAGTTTTGATACCAACGGAATCCGCTTTCTCGTTACGCTCTACAATTCTCTTCCAGAGGCGATTCTCGTGAACGCGCGGAACATGAATCCTTCTTGCGTTGAGTTTTGCCGGCTCGTTAAGAACGTTGCTCGCTTTAAAAATATTCCGGTGGGCGTGTACGCCACAAGCGACTTTTTATTCTCCGAAAAATTCAAAATTGATTGCGGGGCTGATTCGTTCATAAATCTTGACCCAGCGACAATCCTTGAAGAATTGGAGACCCTTACTTCAAAAAAAGGCACGCCTCTCGCGACTCCGCAAGAAAATGACATTATAAAAGCTGGCGTAACCGAAAAAATCTTTTCGATGATTGCTTATCTTGAATCAATTCCAAAAATTGCATCTTCGTATTTGAGTTTGCTCGCAGAAATTTGTGAGCTTCCTGCCGCTGCGCTTTTCTTAAAGACCGACGATGACGTGGAGGGGTTTTACGTTTGTGCTGAAAAGTTTGCGGAAGACCAGCGGGAAGACTTTTTAAAAGTGTGCATGAGCGATTTTGAGGAGCGGTTTGTGAATCTGAATATTACGAACCTTGAGCCGACGAAGGTTGACTCCGAAAAGTCGCTGGAGAATTATGTTTCTGAAGATTTGCCGCTTTCAGCTTATCATCTTTTTTCGATTAAGGGCGACTCTGGCGAAAAGTTTGGCACAGTTCACGTTGTGCGTAGCGGTGCGTTCACAACAAAACAGATGGATTTGTTCGCATATTCGGTGCGCACTTTGAGCATTTTGTTAAAAATTGCCGTTGCCGTTCGCAAAAAGATGAAATTTGAAAAAAATATCAGAAAGGCGTTCAGCCGTTTTGTGCCTGAGCAGATTATTGACGAGCTTGTTGCGGGTGCCGAAAAACAGGCTTCGGTGGGCGTTGGCGAAAAACGCGACGTTGCGATTCTTTTTAGTGACATCCGTTCGTTCACGAACATCAGCGAGAGAAACAAGCCTGAAACAATCGTCGCTTTTTTGAATCGATATTTTACGATTATGTGCACGGTGATAAAAAAACACGGCGGTACGGTTGATAAATTCATTGGAGACGCGATTATGGCGGAGTTCGGAGTTCCTGTGAGCTACGAGGACAATGCCAGAAGGGCTGTTGCTGCTGCCTATGAGATGCGCGAGGCTTTAGGGACGGTTCCGCTCGAAGATTTGGTTTTGCCAGAAGGCATGAACTTTAACATTGGAATCGGAGTTCATTACGGAGACGTAATTGTTGGCTCAATCGGCTCGCAAGACAAAACCGATTATTCCGTAATCGGCGACAACGTTAACCTTGCAAGCCGCCTTGAAGGTCTTACCAAAAATTACGGCTCAATGATTCTTGTGAGCGAAGCGGTTAAGGCGGACGTAAAAACCGACGAGTTTATCTTCCGTCATCTTGATGATGTAAAAGTAAAAGGTAAGGCAAATGCCGTAGGAATTTATGCAGTTGACCGAAATCTTGAAGATTTTTCTGAGGAATACCGTGATTCTTATGACAAAGGGCTTGCCCTGTACAAAAAAGGCGTGTGGAACCTGGCAAAAGAATATTTTGAAAAGGCCCATGAATCCGTTCCCGACGACAAAGCCGCAAAACTCATGCTCAGCCGGTGTGAAGAGTTTATAGAAAATCCGCCAGAAAACTGGGATGGCGCAATTTCCTTCCTGACAAAATAAATTTTTGCCGCAGATGATGCGGAAAATTGGGAAGTATGAAGTATGAAGTATGAAGCGAAGGGGGGCTGACTAAAATGTGCTGTCATGCTGAACTCGTTTCAGCATCTAAAATACTTGCGGAAAAGATTGTTGTTGCGTTTTAGACAGGCTCAACCACCGCAAAGAGAATAAATTCGAAGAAAAAGGGGTGGGTGCTCGGTCATTGAGCCCTACGCTGCATAGCAGCTTCGGAAAATCGCTAAAATCGCAGTGCGATTTTTTAACGCTCCCTATGTCGAAATGACAAAGGCAAGAGTGCTTTGCAGGAGTTTGCCGATTTTTCCTTGCCTACTTGAATTTTCACTCTGATAATTCTACAGTTTCGTCATGTCGAATTTTGTTTTTTTTGTAAAGGCCCATGCAACGTTCTTGTTTGCCGCTCTTTTGGCCGTTATTACTTGTTTTGTAGTGCCGCCTTCAAAGGCTTATGCCGCATATATAGACTGGAACACAATTGCAATTTTGTTTGCGCTCATGGCTGTTGTGCGCGGATTTGAAAAATGCGGCGTGTTCAAAAAACTCGGTGACTTTTTGACTTCGCTTGTTTCGGACACACGTTCCCTTGCAATTGTGCTGGTTTTTTTGTGCTTTTTTATAAGCATGTTCGTAACGAATGACGTTGCGCTAATCACTTTCGTGCCGTTTGCAATTTTGCTCTTGGTTCAGGTAGAAGGCCTGAAGCCGTGGGTGCTGATTTTTATTGTCGTTTTGCAAACCGTTGCGGCGAACACAGGAAGTATGCTTACCCCAATCGGAAACCCGCAGAACCTTTTTATATTCAGCAAAAGCGGAATGAAAATCGGCGAATTTATGCTCGTTTTGCTGCCATACACTTTGCTTTGCGCGGCGTTGCTTCTTGCGGGATGTTTTTTGGTTCCTAAAATCAAATTGAACCATAATTCAATGGAAAAAGATTTTATAAAATCAAAACCTCGAAGGCACAAATATTCACTTTTGTTCCGTTACGCATTGTATTCCGCACTGTTTGCAGTTTCGATTCTGTCGGTCGTGCACATTATTCCAAAAATCTTGGTTGCCGCAATTATTTTGGTTACGCTTTTGATTTTTGACCGCAGAATCCTCATGCAAGTTGATTATTTTTTGCTTCTGACGTTCATTGCGTTTTTTATTTTTTCTGGAAATCTTGCTTCAATTCCTGAGATAAAGTCGTTTTTACAGAATGCGGTGCGCGGTCGCGAAGCGTTCGTTGGAATTGCGGCGAGCCAGGTAATCAGCAACGTTCCGGCGACGCTCATGCTCTACGGATTTTCTGAAAACATAAAGAATCTTTTGGTCGGCGTGAACCTCGGAGGCCTTGGCACTTTGGTCGGCTCCCTTGCAAGCCTTATATCGTTCAATCTGTACACCGCCGAAAAGAAAAATGCCGGAAAATTCCTCGGAATCTTTACGCTTGTAAACGTAGTTTTTCTGGCAGTTTTGATTGTGTTTTGGGCATTTCTAAAAGCTTAGAATTTTGAGATTTTTGACCTGACTCTTTCTAGAACATTTTTATGAAATTTTGAATAAA
>NZ_JPUF01000082.1 GCF_014737315.1 Treponema zioleckii | reverse complement strand
TCAGTTTAAACCTTGCAAAAATCTCTCCGTGAGTTTTTTACACCCTCCTCACGCTGTTACACAGTGTCTCCATGCAGTGTTACAGACTATCTCCTCGTAACGGAGACATTGTGTCTCCGAAAAAAAACAAAAATTACAATTTTGGTAATATATCTTTCCATATTCTTGACAACAATGGAAAGATATATTATCTTCATGGTAAGAAAATCAAATTCTGATTTATTAGCTTTTTAGGAGAATTAAATGGCAGAAACTATGGGCGAAAGAATCGCCCGCCTAATGAAGGCAAAGAATTTAAGTCAGAAGGAGTTCGCTCAGGCCATTGAGTCAACGGAAGCGTCTGTTTCCAGATATTTGAGCGATGCAAGGGAGCCTGGTGCAAAGGCACTCGTAAAAATTGCGAATGTTCTTGGCGTAACAATTGATGAGATTGTCGGAAAAAAAGATGAATCCGATTTTGAATCAGAATTCCCACACATAAAACTTCTTCTGGCCCGTAATTCGAAAATTTTAACGAACGAGCAGAAAAGGGATATCATAAATGCCCTTCTTGCAGACCCGGTGGAGGACATTGGTGAGACTTTCTGATGAGCGGTATGAGGAGATTAAAGAAGAAGTTGTAGAACTTTATAAGGAACTGCATATTACAAAGTTCCCTGTAAATGCGATGGATGTCTGCAAACAACTTGGAATTGCATATAAATCGTACAATCAATTTACATCTAGAACTTTTGCGGCCATTATACGAGCAAGCGAAGATGGAATGGTGGCAAAAATAGATAAGAAATTTGTGATTTTCTACAATCCTTCAAAAAGTGCTGAGCGAATTCGCTCAACATTCTTTCATGAGATTGGTCATATTCGTTTGGGGCATAAAATTCATGATGAAGAGAATGAAGCGGAAGCCAATTTTTTCGCAAGTTACTTTTTAGTTCCTGTTCCACTTATCCATTATTTTGGACTTAGGTTTGCACAAGAAATAATGGATAAGTTTTGGGTGACATTCACCCTTGCAAATTATTCCTTAGACCGTTATCAGAAGCGGATTCGTTATTCCGGTACAGTTTTTACCCAATACGAAAATGATTTAATTTCTCTTGCAAAGGAGGAAGAGAAGGAATTTTAAAACAAAAAAGCCCGCTGAATAAGGGAATATTCAAGCGGACTCTAGGCGGTAACGCCTGTAGACAAAACTTTGGTCGGTCATGTCTATAGGTATTATCGCCAGAAATAAATACAAACTTGAATGACTTAAATCTGCCGTTGACAGATACGTTCAGGGAAATTTTATTTTTATGGAGATTATGCCAATGAAAAAATTATCTGATGAAAAATTCAGAGAACTTATTCTTCGTGATGCGGGCTACTGTGACAATGACTATGGTATGCCAGAAATTATAAAAGAAGAGTTCAACCTTGATAAAATCAAATTGATTGGTTGTCATAACATCAAGAAAAACGATATTGCGCATAAAGATTGCGGAGTTCATTTTTACAAGTGGGACGATAAACTTGAACGTTTTTTCAAAAATCCTTTTAACTATATTGAAATACTAAAACAATATAAATTTATGTTTACACCGGATTATTCTGTTTATCTTTGTTCTAATCCAAATATTCAAAGGTTCAATATATTCAAAAGCCGATGGGTTGGAAATTTTTTCCAAAGACATGGCTGCGTTGTCTATCCAGGAGCAGGTTGGGGAGGAAAAGAAACTTTTTCTTGGTGTTTTGCAGGACTTCCAGACAATGGCACATTTTCGATTTCGACATTAGGAACATTCAAAGAACATAAAAAATCTTTTCTTGACGGTTATTTTGAACTTTTGAAGCAAAAGAATCCTTCAACCATTCTTTGTTATGGAAAAACTCATAAAGAAATGGAAGGCACTTGCAATATAATTTCTTGCCGGCACGAAGCAGAAGTCGTAAATACAGAAAAGGAGTTTGAAAAGTCCCAAAAGCTTTATCCGAGTCTTCTTTTTACTGTAGAGGAGATTTATGGTAAACGGGCATAGTGGAAAAACATCTTGGTATGCAAAAGGTTTTCCGCCTGCTTCATTAAGCGTGCATTTTTCCAAACACGGAAAAGCGTTAGGGTGCAAGTCAAAATTAGACTACAATAACAAAGTTGTTGATTTTATGAATGCAGAAGAAACTGAAAGTACTGATACTTTTACAAAAAATGGAACTGTGTATAAATTTGATTATGATACACACGAATTTGGAATGGCGAAATCTGATGGAACAATGATAACTTATTTTATTCCTGATGAACCTGCTGACGAATATTGGGAAGGAGTCAAAGAAGAAAATGACAACGATTTCTAACTTTAAATGCCCTGTCTGTGGAAATCAGACATTGACAGAAAAACGAATGTGGGAAATTTGTCCTATTTGCAATTGGGAAGATGATGAAGTTCAGTTCTTAAATCCTAATTTGCGAGGCGGAGCTAATTTCTTTTCTTTGAATGAATACAGGAAATTTTTCAAGCAAGGAAAAGATATTCAACAACTGGAAGTTGAGGCAAAAGCTGAGCATACAAAAAAAGTAAAAGCTGAATATGCTGAAAAAATTCGTACGATTCTGAGAAAGCGAATTGATTTTGGTTCATCCGACTATTGGACTCAAGAGAATAAAAAAGAACTGATTGATTTTGTAAAAGAAAATTCTTTTGAATTCATGCGCTTTCGTAAAGAATCTGCCACGGAAAAGGAAAAATCTATTCTTGATGAATCTGGAATAAACTTTGAGAACTGCAAAACACGTTACAAAGAAAAAAGAAACAATTCTCTTTTTGCCGATTAGAATCAAAACCTTATAAATAAGCAAGGAGGAAACAAATTATGGAAACGAAAGTTTATTGTTCTTTCGACAAGCCGAAAACGAAAGAACAAATCAAAAAAATACCCGTAGATTTATTGCAGTAAATCTACGGGCTTACAAAAAAGGCATGATACCTTCTCGTTCGTTTTAAAGAAGATACCACGCCAAACCGTTCGGGGTCAAGAATCAAAAAAAATCATTAAAAATATTCTCAAAAAAGGTGGTATTAAAATGGACGATAAATCAAACAAACTTTCAGACACTGTGAACGTTACTATGCACACGCTCACGCTTTCGGACAAATCAGTTTCTTACGCAAAGGTAAAACGCAACACTGCTTTTATTGGAAACATCGTTTCTAAAATCCTTGAGCACAACAAGGTCTTGGACAGGGAAACGCTTTTGTATTCAGCCGGACTTTTTAGAAACGCAATCCTTGAACTTCTTAAAAACGGCAAGGCAGTCGATTTGCTTGAAATGGGAGTACTCTATATAAAGCCGAATGGCAGCATTGACTCAGAAACTCCGGGAATCGAAGATGTTCCGAGGATGACGCTCTCTTTTACGCCAAGTGATTTGGCACTTGAAGCCGTAAAAGATGTGACGGCAGGTGCGGACATAACCATGACAAACGAGCCTCTTTTGGCAAGCATTTACAATATTCATACAAAACAAGAAAGCAAAGAGCTTTCAATCGGTTATTCCGCCCGTATTACAGGCAAAAGACTCAAGATTGCGGGCGAAGAATCGGAAACAGGATTGTATCTTGCATCTTGCTCGGAAGATGGCGCTTACAACGCGGACTCCTCAACATGGACAGCCATAGGAATGGAAAACATTGTTGACAACACGAACACAAAGATTCTGTTCAACATTCCGTCGACTGTCGCAAGCGGAAGCTACAGGTTGATTCTCAGAACGGCATACGGCTCTGGCACCCGCATAAATAAAAAAGTAAGAACAGGCGTTTATGCAGAGAGGTTCATGCTTGCGTAAATAGTTTTTCTGGCAAAGAAGCAAAATTCTTTGCCAGAAAAACTCTCGGGAAAGGCACAAGAAAAATTTAAACTCCAAAAGCCAACTTGCAGCGTTTCCGTTAACACAAATCCACAAAGAGTTTTCCCAAACGCTTGTCAAACTCAGCAGTTCGTGGCTTCATGTCGTTCAGGAACTGATTTGAGTCAATCGTGCCCAAAACGGCCTGGAATTCTTCTTCGTTTCGGAAGGTGATTTTTCTAAAGTAATCATCGTAATCTTTCTTGCGCGAGCCAATCGCAGCGTCGTACATTTCATCGCTCACAGCCGTTACGTCGTTGATTATGTCATCAAAATCTTCTTCCAAGAATTCGCAGATTGGCTTTGAGTACAAGAATTCAAGAATATAAGTCGCGTAGGCAACTTTGTACGTCATGTAATAATCGTCGCAGTTGTCATAAAAACCGTGAACTTCAGCCCATGAATTCAGACTGTGATTTTTTATCAAAACAAAAAGCTCTTTTATTTTTTCCTCTGGAATAACCTGTCCGCCAACGTTGAGCCATCTTGTGTAAAGCGGAAGCTGGCTGATTCGAATGATTTCGCGTCGGTTCAAGCTCGGAATGTGGCGAATCGCACAATAATCAAGCAACGTTGAAGCCGCAAAATATTTGAGAATCTTTCGATATTCCTTGTATGCCTTTACCGGCTTTAAAATCACCGCACCGAATTTTTTCTGGCACTGCAAATCCTGCAACTTAAAATCAGCCTTTGGATTCTGATGTAAAAAATCTTTCGCAAACTGAAGCCGTTCCTCATCATTTTTGGCAAAAAGCACTCTTTCATCCTTTCGCTCAAGCAAATATCTTGCCGTAAGCTCAATAATGCGCTCCACCGCCTGCACCACTTCCTGAATCGAATCTGGCGCGAGCGGGTTCGTCTCAATGTGCTGGCGTTTTATTACGCGCTTGTCGCGGCTCTGGAATTTCGCATTGTTACGGGCAATCGCATACATGTTGTACAAAAACCAGTACGCAGGAATTATCGAAATCGGCTTGTCAGGGCCGTTCGAGGCAACCAGAGAAAAAGGATAAGTGATGTTCAGCTCATTCTGATAGCTGCCTTTTGAAACCAGCGTAAAACTTGCAAATTTTGAATTGTGCTTAAAATCAGAGCAGAGTCCCGGCCAAAATCCGCGCCCGGCAAACATCTCGCCGTCCGGGGAGCGGGAGTTATGATTTGAACCGATTGTCGCACCCGAAGCCACATTGCTTTGTCCGCAGACCGTGGCCGCAATAAGGAACGAAGAATTATGATGCTGCTCGTGGAACGGAAAAATCAAATTGTTGAGGATTTCGCAGCACGAAACTGTGGAGTTGTCGCCCAAAACCGAATTCAAAAGCCGCGCGCCATATTTTAGCTGACAGTTTCGTCCGATTACGAATCGAACAGCCACCGCCTGATAGAAAATTCTGCTTCCAAAACCGACGATTCCGTTTACAAGCTCAACGCCTTCCCCAATCTGGCTAGGCTCATCCGCGCTCGAAAGAATCGTAATGTTTTTGAGTTTGAACGCGCCTTTAATGTACGCGCATTCACCTATTTTGGCATCTTTAAGAAGCGTCGTATTTTTGATTACGCTGTCGCTTCCAATAAATCCCATCGTATCGCATTTTTTATTGTTGCAAGCCTCAACGAGAGTCTTAAAACACTCCAAAAGCTCAGTGTCTTCGCGGTAACGGGACCACAAATACGCGTCCGCAGGAATCATATCCTCAAATGCAAGAATCGCACGATTGTCATTCTCGTTTCCAACGCCAATCCAAATTCTGTTGGATTCAGGTTCGCCGTCTTTTACGATTCCGTTTCCGAATTTTGAGTGAACGGTACAACTAATTTCCTGAATGTTAAAGAGAATTACTCTAGAAGATGTTCGATAATTTGAAAAATAAGAAACGTTACGAACAACGTTGTCATCGCCCAAAATCAAATTCTCAAGATATGAATTGTAAAGTCCTGCCGCAAGCAACAAATCATGGTACTTCAAGTTGATTTTGCGGAGTTTTCCGATTACAAGAAAGCCTAAAATCTCGCAATTCTGAATTAAATCGGCATTAAAAAAATCTTTGTCAACCCAGACGTTCTGCCAAGTTGAATCAATATTTCTGTTCGTTTTTTTCAGAATCTCTATTTCAGATTCAGTAAGCCGGCGTTTTCCTTCAAGAAAATGTTCGCCGAGCGGCGGCAATGTTGAAGCATTCGCTTCATTAACCAAAGCAACCATAAATCTTCCCACCCATTTTTACAGTATGTCTCGGTTTTATTATCGGAGTATATTTTTTAAATCTTAGTTTTACGAAAAGCCCCGCTCAAAAGCGGGGAAAATCAATTACTTGCGGTTATCGTAAGCGGCTTTTATAAAGTCGCGGAAAAGCGGTCCTGCCTTGTTCGGACGAGACTTGAACTCAGGATGGAACTGTCCGCCAACCATCCACGGATTTTCAGGCACTTCAACAACTTCTACAAGGTCTCGCTCAGGGTTAACGCCAGAAATCACGAGTCCGGCCTTTTTCAAATCCTCGCGGTATTTGTTGTTGAACTCATAGCGGTGTCGGTGACGCTCCCAGATTGTCGATGAGCCATACGCTTTTTCGGTGAGCGTTCCCGGAGCCACGGCACACTCGAATTTTCCGAGTCGCAAAGTTCCGCCAAGAATCTTTCCGTTTTGGTCAGGCATCAAATCGATTACAGGATGAGTCGTCTCTTTGTTCATCTCGGTTGAATGTGCGTCTGCCCAGCCAAGAACGTGGCGCGCATATTCAATAACAATAATCTGCATTCCGAGACAGATTCCAAAATAAGGCACTTTGTTCTCACGGCAATATTTTGCCGCCTGAATCATTCCCTCAATTCCACGTGAGCCGAATCCGCCCGGAACAATAATTCCGTCCGCATCTTTTAAGCGCGCCTTCGTAGATTCATCATCCTTCAAGTCTTCAGCATCAACCCAGTCCAAGTCAACGCCAAGCTCGTTTGCGATTCCGCCGTGAATAAGAGACTCAACGACAGAAAGATAAGCGTCGTGCAAATCAACGTATTTTCCAACAAGTGCGATTTTTACACGGTCTTTAGGATTGTGGAACACGTCAACCATTTTTGACCATTCTGTAAGTTCCGTCGGAGGAGTCTGGAGTCCGAGAACCTTGCAAACGGCGTCTCCCAAGTGCTCTTTTTCGAGCTGGAGAGGAACTTCGTAAATCGAACGTGCAGTTGTGTTCTGAATAACACAGTCAGAATCAACGTTGCAAAAAAGCGCAAGTTTTTCGCGGGTCGTCTGATCAACAGGAACGTCGCAACGAAGCATAAGAATATTCGGCTGGATTCCAAGTTCCTGAAGTTCCTTTACGGAATGCTGAGTTGGCTTTGTCTTGATTTCGTGAGCCTTGTTCATGTAAGGAACAAGCGTCAAATGAATGTAACAGCAGTTTTCCTCGCCAACCTGATATTTTATCTGGCGGATTGCCTCTACGAACGGAAGGGATTCAATATCACCAATCGTTCCGCCGATTTCGGTAATAATCACATCGGCATTGGTTTCTTTTGTAGAAAGAAGCATTCGGCGCAAAATTTCTTCCGTAATGTTCGGAATAACCTGAACGGTTCCGCCATTGTATCCGCCCTCGCGCTCACGTTGCAAAACAGTCATGTACACGCGACCGGAAGTTGTGTTCGAGCTCTGGCTCAAAGTTGCGTCCGTAAAACGCTCGTAATGCCCAAGATCAAGATCCGTCTCAGCTCCATCGTCAGTTACAAAAACCTCGCCGTGCTGAAAAGGGTTCATCGTGCCAGGATCGATATTCAGATAAGGATCGAATTTCTGATTTACGACTTTTAGCCCCCGGCTTTTTAGGATAAGCCCGATTGAAGCCGCCGCAATTCCCTTTCCGAGACCAGAAACAACACCACCTGTAATAAAAATGTACTTCGTCATAAAAAATCCTGTAAGTTGATTTTGGGAAGCTCTAAACACATTAGACCTGTTCGGAAACCTATGTTTCCTCCATGCCGATGCGAGTTTTTCAGGCTAAAGCCTTACAAAAACTCAGTTTTTAATAGAGGCGTTCAAAAAGCTGAAGTTTTCGAACGCCTCTATTTTAGAGATTTCCTAGCTATTCAAAATAGACATTATAAAAGAAATTGAAAGTTTAGTCACCATAAGGAAAGATTTTCCATTAAAACGCGAATTTTTCGTATAAAAAAACTTTCGGGAAGCGCGCAAACAAAACTGCATGTAAAAAGCAAACTTACAGCGTTTCCGTTTCGTGCCAGTCTTCCTTAAAATAGTCACTGAACTGACCGAGAGTTTTGCGGGCCGCGTCGGGATTTTGGTGAACCAAGAAGCGGAAAGTTTCCGCACCGATTTTTACCATTTGAACGTCGGTTTCGGCAGTTGCGGTTGCGGAACGCGGTTTTAGCAAAATACAGCCGACTTCGCCAAAAAAATCGCCACGCTCGCTAAAAGCAAAACTATTGTCCGCCAATGTGAGCCTAACAGTGCCCTTTACAACATAAAATGCGCAATCGGTTTTTGTGCCGATTTTAAAAATCACATCGCCTTTTTTAAAATGAACAACGTCTTCTTTGGCAATCAAATAGTCCGCGCGGATAAAAAGACTGCGTTTTATATTTTCAAAACGACCGATTTTCGCTTTTTTTGGAAGAAGATAAAGTTCGCCGAACAAAAGCTCGTCAAAAAACTGAACCACAAAAATGAACTGCGCAAAGAACAAAAAAATCGTAAAGAAAAAGAAAACATCCATGAGCGTTATGATAATCTGACCGAGCACACCGTAAATCAGATTGTATTTGTTCACGTTCAAAAAAAGATGCATTACGGTTCTCACCACCCAAAACGAGAACGTGCACAAAAAGGCAGAAGTAAAACACAGTCTCTTTGAAGGCTTGGAGCCAGGAACAGACCAATAAAGCACGGCAAGAATCACAAAAATCAGAATGTTAGAAAAATTGCTGATGAAGAATTTTAAGAACACGCCCTCAACAATAAAAGACAGCCTCGGATTTTCCGAAAAAAGATTCCTAAAAAAATCCATCTGGAGCACGGCTTTTACCGAAACGTAGGCAAAAATTACGGCAGCAACGACGACGACAATGCCAGCCTCAACTCCAAAAGTCAGAATCTGATTTATGAGGGCTTTTCTCTTTATTCGCGTGTGAAAAATATTCTGCATCGCGTCAAAAATAGACGCAAAAAATCGTCTCGCCATCCAAAAAATCGAAATTCCAACGAAGACTTCAAAAAGAGAAAATTTTTTTACGTTCTGCATTTGGCTCACAATCGAATTGTACGAAAAATATTTTTCGATTTCTGGGAAAGTTGAAAAAATCGAGGTGAGCATGTCTGGAGACGCGTGAAGGATTCGAACGAGCACCATCACAATCATCATAAAAACAGGAATGAACGAAAAAATAAAACTGAACGAGCAAGCCCCCGCATACGACATGAGCCGATTCTGCAAAAAAGAATTTTATTGTAAGAAAAATCGTCTGGCTTACAGTTACAACTGTAATTGTACGTGGCTTTTTATTTTTTTCATATCAATCCTGATTAAAAAAGATTGCCGCGACAAGCGCGGCAATTAAAAACTAGAATTCAGCAAGTTTTGGCGCACGTGGATAAGGAATCACGTCACGGATATTCTGCATACCTGTTACGTAAAGCAAAAGTCTCTCAAAGCCAAGTCCGAATCCTGAGTGAGGAACTGTACCGAACTTTCGCAAATCCAAGTACCAGTTATAATCCTCAGCTTTAAGTCCAAGCTCGTTGATTCGTGCGAGAAGTTTGTCGTAGCTTTCCTCACGCTCAGAACCACCGATAATTTCGCCAAGCCCCGGAACGAGAACGTCAACAGCCTTTACGGTTTTTCCGTCGTCGTTAAGCTTCATATAGAACGCTTTGATTTCTTTTGGATAGTTGTAAACCATTACAGGGCACTTGTAGATTTTTTCTGTCAAATATCGTTCGTGCTCAGTCGCAAGGTCGCAACCCCAGTATGGCTTGAACTCAAAATCGTCAGCGTGTTTTTCAAGTTCAGCAACGGCTTCAGTGTAAGAAATTCGTTTGAACGGAGTCTCAACAACATGACGCAATGTGTCAATAACGCCAGGCTGAATTCTCTTGTTGAAGAATTCCATGTCGGCAGCACACTTTGTCAAAGCCCAGTTCAAAAGATATTTGATGAACTCTTCCTGAATGTCCATGTCGTCTTCCAAATCAAAGAAGGCCATCTCTGGCTCGCACATCCAGAATTCTGCCAAGTGGCGTGTAGTGTTTGAGTTTTCGGCACGGAAAGTCGGTCCGAATGTGTAAACGCGGCCCAAAGCCGTTGCAAGAGTTTCAGCCTCAAGCTGACCAGAAACGGTAAGACTTACAGGCTTTCCGAAAAAGTCTTTAGAATAGTTTACGAGTTTTGCGGCATCTTCTTTCTTCATTCCTGCAGCACCTTTTTCAATGGCGATTTCTGCAAGTTTCTCCATAGAAAGCGTCGTAACCTGGAACATTTCGCCAGCACCCTCGCAGTCAGAACCTGTGATTTCCGGAGTATTTATATAGTAGAAACCTCTCTCCTGAAAGAATGAGTGAACGGCAAATGCCATCTGGCTTCTCATTCGGAAAACCGCGCCAAAAGTGTTCGTGCGGGCACGAAGGTGAGCGTTCTCGCGAAGGAATTCCATTGTGGCAGCCTTTTTCTGAATCGGATAATCAGACGGACATTTTCCCAAAACTACGAGAGTTTCAAGATTAACCTCAACAGTCTGACCGCTTGCTGGCGACTCAATCAATTTTCCTGTTGCGCAAAGGCTCGCACCAGTAGAAATATCGGCAAGAGCTTTTTCAATATTTTCTGAATTTGCAGGATTAGAAGGATTTGATCTATCAAAAGTAAGCTGAATTGAAGCGAAGCATGATCCGTCGTTTACCTGAATAAAAACCAGATTTTTTGAATCACGCATTGTGCGTACCCAACCGCATACAGTAACAATGCGGCCGTCCGGAGCGGATGTAAGAATATCCTTAATAAGTTCTGTTTTCATAATCGTTAATTTTACCAAATAAACATCATTCAGAAAAGATTTGAGAGGGCTTTTAGTGAAGTTTGCCAGCGGATTTTTTGATTTCTGAAGTGTCCAACATTAAAAACGGACTGCCAACAATGCTGACAGTCCGTTAATTAAGAAAGATTCTATTTTATAACCTTCAAAGATTCGTGGTCGATTGTGAGTGCAACAACAATCAAGAAGATGATTCCTTTTACGAGCTGCTGTGTAGCGGCAATCGGGAAAACCATCGGGAGGGATTTTTCAAGAACGCAGTAAGTAAGCGTTCCCAAAATGATGTTCGAGAATCTTGCCTTCGCACCGCCCGAAATTGGCATTCCGCCCAGAACCAAAGCGATAAGAATCTGAGTCTCAAGCTGTCGGCCAGCTGTACCTGTAATCGCACCAACGTGAACTACGTTTATGAACGAAGCAAATCCTGTGATTGCGCCCGAACAAACGTAAACGAGGAATTTCGTCAAATCCGGTCGGCAACCAGAAAATCTTGCGGCAGTTTCCCCCGCTCCGATTGCTCGCAAATCAAATCCGACTCGCGTAAAATGCCAGATTACGAATACGACTACAAGAACGATTCCCATCAAAAGGAATTTGAACCACGTCAAATCGAGCGAAAGTACGTTGTAGCTCGCAGGAACCGGTCCTCCGGTCGTAATGTACTTACACAATCCGCGGAAAAAATACTGAGAACACATCGTTACGATGAACGACGCAATCTTGAATTTTACGTGGAAGAATCCGTTGAACGCACCCATAAGCGCACCGGCCGCAATAGAAGCCGCAATTGCCAGAGGAATGCTGTACATAGACACCCAGCAGAATATGATTGAAGAAAGACCAAGAATTGAACCTTGAGAAAAGTCCAGTCCGCCAACGGTCATTATCAAAAATACACCGCAACAGCACGTCATCAACACAAAAACCTGACTCAGCATAAGGCTAAGGTTCTTTGGCTGAATGATTTTTCCACCAGTTAATATAGAAAACAACAGGACGATTCCAAAGAATCCGAACAAAGGACCAAAGTTCGAAAAAATGCTTTTGATTTTTGCCTTTTTTGCCAACTCTTCGTCCGTTATAGTTTTTACTGCGACTGTACTAGTCATGTTTTAACTCCTAATTTTAAATCATCTTTGCAATGAGATCTTTTTCGCCAAGCTCTCGGCTTCGTTTGAATTCACCGTTAAAGTGACCGTCCTTCATTATAAAAATGCGGTCGCTCATACCCAAAAGCTCAGGAAGTTCCTCAGAAATCATTATAATGGACTTGCCTTTATTCTTTAGTTCGGTCATCAAAGAATAAATGTCGGCTTTTACTTTTATGTCAATTCCGCGGGTCGGGCTGTCCAAAACCAAGATGTCAGAACCTTTTCCAATCCAGCGCGCAAGAACAACTTTCTGCTTGTTTCCGCCCGAAAGCTCCGAAACATACTGTTTAATTCCAGTCATCTTTGTGCTCATCTGCTTTGCAAACTTTTCCGCAAAACTGCTCAGGGCTTTTAGATTCAAGAATCCGTGGTTAGAAAGGTCGCTCAAAGACGGAAGCATGATATTTTCGCCAATGGAATCCGCAATTACGATTGATTCGTTGTCTCGGTCTTTTGAAGCATAAGCAATGCTGTGCTTGATTGCACCAGGAATATCTTTGATTTCGTATCCGTCGCTCAAAGTAACATTTCCCATTCTGTTGTAAGAAGCACCAAAAATCGCCTTGCCGATTTCGTGCATTCCGCACTCAGAAAGTCCGCCGATTCCCAAAATTTCGCCTTTGTGCAAGTCAAGATTAATATGCTCAAACTCACCCGGAACACTCAAATCTTTTAGAGAGAGAACAACTTCGTCAGAAACAGGCTCGCCATAATCTGTACGGTAATATTTGTCGTCCAATTCGCGTCCGACCATCTCGCGCTTCAAGTCGTCTGTCGTAACATCTTTTGTGTTTACAGTCTTTACAAGAACGCCGTCGCGCAAAACCGAAATTCTGTCTGTGTGCTCCAAAACTTCGTCCAAGTCGTGCGAGATAAAGATTACTGTTGAACCCATTTCGCGGGTCTTGTTCATAACCTTAAAGAGTTCCTGTCGTCCGTCGTGACTCAATGCGGTTGTCGTTTCGTCAACTACAAGAATCTTCGGGTTAAAGTAAGTCGCCTTTACGATTTCTACGAGTTTTCGCTCCTCAAAAGAATAATGGTCAATCATTTTTGAGGCTTTTATATCGGTAAATCCGTAAGAATCCAAAAGCCGCTGAGCCTCTTTGTTCATGGCGCGTGTGTCTTTTACGATTCCGTGCATGAACTTGTCTTCCTCGCCCAAGAAAATATTCTCGGCAACGGTGAGCCCAGGCAAAGTTCCCATTTCCTGAACGATAATAGAAACGCCCTCTTTGTTTGCTTCAACCTGACTTTTTGGCTTTATTTCTTTTCCTAAAAGATTAAAAGTTCCGCTCGAAACCGTATGGATTCCGCAGAGCATAGAACTGAACGTGGATTTTCCAGAACCGTTTTCGCCAATCAGACCGTGGATTTCGCCAGTGTAAAGTTCAAGGGACAGATCTTTTACGGCATGGGTTATTCCAAAATATTTGTTTATTTTTTCAGCTTTTAAAAGTACTTGACTCATTTGATTCCTCCTTATTTTACAACGCTACCTCTCTTACCGCGGTTGGTAAGAGTAACGATGGCAAGGAGAACCGCACCGGTAACAAAATCGTTGATTGTAGTCGGTACGTCAAGAGCAACAAGTCCGTTAAAAATCATCGTGATGATGAACTCACCGATTACGATTGCAGTAACCGGGCAGCCGTACTTTTTGAACGCAATGCCAAAAAAAGTTCCCATCAACGGCTTAAAGTTTCTGTCCATTGAAGTCATACCCGTAACGGCAAGAATTCCTTTTCCGTAACTTACGGTCAAAAGAGCCATAATGCCAACGAAGAAATGCAAGAGAACAAAACCTATGAACTTGTATTTTTCTACGTTGATACCCATGTTCTTTGCGACAAGCTCATTGCTTCCGATAGCGTTACAGTAAGTTCCGATTCGAGTGAACCGAAGGACAAACACCATAAGAGCAAAAGCTGCAAAAGCTGCAACGTAATTCCACGGAGCATGATTAAAGGCAAGAATAGAAGCTTTTGTGAGTTTTCCAGGGAATCCTGATGTATCAAGACCTACAACATAGTTCGCAACGCTCTCAAGAATCAGCATGAGGCCTACGGTTACAATCATCGAAGGAATCTTTAATTTTGAATAAAAGATTCCGTTGAAAGCACCAATAAGAGCGCCTGTAATCAAAGTTCCGCCGATAAGGCCGAGGTAGCCAAAATTTCTTGAAAGCAAAACTCCGACCATAGAAGAAAGGACAATGTTCGCACCAATAGAAAAGTCGAAAAGTCCCATAACGACTATAAAGTAAAGTCCGCAACCGCCAACAGCGTATTGTATACTCGTCTGAAGATAATCGGACATGAGCTTCGGAGTTCCGAAGTTCTGCGGAGATAAAAGCTTAAAAATTCCCCAGCACAAAACTGCCAACACGACCAGCGTTGACACTCCAAAATAGCGGCTTTTCTTAAAATTCGCAAAAGTTCCGCTGCCTAATATCACACTAAAAAAAAGATTTTTTTAAATTAGTACTTCTAATACTATTCTATTTGTTTTTTATTAAACCTAAAAAAA
>NZ_JPUF01000081.1 GCF_014737315.1 Treponema zioleckii | reverse complement strand
ATATAAATTTCTTTTTTAGTGTGGTTGACGATGTAGAGTGCGAACTCTCCCTCCGCAGCATCGAAGAATGAAATCTTTACGTCAAAGCCAACATCATTTCTTGTAAGGTTAAAATTGTTCATTATGTCCTGCCGGTGAACTTTGTTTGTCTTGTAAAACTGACGGTTCGCTTTGAGGTATACATCAAAATCATCGCTCATGGCTATCCACCCCGCCCGTCTGTAGTAAGCGCAATATTGTTCCTGTGTCTCCACAGCAAATTCAAACTGCTTGTTACACACATCATAATTCTCAAATAAAAAGTCAGCCGGTTCAGAAAAAGCTGATTTTTGTCTGTGTATCGCATCAATTCTGAAAGAATTGACAAGCGGCCGAATATTTGGGATGGCAATGTCGAAAGGCTTTAGGCCATGTTTCCACAAAACATAAGAGAAAGAGAACTGGTCCCGCTTAGTGTAATTTTCGATAAAATACCACCAGTCCACCATCAGACTGATTATTTCTTTATCGTTATGTCTACGGAAAATCAGATTCGTTTCGTTCAGTCCGTAATTTTCTGGGAAATTTTCTTTATGAAGAAAAGCAATCATTCTGTCTGCATTTTCACGTGTTTCTTTTTTTAGGATATTCACACAATATTCGATATCCGCAAAAATAGATTCTCTCTCATAATGAATTGGAATAAGGATTTTGTTAGTTGCTTTCTTCTTTTCAATCAAATCAAAAATCCAATCATTTTTTATTGCGATATTTGCATCAATCCAAATGCTTTCCTCGTATTCTTCAAAAAGTACATGTGGATGCGTCTTGTGCCAGCGTGCGTTCTTCGTGTTGTCTAGTTTGCTGAACGCCAGCGGGCGAATCTGCCAAGCTCCAAAGTATTTCATTTTTAGTAGCTCTGCGCTGTCGGTAAAGCAGATATAATCCCAATCAAAATTAAGATACGAATGAAGCGGAAGTGTATCGTAATTTCCCGTAAGACAGGTGTACACGACTTTTTTATTTTGCCTCTTCTCCGCAAAATAGGAAGAATTTGTTCCGAAAGCAGTTAGGGCATCTTTGAGCTTCTCATTTATATCATCGGAGAACATGTATAAACTTCCCACATATGTAAAAAGCTGATGAATCCATTCTCCATATTGATTACGAGATTTTTGAAAATCTTCAATATTTTTTGAAAGACTAATAAGTTCATATTTCGACACAAACTCGTCATTCAGCAAGTTTTTTAGTTTGCGCCGAAGGTAGGATTTGATTTTTTGTTTTATCATAGATTTTTCCTTCGCAATTTTCTGATGGCACGTGCTAAGAGTGTTCTTTTTAGACGGTTGTAAATTTTCAAGAATCCGTCAAATTCACGAAGCTTGCTTTGAGTTTTCGTTTCCATTTCGATGAGAGAATTGATTTTATTTTGTAGCTCTTTATTTGATGATTCGATTTTTGAGATAATTTCTGTGTATTTTTGTGATTGATGGGTATAGAGAATTGGGAAGTAGTTTTCGGGAGAATTTTTGTAAAGTTCGATTCCTGTTTTACCCCCCCCATTATATGTATAGTGCTTATTTCAATATTGCAGTTCTTTTTATAAATGAAGAAAAACTTTCATAGAGAGATGGATAAGCATTATTTAATACTGAAATATCAATTTCATTGTAGAGTTTTACAAGGTCGCTTTCTGGATTCAAAGCTGGTAAATGCGGGATTTTCAGAAGTTCGCACATCTCTTTTGCTCTGGAATCGCCGTTGCAGCAGACGCTTACAATTCCACTGTTCAGAGAAAGTATGCAACCATGAACACGGTACCCAAGAGAAAAATCAAATTGACTAGCAAAGTTTTTCCATTCACCAATATCTGAAAAGATTCGATAGCGTTTTTTTATGTATTTGTCTATGAAAACTTCATTTGATGTAAAATTTTCGATAGAATCAAAAGCGATTGCCTTTACAATTTCTTTTTCCTGATGATCCTGACAGATTTGAAATGCTGTTCTATTAAGAGGTGACGGATAATTTGAAGTAAAGAATATTCTATCCTCGGTTATTGAGTTCTTCTTTTTTATTATACGATTTGCTCCTGTTTCAAAAAATGAAGGACAGCCGATTGGTGCAACATTCTTTATTCCGAGCTGATTCAGAACATCTGCCGTAAAATTGCCGCGTACTCCAAGTTCATTGCATCGGTGTGAAAGATAATGCAAGAATTCAATCAAATCTTCAGGAAGCTGCTTATGAAAATTTGAATCGAAACCTGTAAAACAGTTCGCGCCAAGTCCCGCAACAATCACTGGTTTATTTATTTTTTCCAATAGATTCTTTATTCCGTTATATGGCAGTTTGTAGCCGTAGCTTTCATGAATACGAATTTGATCCTGCAGAATCAAAAATACATGTGTGCAGTTGTGATTCACAAAATCAGAGACTTTTTCTGTTTTAGAAAAATCAAAATCGTAGATATTTTGAATATGAAAATCATCTTCTAACTTGCCGATTCCTAATTCTTTGAGCAAAGCCCATGTTATATAGGAATTACCGGTGTTTCCTGCCACAGCGTTGAAGAATGTATCGTAGTCGATGAGACTTGATTTGTTAGTGATGAGATTTGAATTGATGAAAAATGGGGTAAAGCTAAGCAATTTTAATTCTCCTATAAATGACTCAATTTTCGTCTATAATTTGGGAAAATCTTTTTTAGACATTTCTTTATGAAAATTTTTATTATTTTTTTGATACCTATATCCTGGACTGCTGGTAAATTTGCCAACGACTTGTATGCAATATATGAATTTTTATAGGTGTTTCTGAACTGCGCAATCGTATACCGCTCATCTTTACGATTTTTTTCGTCCTGAAAATAGTCATGAAGATATAGATATGCTGAAGCTTGCATTGTAATCACCGGCATTGACAACCAATGCTTTGCAAGTTCCAAACGAAGGTTTTCCAGTGATGACAAATCATTTCTGTTTAACAGATGTTGCAGGATAGGAACGTTTTCTGTAGAAAAGAAAATTCTTATAAAACTAAGATGTTCGAAAAATGATGCAGCTGTACATTTTTGTAGATTTGCTGATGACGAAATTTGCCCTGTATGAATTCGATATGAGACGAGTTTTTCTTTTATAAAACCAATGTTTTTATTGTTCAAAAGAAATTGAAGAAATATGCTCATATCGAACATCATTACAATTGTAAAATCTATCTTTACATTATCAAAGCATTCTTTTTTTATGAAGCAAGATGAAAACGGTAAATTAGATACCATATGATAATAATCAGCCAAAGCCATAAAATTCCAATCTTGAGCTTCTACAATGTGTTTTGTGCGTTCTTCGTAAAAGGAAGATGGCAATATTTTTCCTTTTTCATCTATGTAGTTCTCATCTGTGAAGCAAAAATCTATTTCTGGATTTTTCGTAAGATATTCCAGACATTTTTCAAGATATACCTCACTGAGTATGTCATCTGCACAAAAAAGCTTAAAATATTTGCCGCGAGCAACTTTAAGAAACTCATCAATAATCACGCCACCCCCTGCCCCCGCATTCACAGGCAAGTCTATATGCACAATACGGTCATCTGCAAATGAGTGCGCAATTTTACGGCTTGAATCGGTGCAGGCATGGTTTATGAGAACAAGTTCAAAATCAGCAAATGTCTGTTTTAAGACAGACTCTATAGATTCTTTCAAAAAATCCTCGTCGTTGTAGTATGGTATTAGAATTGAAATCTCAGGCATATCTCTTCTCCTCGACCACAAAACAAATTTTGCAAATATAGCGCGAGGAAGTACATGTCTGGAAAATTACACTATACTTTTGTCCCCCCCCCGATTGTTGTTAAAGTTCACTGAAAGCATATCTTTACTCCTTTTTAAAAATTTAAATAAATTCGGGCAATGCTTTTTTAATGCATTTTTTAGTTTTGTTTTTATACGTTTGTCTTCATAGACAAAAAATTCTTTTCGCTTATGTCCAATTTCATTTTCAAATTCGATGATTTTTTCATCGATTTGTTTTTTTGTTTCTTCAGCAACCACGTTCTTGATTTCCTCAAGGTAGTGCTCCCCTCCGTTTCGGACGTAATTTCTTATTTCTGCATTCAAAAAATCGCTTATTCCGTGCAAAAATATGCATTTTGAATTCAAAGCGATGCCCATCGCCTGCTTTCTTAGATTTTCATCATCAAGATAAGTTAGCACATTTGAGAACCCCAATGTCCATGTAGTATCATTCCGTCGTTTTAGAACATGTCTAGTTCCTCTTGTATACGAATAGTCGGCGTCATTTTTTTCCTCAAAAACGCCATTGTGCACGATTTCATTTTTTACAACATAAATAGACTTCTTTTTGTTCAACGCTTCAAGGCAAAGGATATCCTGCTGGAACATAGTAAATATTGAGTCGTACATATTCGTAAGAACTTCATCGTTAATTATGGATTTTTTGTAGATTCCAGCTGGCACAAAAGAGAGTTGTAATGGAAGATAAGGAACGACATCCTTTTGAGTGAATTCTTTTGGGAGCGCATAATTGCAAACACATATCACGTCAGTTCCTTTTGCAATTTGCTCCTCAACTTCATCCCAATGGGAAAAATCATAGTTGTCGTCATCGCACAAGACCCACACATAATCGGCGCTCTTTGTAAGAGAAGTTTCATACGCGCGGCAGATATTCGCGTTACCTCCAATGTTGCGGATATTGCGGACTACTTTGAGATTAGGATGCTCCTTTGCAAAGGAAACAAGGAATTCGGATGTTCCATCGGTTGAACAGTTGTCCAGGATGGTTATTTCAAATTCACGGACAGGTGAAGTCTCTGCAAATAAAGAATCCAGAGTTCTCTTTATAAACTTGAGCCGGTTGTAAGTTATGATTATGATGTCGATATTTTGCTTCATTTAGTGCTCCTAAATTTGTTTTCAATAATTTTTTCCATTAACACTTATATCCATCTTGACCTACATAAAGGCTTGAGTAAAATAAAGTCAGACTTTAGATTTCTCGGAGTTTTTATGTACATTAAACGAAACCTTGAACAGACATTTCTCGAAGCAAGTACTTACTATCCGGTTCTTGCTCTCTGCGGACAGAGACAGGTGGGTAAGTCAACCATGCTAAATGCAATTAAAGAAAACGACCGCAGATATGTAACTTTGGATGACCTTACAGCCCGCCGTCTTGCAAAAGATGACCCGGAATTGTTTTTTGAAACTTATGGAACAAAGCTCATAATTGATGAATTTCAGCGTGCTCCAGAACTTCTGCTTGAAATAAAAAAGATTGTTGATGCAAAAGCTCTTTCCGGTGAAGAAAATAACGGAATGTTTTGGCTTACAGGTTCTCAGCAGTTCAGAATGATGAAATCAATTTCTGAAACTCTTGCAGGTCGCGTCGGAATCTTTTCATTCTCCTCGTTTTCTCAAAGTGAACTTGAAGGTGTTTTTAGGCCGGCTTTTTCAACAGACCTTTCAGAATTAAAACAACGTTCCGCTCTCAAAAACCTAAATTCCGTTCATAGTGTTTTTGAAAGAATTTTTAAGGGCGGAATGCCAAAACTGAACACTTCAAGAATTCCGCGCGAGCGCTTTTATATGGACTATGTAAACACATATCTTGAACGTGATATCCACGACTTGGAACAGGTTGGTAAACTCAACGAATTCTATAACTTTCTTGTTTTCATGGCCGCGCGGACAGCACAAGAATTAAAATACGACGAAATTGCAAAAAATGTCGGAATATCATCTCCGACTGCAAAAGCATGGGTTTCGATTCTTGAACGTTCTGGTATCATATTCATTCTGCATCCATATTATGCGAACATTACAAACAGGCTTGTAAAAACGCCAAAAGTCTATTTTTTAGACACAGGTCTTGCAGCCTATCTCTGTAAATGGCCAAATGCCGAAACTTTAGAAAACGGTGCAATGAGCGGAGCGTTTTTTGAAAGCTTCGTGGTCTCCGAAATTGTAAAAAGCTACTACAATTCTGGAAAAGAACTGAACCTATATTATTACCGCGACATTGACAAAAAAGAAATTGATTTACTTACGGTTAGTGCTGAAGGAATATGCCCGATTGAGATTAAGAAAGCAAAAAATCCGTCCGATGCAGACAAGAATTTTCAAGTTCTTAAAAAATTCAATCTCCCCGTAAAGCCCGGCCTGATTCTTTGCATGTGCAATGAGCTAGTGCCGTATAACCGTGATGTATGGTTGTGCCCAATCAGCCTGATTTGATTGTTGTCAATCAGATAGATATAAATGTCAAAGAACAATCGAAGTGTTCCCTAAAAATGATTTTTCCGGACACTTCTAATATTAGATTCCGATAAAATTTAAGTTGGACTTTAGATTTCTCGGATAATCTTCTTAAACTCCACTTCCGCTTTCCATCCCGTATCCTTATTCAGTTCGCTCACATCTGCGACCAGATACATGGGCTGGTGCGGATAGTATTCTTTTTTTCCGAATCCGAGCGGAACATCAGGATTCACAATTCGCTGAATATCTTCCATATAGTTGGAAAGTTTTCTGCCGTTTCCGCTACCGAGCGGATAGAATTTTCCGTCAATTCCTTTTTCTGCTACGGCAAGAAAAGCTCTGGCAGCATCATCGCAATTAAGGTAATCCCAAATCTGTTCGCATTTTGTAAGTTCAGGTGAGCGACCGTTTTTAAGTTCTCGGATGCAGTATGAAATCAGAGTGTTCTCGCCGTCATTTTTGCCGTACACGCTCAAGATTCGCATCCAGTTAAAGCGGATTCCAAGCTGCTTGCACAAAAGAGAAGAAAGTTTTCCAGCCGTGTATTTAGCGATACCATACCCGCTTTCTGGATTTACCGGCAATTCTGGAGTAAGAGGCACTGTCTGAACACCATACTCCGCCTGGCTTCCAGCTCCTATAAAAACATTACACCCACATCGCTTTGCAAGTCGGACAGCAGCAAGAGTGTATTCAATATTCTTTAGCTGGCTGTCAACATCGTCCCGTCCGCCAACTGTCGTTTTGTTCCAGGCGAGGTGCATGAAGATGTCGTATTTTTCTTTAAGTTCAAGATTTTTGTATTCAGAAATATCCGCATCGATGATATGAACACGAGAATTCTGCGGAATATTTTTTATGCGAGAAGAATTTTTTCTGACGATGCAGGTTATGTCGTAATCCTGTCTGAGTGCCTCGCGCACGATTGCAGAGCCAATCATGCCTGTGGCTCCGGTGAGAATAAGTTTTTTCATCAAAAACAAAACTCCTTATAGAATCTGCCTGCGAGCCCCCCCGCTTTGGCAGAAATATTCAAAATTCAAGTTTTGTTCGATGACATTCCTATTTTTATATTATGCCTTTAGTAAAGAAGAAAAACTTATGCTTTTATCCGCAATAGTCTTTCACGTAGTCTACGAAGAATGGCAGTGAAAATGAGATGTATGACTGACGACTTTCAAGAATACCTTTCTTTAAAAGTCTGTCGCGGTACATTGAGTAGCTTCCTGCTTTTTCACCCATAAGAAGCAAAACTTCTTCCCTCTTGTATTCGTCTTTTTCTGTTAAAAGACGGACAAGAAAACGGTCTGCTTCGGTCAACTCTTCCCAAATTTTTTCGTAGGAATATGCAAATAGCTCAGATTTTAGATTCGGAATCAAATCTTCAAGAGTCTCATCTTCATGTTTCTTGAAATACAAAGAGCCAAGTTCCTGAAAAGCATAGGCGTATCCTTTTGTGAGTTTTGCCATTTGCCTCGCTTCTTCCAAATTAATCTTCAAAAGCCTACGGTACATTTCGCTCATTCTTACAAAATTGAGTTTCTCGGTTTTTATGGTTGTTGCGCGCCTAAAAAATGTCAGATTCTTTACGTTGCTCACTTCCATAATGTTTTCATAAAGGCCCGTACAGACAAGATAAACTGGATATGCGTTTCTTAGCCATTTTCCGTATTCGGAAGCGAACTGAATCATTTCCTTTGTTTTAGAAACTTCGTCAATTCCGATAAGGATTTTTTTTCCTTTCTTTTGGACAATCTTTAGCATTTCCTCAATTTCAACACCAATATCAAAAAAAAGGTTTTCGTTTTCTGAGGAAAGCGAGATTCCTCCGCCAGTTCCAAGAACATTCGCAGAGATGCTTACACTCTTTCCTTTTGAAGATTTTTTTCCATATCCTTCTTTCTGGAGCATAGCCGCAATCTGCCCTAGCAAATCTCTCGCAGGCGAAACATCAAAGACAATCCATCCGTTAGTGGCGAATTCATCTTTTTTCATCTCTTCTTCGATTTTTGCAAGAATTACGGTTTTGCCAGAGCCTCGCACACCTGTGATTTTGTATACAGACTCCGAAGGATTTTCATACATAAAATTCTCTAAGATTTCGTCAGTCTGTTCCGTAGAAACATACGAAAAACCTGGATTTTTGCTGAATGTTGTCGTAAACGGATTCTGCATTTTGTCCCCTTTATAGTTTTTATTTTTCTTTATAAGTCTTTATAACTGTTTATAGTTTTATAAGATTTTATAACTATTTATAGTTTTTAGCAATCTTTTAACACTAAGGTTGTGCTATAAAGGAGATTCGGAAGATAAAAAATAGAAATGTCAAAGAACACGCGGAATGCAGCTATAAGGCTATTCCATCATCTTTATAAACATATTCGCTGCCAATTCTTCACGCGGAAGAAATGGCGACAAATCCTCGAGTGGCGCGCTCACAATCGTTCCGTCGTCAAGTCTGCGAGCTGAGTTTTTCGGCTCAAAAATCTGCTCTTTCGAAACAAAAATTTCCAGAATGGCAAACGATTTTTCAGCCATTATTTTGGAAAACTCCGATTCAACCTCGTCATTTGAATGAGCTTCGTAATACGGAAGCCCGAATGCCGAAGCGATTTTTTTATAGTCCGGGAAGGACAGGTCATTGCTTTCTGGTCCGATTCCTACTTTGCAGTGGTTTGAGAACAGATTATTCTGCGTCTGCCTGATTGAGTGATATCCCTCGTTATTAATCAAAATGATTTTTACTGGCAAATTGTTCGTTACGATTGTCTGAAGTTCCTGCAAATTCATCATGATTGAGCCGTCGCCCTCAAGGCAGATTGTTGTTTTTCTGCTGTTTGCAACGCATGCGCCAATTGAAGCCGGCAAGCCGTAGCCCATGCTTGCGATTGCATTATTATTGAAGAATCTGGAACCGTTTTTGATAAACCAAGTCTGATGTCCTGCCACGCAGCAAGTTCCGTTGCTTGTTACCGTAACTGTGTTTTCCGGCAATGCACGGCTTATGATATCGAAAGCTGCATAAGCATTTGCGAATCCGTCATTCTCGTTTTTATGTCGCTCCAACACGACAGGATATTTTTTCTTCCAGTTCTGGCAGGCTAAAATCCACTCGGCTCCGCCGAAAACAGGCTTTGATTCATCTTTAAGAACCATGTTGATTTGCTCAAAGAAATCTTTTGCATCGGCATGAATCGGAAATTCAACATGAATCGTAGGCTTTTTAAGTTCCGCAGGGTCTATGTCAACCATGATGACTTCGGCCTCTCGTGCCCAAGTCTTAAAATTGTACCCGGTAACGCGGATTGGAAGACGGTTTCCCACGGCAAGAATCAAATCTGCATTTTGGACGGCAAAGTTTCCAGCGCGGTCGCCCATGTTTCCGCCGCGACCTACATAAAGCTGGTGCTCAGTCTCAATCAAGTCGATTGAATCCCAATAGGTGCAGACTGGAATGCCAAGTTTTTCGACAGCGTTTCTGAATTCCGAATAACCGCTAGAAAGACGAATGCCGTTTCCTGCGTAAAGAACAGGCCGCTTTGCTTTCTTTATTTTTTCGATTACTGTTTCAATAGTCTGTTTGTCGAGTTTTGAAGGAAGCTGCGCATCATCTTTTTTCTGTTCAGCAGCTCCGTCATAGCCTTCAAGCCCATCTGTCTCAATGACAGCTCCCTGAAAATTCACAGGGACATCAATCCAGACAGGGCCAGAACGTCCAGTAGTCGCAAGATGAAAAGCTTTTTCAAGAACAAAACGGATATTTTTAGGCTCTTCAAGCATGACCGCATATTTGCACATGCACGAAACAGATTTTGTGATGTCAAATTCTTGGTCGCCGACGGCACGGAGAGGATGTCCGTCTGTAAACTGCTCGTTGTAACGGGCAGTCGTGTCGTAGCGAACCTGACCAGAAAGCACGAACATCGGAATGGAATCAAGCCAACCGCCAACAACGCCAGTGATTGCGTTTGTTCCGCCAGGTCCAGTCGTTACGCAGAGAGCGGCCATTTTATTGTTAAGGCGAGCATAGGCTTCTGCAGCGATTGCACTGGCTTGCTCGTGATGATTGTAAGTACAATGCAAGCCTTCTTTATGGCCGAGTGCATCGTTCAAGTGCATTGCTCCGCCACCGACAACGGTAAAGCAGTCGGTGATTCCGTGTGAGACTAAAAAATCGGCTATGTAATCTGCTAATCGCTGTTTCATTCTAACTCCATCAATAAAATTTCAAATTATACTTTCGCTTAAAAGCGAGCAATTTTTTGCCAAACGAATTATTGCAAAGCAATTCTTTTGCTTTTATCACAAATTTTTTTTTCGCATTCCGAACAAAAAAGTCGATTCTAAAAAACGGATAATAAATCTCTTTGCGGTAGTCATGAAAAATCAAATTCATAAAATTCTTTTGATTTCCGACTTCCGCATTCAAGTTGTGCTTAACATTTCCAATCCAACCGCCAGCCAGCGTAAAAAGCATGTGTTTTCGAACTCTTGAAACTGTTTTTTTTGAAATTTTCCCAATTACCTTGTATTCTGAAAGCAGATTAGGAAAATTCTGAAAAAACACAGTGTAAAGCCCGTAAGTGTAATCGCGCTTCGCAACAGGAATCCATTCTATGAGTTTTTTTGTAACAATGACACTCTTTGAACGGGCAGAGGCACTTTTTAAGCCCTTATAGGATTGCCAAATTTTTTTTTCGCACCAGTCAAACTCTTTTTCAAGATTCGTACACTCATCTTCCCAAAATCCAAAGCCTGCGAGCCAAGTAAAATGATGGCTTGTATACAAAACCAGCTCGTCGACTCCCTTTACTTCAAACTTTTCTGGATTATTTATTTTTTTTGCTCCGAATTTTCCGTGAAGGAAAAACATGAGAGGTTTTGAATCTTTATACGTGTCAATCAACTCAAGCAAAAATCTTAAGCTGCCTGAAAGATGCAACATATTGTCGTTATAGAGTTTTCGATAAATTCCATTTGCCCGCATAAGAGCTGTCGGGAAATTCCTGTCGTGAATGTTCTCTTCGTTTCTAAAATAGACTATGTTCGGATATTTTTTCTGATATGACCTGCAAACCTCTTCTGTATTATCTGTTGAAGCATTGTCAGAAATCACGACTTCAATCTGAGCAAACTCAGGTTGTGAGACAAGAGATTCCAATGATTTTTCCAGGTACTCCGCACGATTGTATGTTGGAATACAGATACTAAGAAGAGGTTTTGTCATACCTTTTACACGCTCGCCTTAATCACGCTAATCATCCTATCAAGCATGGCATCCGTCATTCCAGGATAAACGCCAATCCAGAATGTGTTGTTCATGATTCTGTCTGTCTCGCTCAAATCTCCGATTACACGATAAGCGTCGGTTCCGCGAATCTGGTCGAAGCAAGGATGTCGGGTGAGGTTTCCTGCGAAAAGCGCGCGCGTCTGGATATTCTGTGCCTCGATTTTCTTTACAAGCTCGTTTCGGTTCACGCCGTCCTTGCAGGTGATACAGAATCCGAACCAACTCGGAGAAGAATTCTCCACTGGCTCCGGCAGAATCAATTTATCCTGAACGGACTTCAAACCGTCATAAATCCGTTTCCAGTTGTATTTTCTGCGCTCAACGAATGACGGGAATTTCTCAAGCTGCGCGCAACCAATCGCCGCCTGCATGTCGGTTGCCTTGAGGTTGTAGCCGAAGTGGCTGTATGTGTATTTGTGGTCGTAACCGAGAGGGAGAGTTCCGAACTGACGGTCAAAACGGTGCTTGCAGAGATTGTCCACGCCGCTTGGACAGATGCAGTCGCGACCCCAATCGCGGAACGAGCGGCTAATCTTGTGAAGCTTCGGATTTCTTGTGTATACGGCACCGCCTTCGCCCATAGTCATGTGGTGAGGAGGGTAGAAACTTGAAGTTCCGATGTCGCCGATTGTTCCTGTCTTATAAGTCTTTCCGTCAAGAGTATATTCTGAGCCGAGCGCATCGCAGTTGTCCTCGACGAGCCAGAGATTGTGTTTCTTGCAGAACTCGGTGACTGCCTTGAGGTCAAACGGATTTCCCAAGGTATGAGCAATCATCACGGCCTTTGTTTTTGGCGAAAGCGCCGACTCAAGCTGAGAAACATCGATGTTGTACTGTGGAACTTTCACGTCAACGAACACAGGAACCGCACCGTAGTTCAAAATCGGAGTTACGGTCGTAGGAAAACCGCAGGCAACGGTGATAACTTCATCGCCGCGTTTTATCTGTCGGTCGCCCAAAACTGGTGAGGTGAGAGTCATAAACGCAATCAGGTTCGCAGAAGAGCCTGAGTTCACGAGAGAAACAAACGGAGTTCCGAGGTATTCACCCATCTGCTTCTCGAACTGGTCTGTATATCGGCCACTCGTGAGCCAGAATTCAAGTGAAGAATCCACGAGGTTCACCATCTCTTTTTCATCAAATACACGGCTTGCGTAAGAAATGCGGTCGCCGTCCTTGTACTCAGGCTTTTTCATATATTTTGCGTAGTATTCTTTTACGCTTTCCAATATTTCTTTTGTAGCTTCGTCTTTTGATTTGTTCTCAAACATAATTTTCTCCAATTTTCATCATGCAAAACCCTTGTTCCGACATCTTGCTTATGGATTCTGAATCAAGTTCAGAATGACCGTCAAATTGCAAAGTATTCCTTTATCTGACTGTCAGTGATTTCAGCCGCAGGAGTTCCTGCTCGAATGTTTTTTTCCCATTCAACGATTTTCTCAACAGCGGTCTTGATTCCCCAGTGAGGCTTCCAGCCCAAAACCGACTTTGACTTCGAACAGTCGAGCTTAAGGAAGTTCGCTTCGTGGGGTGCATTCGCCTCGCTCACGTTCTTCCAGTTTGCTCCTTCGCCCCAAGAATCACAGAAAAGCGTTGCAAGTTCGCCTGTGGTCACGCAGCTCTCGTCATCGGGCCCAAAATTGTACGAACCTGCAAATGCCTTGTCCCCATATTGCTTTTGTGCAAGCAGAAGATATCCGCTCAAGCACTCAAGAACATGCTGGTAAGGTCGTGTAGAGTTTGGGTTTCGAAGAATTATTTCTTTTCCACTCTCAACGGCACGGATGCAGTCTGGTATGATTCGGTCTGTCGCATAATCGCCACCACCGATAACGTTTCCGCTGCGGGCGGTAGAAATCGCAGGAGAGTTTTCTTCGTTAAAGAAAGAATTCCTATAGCTGTATGTGACAAGTTCCGAGCAAGATTTGCTGTTTGAGTATGGGTCGAATCCGCAAAGTTCCTCATTCTCTCTGTAGCCCCATGCCCATTCACGGTTCAAGTAAACTTTGTCCGTCGTTACATTCACGAACGATTTTACGGAGTCGCACGCACGCACGGCTTCAAGAATGTTCACCGTGCCCATGACATTGCTTTCGTATGTGCCGACAGGGTCTTTGTAACTTGTTCGCACGATAGGCTGAGCCGCAAGATGAAGCACAATGTCAGGTTTCGTTTCTTTCATTGCATTTTTCAGTTTTTCGCCGTCACGGATATCGCCAATGATAGACTTAAGCTGAGTGGAAGTTTTTGATTGTTCAAAAAGACTTGGTTCTGTTGGTGGTTCAAGAGAGTAGCCTGTTACTTCCGCACCAGCAAGAATTAGAATGCGAGAGAGCCATGTTCCTTTAAAGCCGGTGTGTCCTGTAAGAAAAACTTTTTTATTTTTGTAGAATGACAAACCCATCTATTTTTTCTCCGTATCATTCATCCAGCTTTCCCAGAAAGCCCACGGAGCCTTATGCTCATGCCAGAGTTTTGTCAAATCCTGCTTATCTTTGAGCATATCCATCGGATGCCAGAATCCAGAATGTTTATAGGCATGGAGCTGTCCGTCTTTTGCAAGATGCTGCAACGGTGCTCGTTCCCACATCATATTGTCCGCATCCTCGCCTATGTAGTCCAAAGCTTTGTTCTCGCAAACGAAGAAACCACCGTTAATCCAGGCATCGCTCGGTTTTTCCTGAAACTGCGTTATCGTACCATCAGCCTGTATGTCAAGCGCACCAAAGCGACCCTCCGGCTGAACCGCCGTTAGAGTGACAAGTTTTCCCGATTTTGCATGTGAGTCGATTAATTTTTCGATGTTGACATCAGAAACCCCGTCACCATAAGTAAGCATGAACGGTTCGTTCCCAATATATTCCTTTGCTCTCTTTATTCTGCCAGCAGTGAGTGTCTCAAGTCCTGTGTAAAGCATTGTAACCCGCCACGGCTCGCTACGCATCTTGTGAATCTGAACATCGTTTCCAGACAAATCAATTGTCATGTCCGAATAGCGTGAATAATAATTGAGAAAATAATCCTTAATGACGTGTCCCTTATAGCCAGTGAGCACGATAAAATCGTTATAGCCGAAATGTGAATAGATTTTCATAATGTGCCAAAGAATCGGATAACCACCTATTTCAACCATTGGCTTAGGGATGCGCTGAGTTTCCTCCCCCAAACGGGTTCCCATTCCACCGGCCAGAATTAAAGTCTGCACAATAGCC
>NZ_JPUF01000080.1 GCF_014737315.1 Treponema zioleckii | reverse complement strand
AAACTTTTGGGACGCGGCAAACTCCACTCGCCAACCCAAAAGTGCGAGCGCTGCGCGAGCACTAGGACAAAACCTCAAACAAGCGGCTCCCATTGCCGCCGCTTGTTTGAAACACCTGCAAACTGCACGAGGAAGCAAAAGTTTTTCTTTTGAAAAACTTTTGGGAAGCGGCAAAGAGAACTTAAATTCTTCAAGTTCCCTCCGCCGCGTCCGTTGACATCCTTCAGTTCTATCATTAAAAAGAAAGTATGTTTGATTATCTTTTTTTTGATTTGGACGGAACGCTTACAAATCCTGCCAAAGGAATCGCAAATTCTTTTGTTTATGCCCTCAAATATTACGGAATCGAAATTCCTTCGTACGAAAAACTCTGTTCTTTTATTGGGCCGCCCTTGCTCGACACTTTTAGGACCCAGTTCGGATTTTCCGACGAAAAAGCCGCCGAAGCAATCGTAAAGTACCGAGAATACTTTGCAGAAAAAGGACTTTTTGAAAATTCAGTTTATCCAGGAATCAAAAATCTGCTCGAAAAATTAAAATCCGCAGAAAAAAAACTCGTGGTGGCAACTTCAAAGCCAGAAGAATATTCAGTTCGCATAATCGAACATTTTGGACTTGCAGAATATTTTGAAAACGTTTGTGGAAGCAACATAGACGAAACCCGCAGCAAAAAAGACGAAGTGATTGAATACGCAATCGCCCGCAACGGAATCACAGACCGCAGCAAAATCCTTATGATTGGCGACCGAAAGCACGACATTCTTGGCGCAAAAAAAACAGGCCTAAAATCCTGCGGAGTTCTTTTTGGCTACGGAACACGCGAGGAACTAAAAACCGCCGGTGCAGATTTTATAGCAGAATCGCTAGCCGAACTCGAAAAAATCTGCCTGCAATAATAAAAAACTTGCGGGCCGCGGCAAAATCAACTCAGCATCCACACCCAAAGCGTGAGCGTTGCGCGAACGCTAAAACTAAACCTCAACCACGCCGCCGTGCTTGTCGCGGCGTGGTTGAAGCCCCTGAAAACTGCACGGTGAAGCGCAAGTTTTTCCTCAGAAAAACTCGTGGGACGCGGCAAAATCAACTCAGCATACACACCAAAAAGCGTGAGCGCCGCGCGAACGCTAAAGCTAAACCTCAACCACGCCGCCGTGCTTGTCGCGGCATGGTTGAAGCCCCTGAAAAATGCACGGTGAAGCACGAGTTTTTCTTCAGAAAAACTCGTGGGACGCGGCAAAGAGAACTTAAATTCTTCAAGTTCCCTCCGCCGCGTCCGTTGACACCTATTTTTCACGATGATAAAATTATCAAATCTATCTATATATATTACATAGCTAAACAATGAGTTAAAAAAGTTTAAACCGAAAACGCCAGGCCTAAAAACCTCAATTTCATTAAACGATCAAACTCAAAATTAGCTAGCTATAAAAGGACAAATTTGTATGAAAAGTAAAGTACTTTGGGTGGGATCAGTTCTAATACTTATCCTTTCTGTATTCTGTTTCATTTTCTTTGGAGCAAGCGAATCAGTAACAGCCATCTTTGGCGGCAGCTATTCCTCTGTTTATGGAAAATATGGCAAAACTCCTATAAAAGAAGGTCAGGGAACAGAATTCTCTTCAAACATCAACTACATAAAAAATTACTACGAAAGCATGGGATTAAATCTCAACGACTATCTCTACCTCGACATTTACAATCAGGCTTTCAACCTCACAGCACGTTCAATCGCATACGAAACAGCAGTAAAAGAATCTGGATACGCTCCGAGCGAAAAATCTGTAATCCGTGCGATGCTTCCACGCTATCAAGATGCAAACGGAAACTTTGACGTAAAAGCATACAACACAGACAAACAGAAAGACGAGGCAAAAGCTTATTTTGAACGAAGCCTTCTCAACGACAGAATTATAGAAGATTATTTCGGGTCAAACAAAAAAGTCGGAAAAAACAAACTTTTCGGACTCAAAGCCTCTTCAAAAGAAACAGATTTTTTGGCTTCAATCGGGGCAAATAAAAAATCATTTGATTTGGTTGCATTTGACAAATCACAGTATCCGCAGGAAGAAATCGTAAAATTCGGCGAAGAAAACAAAAGTCTTTTTGCAAAATATGACCTTTCTGTACTCACTTTTAAAACTCAGGATGAAGCCTCAAAATACCTCGGACAGATTCAGAAAAACGAAATCACTTTCGAGGATGCAGGAAAAGAGTATTCAGAAAAGAACTACCGCAATTCTGACGGAAAATTCAACTCACCATATTTCTATCAGATTAAAGCAGCACTCGCAAACGACGCTGATGCAGAAAAAATCATTTTGCTTGAAAAAGACGCACTTTCAGAAGTTATTCAGACAAAAGTCGGCTATTCTGTATTCCGAAAAGATGGCGATGTAGTTGAAGCAGATTTTTCAAACGAAGAAATCATCAACGCAGCAAAAAACTACATTACTTCAAACGAATCTGGAAGAATCGAAGACTACTTTACAGCAGTTGCAAAAGATTTTGCGACAAATGCAACGACAAACGGTTTTGACGAAGCAATCGCTGCATATAATTCAGATAAAACTCCAGAATCTACAGCAGCAGTCGCAGAGAACAGCGAAAACGCCGAGGAAGAGTCTACAGAAGAAAATTCTTCAATCCTCAAAAAAATCGAAGTTCCTGCATTCGCATTGAACTACGGAAACCTTGAAATTGCAGGCACACTTTCGAGCGATGTAAAAGAACTTTCTGGCGCAAACAAAAACGAGAACTTCCTCGAAAAAGCATTCGCATTAAAAGAAAACGAAGTTTCTGAGCCAATCGTACTCGGAAACAAAATCATCGTTCTTAAAAATACAGGTTCACAGACTAACGAAGTTACAGACAAAGATCTTGAGACAATCTCAACAGAAGTTGCAAACTTTGATCAAACTTCAGCAACTTCTACAATCTTAAAGAGTCCAAAACTCGTAAACAAAGTTAGTGATACATATTACAACAATTACATGCAGAAAAAATAAGGCTAAAATTGAACGATACTAAACTTGGGCAACCACTTGCCCAAGAAAAGCCCTGTCTGGTGCAAACTAGCCGGGGCTTTTCTGTTTCATACAAAGGCAGATTCCTTTACTCAAAATACGACCCGGCAAAATCCACAATTCAGACGATAAATTCTTTGAATCTTTTGCCAGGCACTTTGATTTTTTGCGTGTCTCCAGTTTTATGGTACGGCTTAAAAGAGCTTTTGAAAATTCTTCCAGAAGAAAGCTTTATCGTTGCCATTGAAAGCGAAAACGAACTCTACGATTTTGCAAATGAAAAACTCGAAGAACTCAAAAAAGATTTTTCGTTAGACTCAAAACTTCCGTTAATTTTTTTGAATCAAGAACAGGCGAAAAACATTGCAAAGCTGATTTATGAAGGAGTTGAATTTCCACCACTCTACACTTTCAAGCGGGCAATTTTGCTCGAAATGAGCGGAGGAACTTTTTTTGCAAACGACTTTTACAAACAGATTCAAATCATCGCACAAAATATAATTGCCTCGTTTTGGAAAAACCGACTTACACTCGTAAAACTCGGAAGACTTTTTTCAAGAAATCTTTTTCACAATCTTTCGAATCTTGAAAATTCTTACGACCTCAAAAACATTTACAAAAAAGTTTCTAAACCGATTCTGATTTTTGGTGCTGGTGAAACAACTGAACAATTTTTACGGGAAGTTCCTAAAGAACAAATCGAAAAGTGTTTTGTGCTCGCCGTAGACGCAGCCCTTCCAATCTTGCGGGATTTTAAGATTCACGTTGACGGAATCGCCGCCGTAGAAAGCCAAGTTGCAATCACAAAAGCGTACATTGCAAACGATGCGAAAGACGCAATTCTCTTTGCGGACATGACATCGCGGATGCAGATAACAAAACTTGCGGGAAACAAACTGACTTATTTTACTTCTTCGTATGACAATTCGCATTTCTTGAAGCGGTTGAATGAAAAAAAACTTCTTCCGCCAATGTTCCCTGCACTTGGCTCGGTCGGACTTTATGCTGTTTATCTTGCATTAAACTTGCGTTCATCGCCTCAAAAAAATCCTATTTTCATCACAGGCCTGGATTTTTCATTCTCGCTCGGAAAGACACATGCAAACGGCGCACCGGCACATTTGCAGCGACTCGCATCAACAAATCGACTTACGCCCGTTGAAAATTATGGCGCAGCCTTCCGACCAGGAGCAAAGTTTTTCATTGGAAAAAATAACGTTCCAATTTTTACGGACATTGGACTTTCTGGATATGCGGAACAATTTTTGCAGGCTTTCTATGGTCAGCAAAATCTTTACGATTTAGGATTTCAAGGAATTCCTCTTGGAATTCAGCAATGCAATTACGAACAATTTTTAGATTTCGTGCAGCAGATTCATTCAGAAGAAAAATTTTCCACAAAAAACATATTTGTAAAGCAGACCTCAAAAGGACAGATTCTAGCTTTCCTTGAAGGCGAAGAAAAAGCCCTCAATCGAATGAAAGAACTTTTGATATTCGGAAATGATGTGGCTTGTTGCGGGAAAACCGTCACCCAAGAATTGAGTGAACTTTTACAGCAGCGGGAGTACCTTTACCTGCACTTTCCGGACGGCTTTAAATGCGATGTGGAAAATGTAAGTTTCTTAAAACGAGTACGCTCAGAAATAGACTTTTTCTTGAAAGACATAAAACGCTCGCTCCAGGAACTTAGCAAAAACTAAACATTCAATGTGGCCACAATACTTGTCGCGGCCACATTGAAAACACCTGCAAAGCATTCTACTAAGGCGTAATTTTCCGTAAAGAAAAATTACGGGAAACGCTAAAAACAAACTCGCACTCTATAAGTCAACTTTCTCGTTTCCTTTTACTCTTCTTTTTCTTTCAAAACTGCAAGGAACGCACTCTGCGGAAGTTCTACGTTTCCTATCATCTTCATGCGTTTTTTACCCTCTTTTTGCTTTTCAAGCAGTTTTCGTTTTCGCGTTACGTCACCGCCATAACATTTTGCAAGAACATCCTTTCGAACAGGATTTACTGTTTCTCGTGCAATAATTTGGCTTCCGATAGCTCCCTGAATTGCGATTTTAAATTGCTGGCGCGAAATCTCACCCTTCAAACGTTCGCAAACTTTCTTTGCATGAACAGCAGCCTCAGGCTTGTAAGCAAGCTGAGACAGAGCATCAACAGGCTTTCCATTCAAAAGAATGTCAACTTTTACAAGATCCGTTTCCTGATAATCGGTCACTTCATAATCAAAAGAAGCGTAACCACGGCTGTAGCTCTTCAATTTGTCATAAAAATCAAAAAGCACTTCCGCAAGCGGCATTTCGTAAGTCAGCTCGACGCGTTTTTCGTCCAGATAATTCATATTTTTCTGAACGCCACGTTTTTCGTTACAAAGATTCATTATTGCACCAATATAATCTGTAGGTGTAATAATCGTCGCAAGAATGTAAGGCTCCCAAGCAGTCTGAATACGTCCTTCCGGGAATTCCGTAGGATTATCGATTGTCTTTTCCTCGCCGCTAGTAAGCTTAATTTTATACTCAACACTAGGTGCCGTAAAAATAACGGCCTGATCATAATCGCGTTCAAGACGCTCCTGAATAATCTCCAAATGAAGAAGCCCCAAGAATCCACATCTAAACCCATTTCCCAACGCAATCGAGTTGTCTTTTTCGTAAATCAAACTCGCATCGTTCAGTTTGAGTTTTTCCATGCTGTCTTTAAGCTCTTCGTAATCATTCGAGTCCATTGGATAAATCGAAGAGAACACGACAGGCTTAACTTCCTTAAAACCTGGCAAAGGCTCGTCAGCAGGATCCGAAGCCAACGTTACGGTATCTCCAACACGAACGTCGCTTACGGTCTTCACACCCGAAATAATATAACCTACATCCCCGGCCTCAAGATATGGCGTCTCCTCGTAATTAATCTTAAAAATACCGATTTGGTCAACTTTATAATCAGCATTGTTCGACATAAAGCGAATCACATCGCCTTTTTTGATTCTGCCTTCTTTTACACGAATATGAATGATTACACCGCGATACTCATCGTAATGACAGTCAAAAATCAGAGCCTGAGCTTTTCCGTTCGGGTCTCCGGTCGGGGCCGGGAATTTCGTAACGATTGCCTCCATAAGCTCGTCGATTCCTGCACCAGTTTTTGCACTCACAGGAACGGCATCGCCAGAATCCAATCCCAAATCATGGTCAATCTGATGTTTTACGTTCTCAATGTCCGCTGACGGCAAATCGATTTTATTAACGACAGGAACAATCGACAAATCATGCTCCATAGCCATATACAAATTACTCACAGTCTGGCTCTCGACGCCTTGCGACGCATCAATCAAAAGGAGCGCGCCCTCGCACGAAGCAATAGCCCGGCTAACCTCATACGAAAAGTCCACGTGACCAGGAGTGTCTACAAAATTAAGTTCATAGTCGCAACCATCTTTCGCGTGGTAGGGAATCGTAACAGCCTGACTTTTTATCGTAATTCCGCGTTCACGCTCAATATCCATATTGTCAAGAATCTGATTCGTCATCTGGCGGTCGTCAATAATTTTGGCTTTCTGAATCAACCGATCCGCCAAAGTCGATTTACCGTGGTCAATATGCGCAACGATACAAAAATTGCGCTTAAATTTCATTTCAGTCATTATAATTTCCTTTTCTGGTTCTTAACAGCCAAACTCGGCTCTAAAAATAATACGGACTATCAAGCATTGCAGAAAGCATTAAGCCCACATCAAGATACCCTTTTTTTCGATTTTTTGCATAGATTTCTGACGAAATCACAGATTTTTCTTTATTAAATTGAATATTTCTGATTTGGATAAAGTCGTTCTCAGAAAAACCAGACTCATCAGCAACAGAGCCACGAATCACAGATTCAACAGAATATTTTTTTGAACCACCTTCCTGAGAGAGTTTCATTCCATAAATCGGCAAAAATGAATTCGCCCAAATATCACTGTTGTAAACCAAATATCCAGGATTTTCAGGTCGCAACGCAAGATAAATCGAACACGATTTCTCCGCCCCCTCGCCATCAACGTACTTTAAGCTGACTATAGACTTTGCAGGATTTTTTAACAACGCATTCTGCATGTCTTCAAGCGAAGAAATTTTCTGACCATCAAATTCGGTGATTACATCACCAGCCTTTAAGCCCGCACGGCACGCACTTCCGCCCGGCATGATATATTGCATCTCAAGACCTGAATCTTTACCCAAATCCTTTTTTGTGTGTCCAAAGGCACAAAGCCATGAGTGCTCAACTTTTTCTGCAACAGACTCGCCCGAAGCAACGCCAGCATACAACGCCGGAAGTTCAGCCTTTAAATATTCTACAGGAATTGCAAAATTCAATCCTTCATATTGAAGCATACCTGCAAAAACAATTGCCTGCACGTTTCCATTTTCATCAATGCAAGGTCCTCCCGAATTTCCGGAATTCACAGCAGCATCAATCTGCATTACAGAACCCAAAGAAAACAGCTTTCGGTCAACGGCACTAACAATTCCGCTTGTAAGAGTACGCTCCAGTCCGACCGGCGAACCAATCGCATAAATCTTATCGCCAACGTCCAAATCCTCGCTCGACCCCAAATTAAAAACATACGGAGCCGTAACTTCGGCCTTCAAAAGAGCAAGATCAATATCGGAATCCCAGCCAATAACCTTTGCGGGAATACGAGTATCGCTGTCTTCTGCAAGTTTTATAAAAAGGCGGGAATACCCCTCGCTCCGCTTGTCAACCAAGTCCGAAATCACATGATGATTCGTAACGATATATCCATCACTCGAAATAAAAAATCCAGAACCAATTACACGGTCCGCATAGCCAACTCCACGCTCGACTTTTACGCCCTTGTCAACCCAAACTGTAACGGTACCGTTTATGTACGAAGAAACCTTCTGCTTTCCAGTAACATTTTTTTTTGAAAGACCGGGAACATTCTCGTTGCAAAGCCTCTCAAGCTCTTTTTCGTCAACCGACAACCCCGAAACAAAATCCGGAGAAACCGTTCTTAGCGATTTATATAATTTTTTTGCCGAAAAATAATTTTTAGCATTTAAATCTTTGTTAAACTCAGCGAGAACTTTGTCTGAAGTCTTTTTTAAAGTCGGCTCGTCTTGAATCAAAGTCGCCCGCCACATTGCCTGAACAGGATTTTTCTCAAGCAAGTCCTCTATGCGGGCAATTTCAGCATTTTTAGCATCTTCTTCTGTGTAATCAGGAAGTTCATAAATCTCTTCCGGCTCCTTTAAAGTCGAGCAGGAAGCAAAAATCAACGCAGCAAAAAAAGCGGAAAAAATACATTTTTTATTTTTCATCAAAGTCATTAGCAGTTACTTTATCTTTTTTCGTTTTTAATCAAAGAAGTTGGTAACTTTTCTCCAAAAATCATTTTTCCGATGCGAATTGCAAAAAATCTATCAGAATCAGTTCTAGAATCAACTATAGTCGCCAACCCTTGATTAGATTTTAAATTTACAGATTTTAGAATCAATTCTTCCACAGACTTACCGCAAACCTCATCTAACCAGTAAAAACCATCGTTAAATCCTTTCGTAACAGAAATGCTCCTGCCGTCATCAGTGACTTTTACAGGATTTCCATTCTCAAACGAAATCGTAACGACGGTATTCGTAATAGGCTTGATAAACGAAGACTCTTCACGAAGAATCTGATCGTCTTTCATGGCAAAACGCACGTACTGCATTTCCCATTTTCCGTCACCGTCACCGTCACCGTCCCACGAGCAAACTTTGTCAAAGTTTTCGTTAACGAATTCTGAGTAATCAGGAATCGTGTCGCCGTCACGGTCAATCTGAATCAATTTTTCGTAAACTTCAGACTTTTCGTATTCCAGAGTCCGCAACGGAAAAGAATCTTCAGCCTCTTTTTTTGGATTTGGATTCGGCGCATACTCTACGGTAGTTTCAAAAATTCCATCATTGTCGCTGTCAAGCAACCTTAAATTCGGCAAGCCATCTTTATAATCAACAACCGAATACATGTAATCTTTTTGGAAATATCGCGCAGAAAGAATGCTTCCATCCTGAATCAAATACTGAACGTGAGAATCAGCTCGTTCTGAAATCGGAATTTCCATTGATGAAATATATTTCAAGAGATTTTTTTTGTTGAAAACATATTTCAAAGATATAATTTCTTCATTTCCGTTCAACTCACGAATTTCATGAATTGCGTCAGATGCCTCTTTTTCCATGCAAATCGGAATATAAAAATCCAAGCCAAGAGAATTTTTTATGGTTTTGTCAGCAACTATGTCAACTGGTGACCAAGCAAGAGTTTTCGGAATCAAATTGAAAAGAGAATTTTCCGTTGAAATCGTGGATGCATACGGCCACTCATCATAATCAACATCAATTTCAGAACCCAACTTTATATTTTTTGGCAAACCAAAATCACAAATAGCCTGCCAGTCAATTTTTCCGTCCTGATTCCAGTCATAAATAATCGAGTCTGGCCGCCCACGATGATATTTTACCTCAACGTTGTGCTCAAGGTCACCGTCCGTATCAAAAGTTATGATTCCCTCAAAAGAATTCAAATATTCCGCAAGTTCTTTTTTACAATTTTCATCCGCCAAAAGATTTTCAAGCTGAACAAATTCTTCGATTATTGCAAAATCAATTTTGTTCCCCGCAAACTCATAAAAAGAATCCAAAGCGGAAACGGCATCAATAACGCCAAGCTTCAGCGCAAAGATAGCAAAATACGGAGACTTTCCACCACGGGCATAAAACGCCTTAATCTTTCGAACTTGCTCCTCGCCCTCAGAAAAAATCGCGTCGAACATTTCAATTTCGTCCGCATTCACAGGATTTTTATATTTTGGCACCAAAAGCGAAATATTCGCAGCGATTTTCTTAACTTCATCATCGATTTTCTCTTCTGAAAGAATATCTTTCTGATTTTCTGCAGTTTCCTCACTTTCAGAATTCAGTTCCTCAGACAACAATTCTTTATCTGTAGAATTTGCGAACTGAAATTTGTATTCATATTTGTAGAACAAATCAGCAAATCTTGAATCATTCGGATAAACACGTCTTGCAGCATCGATTTTCGAACGTGCTTTTTCAAGATTTTCATTTCCCTCAAGATTGTAATAACACTTTATGCGAATGTACTCGGCATCCGCAGAATACAAAAGCGGAGTTTCGTCGAGCATTTTAATAGCCTGCTCAAAGCGAAGTGTCGAACTCAGCAAATCGGCATAAAGAATTCGCGCACCATCACGGTTGTAGTCAACCCAATTATTTTTTTCAAGGGATTTTTCGATATAAGGAAGTGTCTCAAAACGCTCACCGCCACGAGCATTATTCGCAACAGCACGAATGTACCACAAATCAGACACAGAATCATCATATGCAAGCCCCAGAACAGCCTGTGAATCAGCCTCGTTCCACTGCTGACGTGCGGCATATTGTTTTGCAAGCTTTAAATAACGCACGGCGGTACGGCGATTTGCCACCGACGCAGAAGATTTGCTCTGCGCAAAAACAGAAAGGCAACAGCACGAAAAAGCAAAAGTCATTATCAAGAGAACAAATTTATTTTTCATATATGAATCCTTCTTTGATTTTACAGCAATTATCCGCCATTGAGAAGACAAGAAACGCTCTATCTATTTTCGGCAGAATTTTCTCGCAAGACCCAATTTTTATATCCAGAATTTTCGCCCACAAGCGCAACGATTTTCTGCCTGCCAGTCAAACTCTGAACCACAAAAAGAGATTTTTTATCTTCCTCCCGTACATGCCAATCGGAAAAAATATCAAAAATTGATTTTTCAACGCCATTTTTCATAAGAATCTTGTCGCAAAACTGTGCAGTTCGCACACAAAAGGGCAAGCAAAGTTTACAAACAGATTTTTTTTCTGATGATTCTTCAGATTGATTTTCCAAAAAAAGCGTGCCGTTTTCAAAACAAAAAAATGACTTTCCCAAAGTGAATTCACATTCTCTGCGCACCACGCACAAAAAATCGAATTCCGGCAATTTATCTTTTTTTCGCTCAACAAAAAATGACTTTCCGTCCGCACGCAAAACAACGTCGTTCGCACAAACCTCATGATTTTTGGCATCACGCCACGAATCAATAGTTTTTAAGACCTTATAAGGGAAACGCTCGCCGCATTTTAAAATCGAAAAAGCCTTATAAACAAGCCTGCGCTGAATCGCAAAATCCAAATTCATAAAAATCTTTCGTTCAATCAAAAGACTGTCGCAATCAGAAGGATTCTCGTCCCATTTTAATTTATCAACCTGACGGTCAAAAAAACTCTCGTCAAAAATATTTTTTTCGATTCCAGCTGAAAGCGCCTTTTTCCAGCCAGCAAAATTTTCATCCAGAACAGGAAAAAGCACATGCCGAATTTTGTTCCGCAAAAAATTCACATCGTTGTTTGTTGAATCCGTGCACCATTCAATTTTTTTCTCGGTCAAATAAGACTCAATTTCGGCTCTGGAAACTTCACTCAAAGGACGCAAAAAACACCCACGCACCGGAGCAATTCCACCGCCGCCTTCAAGCCCGCTGCCCTGCAAAAAACGCATAAGCGCAGTTTCAAGATTATCGTTTTGATTATGAGCAAGACAAATATATTTCAGATGATTTTTGAGTCTGAACTTTTCAAATGCCTCATATCGGGCAAATCGGGCAGCCTCCTCAATTCCGCGCCCACGGGATTTTGCAAGATTTTCGATTTTACCGCGCGCAAAAGTCACAACAGAACAAGAAACACCAATTTTCGCGCATAAATGCTCAACGTAGTCAGAATCAGCTTTTGTTTCAGACTCCTCCCGAAGATTATGATTGACGTTAATGACCTTTATTTTTTCTGCACCAAAAATATTCTTCAATGCAATCATCATCGAAACAGAATCCGCACCGCCAGAAACAGCAATACCAAATTCCGATTCGTGAATATTATTTTTCTCAAAAAAATCACTTATCTTTTGCTCAAAAACATCCATATTCACTCCGAGTAAGATTCAAGCTTTCGGCATTCCCGCAAAATAAAAAAGCCCCCGAAAAATCGGGAGCCTATCTATAATTAAAGTTGACCTTTAATCAAAATTAGCGAGCTGGTGCAACGCTTACGAGAGAACCTTCAGCAGAAGTAAGAACTTCAACTTTGTCTCCGAGGTTCAAATCTTTTACCTTGTAAATGTCACCAATGTTAACTCCAGAAACGTCAACTACAACGCGAACTGGAAGATCTTTTGGCAAAGCCTTCAAAGTGATTTCTGGAATATGTTTTACCATGAAGCCACCTTTCAAAACTCCGGCAGCAGTTCCAGAATACTGGATTTTGTATGTGCGTGTAACTTTCTTTGTGTTAGAAACAGCAAAGAAGTCAGCGTGAAGAACGCTGTCATTCATGATGTTGTATTCTGTATCACGAATGAATGCATCATATCTCTTTCCTTCAACATCAAGTGTAACAAGCTGTGTTGAAGTAATATTGCGCCATACTTTGTTAAACTGAACAGTATCAACATCGATTGATACTGCCTTTCCTGCTTCATCATACATTACAGCAGGAATACGACCTGAAGCACGAAGTTTTTTTTACAGCTGCTTTTCCAACTTCTGTACGGTTTTTAGCTTCAATAACTAACTGATCCATTTCAGGAACTCCTTAATTTATATCAAAAAAATTTATTTTATAATTTCTAGCCATTTTAAAAAGAGTCAGCAGCATCTACACCATCATCTTTCTCAAAATGACCTGCATTATATTCTGCAAGAATTTTTTCCTGTAAAGCATTTCTGAATTCAGGACTTATAGGATGAGCCACATCCTTATATTCGCCTCCAGCAGTCTTTCTGCTTGGCATAGCGATAAACAATCCGTTTTTGCCTTCTATAATTTTTACATTATGAACAACAAAGCAATTGTCAAAAGTTACTGTAACATACGCACGCAATTTGCTTTCATCTGTTACTTTTCTAATTCTTAATTCTGTGACTTCCATATTCTCACTCCTTGCAAGAAACATGAAATCAATGTGCAAGAACACATTTTTTCCACTTCCGTCTCAAGTTCAAGCTCAACTCTCCAGCCCCGCAAACAACGGAAGTTGAAAAGCTATGGTTAGAATCTGCACTACAGGTCAATTTTGACAGCCCAACAACACAAGTCTCAGCAGATTTTTCGTTATCAAAAACTCCAAAAACCACCGAACCAGAGCCAGACATATCCGCCCATAACGCCCCATATTTTTTCATATCAGAAATAGCTTCCGCTATTACCGGATATTTGCTCACAAGAACAGGGGTAAAATTGTTCACAAACGACCATTTTTCAACAGCCTCATTGTAAATCGACTCATACTCCCCAAAGTCAGGACAGGAGAAATATTTTCCTGCCGTATAAGAATCATCCAAAAGCCCGTAAGCCTCTTTTGTAGAGCTATGAACCTCCGGAAAAATAAATACAAAAGTCAAATCGTTGCGAGGTTTTAGAGATTTTATAATCTCGCCTCTACCAGAAACCAATGCCGCATTTCGCTCACCGCCATTCAAAAGACTGTGCACGAAGAAAAAAACATCGCTTCCCACTTTTGATGCTACAAAATCCGCAAGTTTTTCTGTCAATTCGATGCCATAAAGTTTAGTCAATGCATACAAAAAAGATGCAGCATCGGACGAACCGCCCCCCAAACCACCGCCAGCAGGGATCCGTTTTTTGAGAAGAACCTCAACCCCGTTATTCAGCCCAGTAAATTGGCAAAACAAATCGTAAACTTTGGATATTGTATTTTCAGGAGGAAGTTCAAACTGTTTTTCAGTTTTCGAATCCTCCGAAACATCATCAAAAATACAGTCAAACGCTTTTACGTTCACCATATTTTTTATATTGGCCTGCATAAATGAAACATTAATTTCATCGCACAAACTCACAGTCTGAAAAATACTCTCAATGCAATGAAATCCAGCTGATTTGTAATCACTGTTGAATTCAAAACTCGATTTCTTATCCAAGACGCGAAGTCCTATATTCACTTTCGCTGGTGCAAAAACCTGAACACCGACCAACATAGTTCATTAATTATACTAAAATAACAAGTAAAGTCAATTCATAGAAAAACAAATTCCTGTACAAACGCATTATAAATACATTTGCAGATGTAAAAAAAATGATGGATGAGCGGAATAAGTATCTGACTCCCTTCGGTCGCACCGCTCAGAATCATTTTTTTATTCGTCTTCGCTACCGACCGACAATTTTTTTAGTCAACTTTTTGATAATATGCTTGTCCAATGGATGGAAAACTTAAAAAAGTCTGCATTTATTTTCATCTATTTGCATTCAACCGCGTTAAAATTCACAATTTTCATATTAAAAATATACTTTTCTGTTACCAGACAGATTGACAGAATAATTATACTCAATTACATTTTATATATCAAATAAGGACGGGTGCTATGCTTGAATCAGTTGATATGAAAGCTTTATCAGTTACGGCGTCGGTTTTCTCATACGTTGATGAATATAATGAAGATTTGTCAGACTATGAGAAAGAAAATGATTTTGAAGAAGTCAGTGATGACTCATTGAACAAGTTTGATGATGAATTGTTCGATGATGATGATGCAGAGAGTTATGAATCAGATGAAGACTCGTATGCAGATGACGATTTTGATGATGATTTTTCAGATGACTTTACTGATGAATTTTCAGATGATTTAGTCGATGACTTAAATGCAGCAGATTTTGAAAACGGTATAGATTTATATTAGAT
>NZ_JPUF01000079.1 GCF_014737315.1 Treponema zioleckii | reverse complement strand
CTCCCGGTCAATCGCGGAGTGAAGAAATCTATCGCTTGTAGACCTCTCGACTACGCTCGAGGTGACACTCACACTATATGAAGTGGTTTCGACTTCGGTCGAGGTGCAAAAACGGTCATTAAACCTGTCGAAGTGTCTCTCTCTGTCATGTCGAGCGAAGTCGAGACATCTACTACTCCCGGTCAATAGCGGAGTGAAGAAATCTATCGCTTGTAGACCTCTCGACTCCGGTCGAGGTGACAAAAACGCTCATTAAACTTGTTGAGCGTCCCGCTCTGTCATGTCGAAGCAACTGTGTTGCGAATGGTTCAGCATGACAATACTCCAAAATTACCAACTTTCCAATTTCCATTTTCATTTTTCCATTCTTAATTTCCCATATAATCCTATCTAAAAAGTATGAAATTCTTTTAAAAATCTATTGACCAATTTTTTTGCAGTAGATATATTCTCTTATATCATATATTTCCTATAGTTTTAGTATACAATATATATTGTGAAAAACCGTTTTTTTTGCGAAGCGGAAAAATAAAAAAGGAGGCTTTTATGAAAAAAGCAATTTTTAAAACTTTGGGTATTGCCGTTCTATTTTTAGGTGCAATCGCATCATTTGTTGGCTGGAAACGAGTTGAAACAGTAAAGATTATCTGTCCTTACGGAGTCGGTGGCACGGCAGATGCTATTGCCCGAAAATACGCAGAAGTTGCGAACAAGCTCCAGAGCGACTACAACTTCGTAGTCGAACAAAAAACAGGCGGAGACGGATTTGCAGCCGCTCAATTCTTCTCTGAAGAAAAATCAAGCAAAAAAGACTTGCTCATATATGGCTACGGAGTTGCTTACCGCCATGATTTAGGAAAAAAATACAAAACAGAAATTGTAGATTTTGACAGAAGCAAGATTTACCCAATTGCGTCAGTAGATGACCGCACTTGGATTTTATATGCACTTCCGAATCAAAGTCTTGCCGCAATTCTTAACAAAGCTCGTAACGGCGGAATCAAAATGTCAGGCGGAAACCCGCTTTCAGACCCGCACCTCGCGTTGGGTTCGCTCATAGCACAGGAAGGCGGAACAGTCCGTGTAGTTCCGTATGACGGCGGAGCCGCTCAGAAAAAAGGACTTCTGGACAAAGAAGTTGACGTATTCGTAGGAAGCACACAGGTAGCCCAGCAGGAAGTTGAGGCAGGAACCCTCGTTCCGATTCTTGCGTTCTCAGACAGACCGTTCAACGGATTCGTTACACCAACAGGAAAGATTTCGGTTCCAACAATCGCAGGAGTCTCAAAAGCCCCTGAATTGAATGCAACAAATGACTACTCAGGCTCAATTCTTGCGGCAGGCGGATTCATTGCGACACACACAGGTGCAAAGCAGGCTTGGATTGACACCGTTGCAAAAATTTCAAAAGACGTTTGGGCAAGTCCTGAATATTCAGATTGGATAAATTCAATCCTCCTGAACAACTTTCAGGTCTACGACAAAGACGCGTCAAAATATCTGGAAGCAGCTAGTAAAAAAGCTGTGGCAGCATACGCAAAGCTCAAATAACAAAGAAAAGTTCCACACAAGTTCAGTTTTTGAGTCCCATTTAAAAATCAATTCTAACCTTTCAGGTGCAGTCGGTATCCTCCTCCGACTCACCTGTTTTAAAATCCACTTTTCAACAAGGACTACAGCTATGAGAAAAAGTATAAAAATCAAAACAAATCTTTTTTCGGGAATCATTCTTGGCTGTATATCAGTGCTGCTGCTGATATTGTTGCCAACGCAGGTTCGTATGCCAACCTACGACTCCGGTGCGCCGAGTCCTCGAATCATTCCAGCCATTGCGCTCGTGGGAATTCTAATCAGCTCCATCGTTCTGATTGTGCAGAGCGTCGTTTTTAAAAAAGAAAAAATCATCGAATTCGATTTTAAGAAAGAATTGCCTTCCCTCATTTTTATCGCACTCTTTCTGCTTTACGTGGTTCTTCTGATTTACATTGGCTTTGTGGCCGCATCAATAATCATCTTTTCGGCAGTGCTTTTTTACGAGGGCGAGCGAAAACCGTTCATCTACATTTTTAATGCCCTCATGGCAATTGGCATTTACTTGCTGTTCAAATATGTGTTCAACATTTCACTTCCGACTTTTTTGGGGTTAGGAGACTAGAATGAGCGATTTTTCACTTATCTCACAAGCCATACCGCTAGTTTTTTCTCCGGCAAACCTTCTCGTAATCTTCGGGGGGCTTTTTCTCGGAATGATTATTGGCTGCGTTCCAGGTCTTACAGTCACACTCGGAATCATTCTCCTCCTGCCGCTCACCTACCAATTTTCTTCACCTGACATGGCGATTATTTCTCTGTTAGCAGTGTACGTTGGAGGAATGTACGGAGGCTCAATCTCCGCGATAACGCTCAACACTCCGGGAACGAATTCCGCAATCGCCACAACGTTCGACGGCTACCCTCTGGCAAAACAGGGAAAAGTCAAAAAAGCTCTTGATGCTTCACTTTTTGCTTCTGTGTTCGGCGGGATTTTTTCGGCGGTACTTCTTTTGCTCTGCGCAAGCTTCATCACAAAACTCGTGTCAAGATTTGCTTCCGCAGAATATTTTTCAATGGGAATTTTGGGACTTGCGATGATTGCAGGCGTTAGCGGTGACAGTCTTCCCAAAGGAATCATTTCGGGCCTTTTGGGAGTATTGGTCTGCTGCATCGGTGCGGATGCCGTAACAGGAGTAATGAGATTTACGTTCGGACTAAAAGTTCTTCGCTACGGAATCGACATTCTTCCCGCCATGATTGCAATGATTGCTCTGATTCAAGTAATTCAGAAAATGCGGGATTTTAAGAATTCAGGCGGAAAGCTAGATGACGTAACAAAAATTGACCATGAAGGTCTTCGCTGGAAAGAAATTAAAAAACTCCTGCCAGCGTGTCTAAAAAGTTCAACAATCGCTTCGTTTATTGGCGCAATGCCTGGAGTTGGCGGAGGGGTCGCACAGTTCATGTGTTACAACGAAGTAAAACGCACGTCAAAGCATCCTGAAAAATTCGGGAAAGGCTCTCTCGAAGGAATCGCGGCTGCAGAATCAAGCAACAACGCTGTCGTTGGTTCGGCAATGATTCCGCTTTTGACGTTGGGAATTCCTGGCGACGGCGTTACGGCACTTCTTTTGGGAGCGTTCATTTTGCACGGCATACAGCCAGGCCCAACAATGTTCAGCAAGCAAGGTGCTGTTGCGTATGCGATAATTTTGGGATGTCTCGTGGCGAATATCCTTCTTTTGGCGGTAGGGCGGATTCTTACACGCACGGTAGCAAAAGTCGTGCAGGTTCGTTACACCTATCTGGCCCCAGTCATCATAATGTTCTGCTTTGCAGGCGCATATGCGGCAAACGGCAGTACAAAAGATTTAATCATCACGGCGGCGGTGCTCGTACTCACCTACATTTTAATCTTCCTTGATATTTCGGCCATTCCGTTCATGCTCGGAATGATTCTTGAAAAAATCATGGAAATGAATTTTGTTACCAGTATGATGAGCTACAACAATGATATTTTGATTTTCTTTAAGCGACCAATATCGCTCATAATCCTGATTCTTACAGTCGTTCTCTTGTATTCGCTCCTTAGAATAAACAAGCGGGTAAACGCATTGAACGAAAAACAAATAAACGAAAACGAAATCTCAAAAGATGAAATCTCAGACGAGGAGGAAAACAATGAAGTTTTTTTTGGACAGCGCAAAGCTTGACGAAATCGTGCAGGCTCACAAAACATTTGGAATCGACGGAATAACGACAAATCCGCGTCATATCCAAAACAGCGGAAAACCGTTTCTTAAGGCAATCGGGGACATTGCATCCTGGGTAAAAAGCGAGGGACTTTCAGGCTACGAGGTTTTTCCAGTTTCGGTTGAGATAAATCCGCATTTGGACTCAAGAGAGAGCATGATTGACGCTGCAAGAAAAATTGCTGCAATCAGCCCGAATTTCGTAATAAAAATTCCGGCGACTCAGGAAGGAATTGCAGCTGCAAGACAGCTTGAAAAAGAAGGAATCAGAACGAACGTGACTCTTGTTTTTTCGGCAGCTCAAGCATTGTGGCCAGCAAAAAACGGCTCGCTCTTCGTCTCTCCGTTCATCGGCTGGAAAGAAGACAACGGCGAAGATTGCGGAAAATACATAAACGATATTGTACAGATTTACAAGAACTATGGATTCTACGGGAAGACTCAAATAATTTGTGCGGCAGTTCGAACTCCAAAACAAATCGTAGAATGTGCTGCGGTGGGAGCTGACATCGTAACGGCGGGCTTGGAGGTCTATCAGAACAGCATAAATCATGCCTATACGCGGCAGGGAATTAAAATTTTCAGCGACGCATGGGACAACACAGCACGCGAGTAGGAGAATTTTATGAAAATAGGTTTTATCGGCTTAGGAATCATGGGGCAAGGAATGTGCGCGAACATCGTAAAAAAACACGATGACACCGTGTACTGCTACGACCATCACCAAGAAAACATTCGGCCACTCGTGGAACAGGGAGCGGTTGCCTGCGAAAGCGGCGAGGAAATTGCGAAAAAAGCGGACGTAATCATTTCGATGGTGCCAAAATCAGAAAATTCACTTGAACTTTACAGTGCAATAATTCCGTATTTGAACGCACAAAAACTCTGCATCGACATGAGCACGATTGACCCGTCAATTTCGGTGGACATTTCACGTGCAGTTCAAAAAACAGGCGCGCTTTTCCTTGATGCGCCGGTCGTAAAATCAAAAATGGCGGCAATTGCAGGCACTCTCGGAATTTACGTTGGCGGCACTGACGACGCTTACAAAAAAGCCTTGCCAATTCTCCAGTACATGGGCGAAAACATAATTCATCTCGGAAAAAACGGCGCAGGTCTAGTAATGAAAGCTTGCCACAACGCACTTGTGTCTCAAATTCAAAACGGCGTAAATGAAACGATTGCGCTCGCAAAAGCAAACGGAATTGACGTTCAGACATTTGCAAAAGCCGTGTCTTACGGTGGCGGGCAGAATTCTTATTTGGACAACAAAAAAAATGCGATTGCAAACAAGGATTTTGAAACGGCATTCAGCGTACAAAACATGGCAAAAGACGTAAATCTTGCCTTAAAACTCGCAAACGAAAGCGGACTTTCCTTACCTGGCGAAGAAAACGTGGCAAAAGTCTATGAAAAGGCAATAAAACTCGGACTTTCAAAAAAAGATTTTAGTGCGACGGCAATAGTCGTAACTGGAGAATTAACGGAGAATCCGAATGAGTCATAAAACACTTGAACGACTAAATGAAGTGAACGATGTTCCGATTCATCCTGTAACATCACAAAAATTTTCCGTCTACGGGAGAATCGTCACAGAACACGATTTTTCTTCTATATATAAGCATCTAAAAGAAGGCACAGAAATCCCTCAGTTTGGAAACGTGTATGTCGCTTCTGATGAAAAACTTGAATCCTTGCCAGTCAAGACGGAAATTCAGAACCAGCTTTACGGCGGAATGCCCGTTCAAATCGGATACTGCAACGGGAAAAACACAACTTTCAACGGATTTGAATACCACAAAGGAAGCGAAATAAACATTGCCGCAACGGATTGTATGCTCGTTCTGGGGCGTGTTCAGGACATCAATTTTAATGACACCGCACACGGTTTTCCAACGTACCGCATTGAGCAGGCAGAAGTATTTTTTGTTGAAAAACACACGGCAATCGAACTTTATCAAACGACTCTGCATTTAAGCCCGTGCAGAACAAACGAGGAAGGTTTTAAAGTTGCTGTCGTTTTGCCACGCGGAACAAACACTCCTCTCGAACAAAAAACTCAGGCAAAAACAGGCGAAGGTCTCTTGCTTTTGCAGAAAAACAAATGGGTAATCGCACATCCAAAACGAGAACCGCTCATAAAACAGGGCGCTTGTCCTGGATGCCTCGGAGAAAACAAAGAATTGAGATACTGAATATGAAATTTAACCTAGTTTACATACCAATCGGAGTCGGTACTTTTCACATGGAAAGTGCCCAAAAACTGTTCGAGGAATCTAAAGCCCTTCTTCGCACGCTCGAACCACAATGCACGGTTCCTCAAAAACCACTCCTAACAGTTCAGGAACTGTCTTCCTATCTTGAAGAAGTAAATCCAGATTTAATCATTCTTCAAAACCTTACGTTCGCAAATGCGGCGTACACAACAGAAGTCGTAAAACGTTTTTCTTGCCCAATCCTTTTGTGGACTTTGCGAGAACCAGTAATCGATGGCGGGCGGCTAAGGCTGAATTCCCTAACGGGTGCATTTTCTGCTGCAAACGCAATTAAGAATTTTAGGGGAATAAACCATCAATTTGAGCATCTTCTCGCACTCCCAACGGAAAAGGTTGCAAAATCCGTGTTAAAAAGAACGATTCGTGTCGCCAAGCTAAAAAATCAACTTTCCTCGCTAAAACTTGGGCTTGTCGGACACACTCCGCAAGGATTCGGCTTTGGGCAGGCTCTGGACGCTGAGCTTACTCGCACTTTTGGTTGTACACTGGACTCAATCGAGGCAAGGGAACTTATTTTGCGAGCAAAATCTTATACCGCAGATGAAATTCTACCGTATATTGAAAAGGCAAAAAGCAAAGTGAATGGCCTTGATTCAATTCCAGACGAAAACGTGCTGAATTTTGCCAAGCTTTACAAAGCCTACAGCGAGTATGTAAAAAACAACGGCATTATGGCACTTGCCTCACGTTGTTGGCCAGATTTTTTCGTGGATTTTGGAACTCCGGTTTGTGCGGTGCTCTCGCTCCTGAACGAAGAAGGCGTCGTTGCAAGCTGCGAAGCAGACATTTACGGAGCACTTTCAATGTACATCGCCTCGGAGCTGAGCGAACACGGAGTCTTTTTTGGAGACCCAGTTTCGCTCAACGAAGAAGAAAATTCCCTCACCTTCTGGCATTGCGGAATGGCAGATTGCTCACTTGCCCGCACCGACACCGGAGCTGCCGTTGGAGTGCACCCGAACCGCAAAATAGGGCCCACAATGGAATTTGGCTGTCGTCCGAGCGAGTCTGCAACAGTGTTCCGTGTGGGACGAACGGCACAAGGCGATTTTAGGCTTTTTATCGCTTCCGGCAAAATTCTTGACAAACCAAAACAATTCTTGGGAACCACGCTGGTCGTCAAATTAAAAACCGATGCAAAAGATTTAGTCCACACGGCAATTACGGACGGTTGGGAACCGCATTTTGTTGTGGCATACGGCGACATTGCCGAAGAACTTGTCGCGCTTGGAAAAATGCTTTCGATTCAAACACGACGTTTTTAAGCGGAGGAAAAATGATTAGGTTAAAAGACATCGCAAAAGTTCAGGTTGTCGTGGCGCATGGAAAAGCGAGTTTTAATATGGAAAAAGGTAGTTTTGACTACACCGACGAAGTTACGTTCAAAACACAGTTAATTCAGAACGATGTAAAACTTACGAAAAAAGAATTCAGCGCACGATACACAACTCCAAACGGAGAAACGACAGGATTCATTACGGCAAGTTTTGACTCTTCAAAAAACACACTTGAGATTCAGACAAAATTCATTTCGCCAAAAACAAACAGAGTTTATCTCACTTTTCCATCGGAAGAATCCCATTATTATGGCTGCGGCGAAACTTTCTCGGAATTCGACCTGAGCGGTGAGCGAGTCCGCATTTGGGTTGCAGAGCATCAAAACCTAAAACGAATCGAAAAAAAAACTGACGACTCGCCAATTCATCCGCTGGATTACTACGAGTCTTATTACGTTCAGCCTACGTTCGTAACAGGAAACCGCTGGTACATGCATGTAGACGGCAAAAACTACATGGAATTTGATTTTCGAGTCCCAAAACAGTTCACGATTCAGCTACGCGAAGATGCGGAAATAAGTTTTTCCGGAGCAGAATCTTACGAAGAACTTTCAAAAAAACTTGCAGACCAGCTCGGTCGGCAAAAAGAACTTCCGGATTGGCTTTACGACGGAATCATTCTTGGAATCCAGAGAGGAAGCGACGAAGTTCAGGCAAAAATTGACCAGGCAAAAAATCACGGAGTTTCGGTTTGCGGAGTTTGGTGCCAAGATTGGTGCGGTTGCCGAAAAACTCAATTTGGCTATCAAGTGATGTGGAACTGGGAAGCGGACGAAACACTTTATCCCGGCTTAAAAGAACGCATCAAAAAATGGAAAGATGACGGAATCCACTTTTTGGGCTACATAAATCCATTCCTCGCACTTGAAAAACCTCTTTACGCTTACGCAAGTTCACATGGCTACTGCGTAAAAAAAAGCGACGGAAGCGATTACCTCGTCACAATCACGACTTTTCCCGCCGCAATGATTGACTTAACCAACAGCGAGGCCTGGAAATGGTACAAAAGCGTCATAAAACACAAACTGATTGAAATAGGCATGGACGGTTGGATGGCGGATTTTGGCGAATATCTTCCTGTTGACGCAGTGCTTTCGAACAAAGTTCCTGCAAAAATCATGCACAATCAATGGCCAGCACTTTGGGCAAAACTGAATCAAGAAGCCGTGCAAGAAAGCGGACGTGAAAACGAGATTTTCTTTTTTACGCGTGCAGGCTTTACAGAAACCATAAAATATTCAGCAATGATGTGGAACGGGGACCAGCATGTTGACTGGTCTTTTGACGATGGCCTTCCTTCCGTGATTCCAGCGAGCCTTTCACTCTCGATGAGCGGATTCGGTCTCGTTCACTCGGATGTAGGCGGATACACCACAAACGAACGACTTCACCGAAGCAAGGAACTTTTTATCCGCTGGGCAGAAATGAACGCATTCTCCATTCTCATGCGCAGCCATGAAGGAAATCAGCCGTGGAACAACGTTCAATTTGATTCTGACGAAGAAATCTGGGCTGAACTAAAAAAAAGCGTGGAACTTCACAAACGGCTAAAGCCATATCTAAAAAAATGCGTTTCTGAATGTGCCAAGACCGGCGTACCGGTAATGCGACCACTTTTCTATCACTACGACGAACAAGCAGCCTACAGCGAAAAATACGAATATCTTTTGGGAAGAGACATTCTTGTAGCCCCTGTCCTGCAAAAAGGCGAAACAGAGCGGCAAGTATATCTTCCAAATGACAAATGGGTGCATATCTGGAGCGGAAAAACCTACGACGGCGGAAGAATCGTAGTGCCGGCTCCGTTCGGTCAAATCCCGGTTTTTGTCCGTCTTTCCAACGAAGAAAAAAGAGTTGACGAAGCACTGGCAAAAATATATTATCCCTATTAAGCATATCGGATTAATAGGAAATATAACTTTTAGCAGAGGTTTTTATGAACGCACAAACTACGACACGAACAAAGGAACTCGTTCTTTCTCCTCAAGAAGAAAGAATTGCACAAACAGGCGGAACACTCACCTTTATTGATTCAAATTCACAGTCCGAAAGCAAAAAAAACAGGATTCAAAAAATCTTTGACAGCTTCAAGGACTCAAAATCAACGGTTGACGTACAACGAGCCAGGTACTTTACCGAAAGTTTCAAGGAAACAGAAGGCGAAGCACTGAGCCTAAGGTGGGCAAAAGCCTTGTACAAAATCGCAGAAAAAATCGAAGTCACGATTGATCCATACCAGCTACTTGCAGGCCGAATAGGAAAAGCCGGCAAATACGGACTTTTGTATCCTGAACTCGACGGTTGTTTTTTGCATCAGTTCGTAAAACAGGCTCAGAGCCGCAAAGAGTCACCTTTTGAAATTTCGCAGGAAGACGTTCGCATTATCGAAGAAGAAATCGCCCCGTACTGGGAAGGAAAAACTTACTACGACGAACTCAGCCGGGCTTTCCCCGACGACGTTTTGCGCGTAACCTACGACCCAAAAGATTTATTTACCAGCCGATATATCGTAAACGAAACTTCTTCAATGCGTTCTGCCCTGCAATGGGTTCACGACTACCAAAAAGGAATCGACGAAGGTTTTGAAGCAATAAAAAATCAGGCGCAAGAAAAGCTGAACTCATTGAATCCTCTGAATCCAGAAGAAAGTCTTGACAAAACGCAGTTTTTACAGAGCATCATAATCGTAAGCGATGCGATTATTTTATGGGCGCACCGACATGCCGTAAAAGCGGCAGAACTTGCAAAAAACGAGCAGAACTCGGAGCGAAAAAAAGAGCTTGAAAAGCTTGCGGAAATCTGCGACAAAGTTCCTCGTTACGGAGCCACAACCTTCCACGAAGCACTTCAATCACAGTGGTTCATTCAGATGTTCAGCCGTCTTGAACAAAAAACCGGGGCTACAATCAGCAACGGAAGAATGGACCAATATCTCTGGAAATATTACGAAAAAGACAGCAAAGAAGGAAAAATTACAAGGGAAGAAGCAAAAGAACTCTTTCAGTGCATGTGGCTTGGAATGGCCCAATATCAGGATTTATACGTGAGTCCTGCCGGCGTAAAATTCAACGAAGGCTACGCACATTGGGAAGCCGTTACAATCGGCGGAGTTGACAAAAACGGTTACGACGCGACAAACGAGCTGACTTACATTCTTCTTGAAAACAAGCGAGAATTTCCGCTGAACTACCCGGATTTGGCAGCACGAATCCATTCGCTAAGCCCGGAACGCTATTTGTATGAAGTTGCGGAAACAATAAAAGACGGAGCGGGATTCCCGAAACTCCTGAACGACGAAGAAATCATTCCGCTTTTGCTTTCAAAAGGAGCTGATGCCGCAAATGCCAACGACTATGCGGTTTCGGGTTGTACCGAAGTGCGAATGCCGAATCTTGACACCTTCACCACACCATGCGCATTCATCAATATCGCTTCGCTCGTAGAGCTGACATTGTACAACGGCCGAATGAAAAAATACGGTGACGAACTTTTGACGATAGAAACCGGCGACGTGCGGAACTTTACCACCTGGGAAGAATTTTATTCTGCATTCATCAAGCAAGAAAAACACTTGCTCACTCTGTTTTTTAAGCAGCAGTACGTTGCAAACAGAATCCGCCCCAAACATTTTGCATCCCCTTTGGGTTCCGCATTGCACAAACTCTGCATGGAAAACTGCACGGACTTGCACAGCCAGCACGTAAAAGGCGGTCTTGATTTAGGATTCTTTGATTTTATTGGTCTTGGAACCGTCGCAGATTCGCTTGCGGCAATCAAAAAAAATATTTACGAAGACAAAACCGTTACCTGGAACGCACTTTTGGAAGCTCTCGCAACAAACTTTGAAGGTTTTGAAGCTTTGCAGGCTCGCCTAGCGCACAGTCCGGCCTACGGAAACGACGACAGCTACGCAGACAGTATTGCAAAAGACATTGACAGAATCGGAGTTCAGTTTGCCCACGAAAATTCAAAATATCTCGGAATGCAACTCGATGTTCGCTACGTTAGCCAAAGCGCCAACGTTCCATTCGGCAAAGTCATCGGTGCTCTTCCAAACGGACGAAAGGCAGGCACCGCGCTTTCTGACGGCTCATCGGCAAGCCAGGGAGCAGACACTCACGGTCCAACAGCAGTCCTAATGTCAAATTACAGAACCAAGAATACGGATATGAACAACCGAGCTTCCCGCCTGCTGAACATAAAACTCAGCCCCGCAACCGTTAGCGGCACCGACGGAACAAAAAGGATTGTCTCGTTCATAAAAACATGGCGTGATTTAAAACTCTGGCACTTGCAATTCAACATCATAAACCGGGAAACGCTCCTAAAAGCAAAGGAACATCCAGAAAACTACAGGAGCCTTCTCGTGCGTGTTGCGGGCTACAGCGCGTACTTCGTAGAACTAAGCCCGGAATTGCAGGACGACGTTATCTTACGAACAGAACACACTGCCCTAAACTGATGGCGGAGCAAAAAACATGCTCGGACGAATTTTTAACATTCAGCATTTTTCAGTACACGACGGCCCCGGAATCAGAACAGTAGTTTTCTTTAAGGGCTGTCCCTTACGCTGTGCGTGGTGCGCGAACCCAGAATCCCAAGTGAGGAAAATCCAGCTTGGATGGAACTGCGGGGAATGCATCGGGTGCAAGAGCTGCGTAAATCAACTCGGTAAGCTCGGCTGCCATTTTAAGGACGACGGGCTTTACTGGAATCAAGATATTCAGCTTACCGCGGAAGACGCAAAAGAGGTGAGCTACATTTGCCCCACCCACGCACTCCATGCAATCGGGCGAGACGTAACGGTGGAAGAAGTGCTTAAAGAAGTCGAAAAAGACAGCAGTTTTTATGCGGAAAGCGGCGGCGGAATAACCTTGAGCGGCGGGGAGCCTCTCTTACAGCACGAGTTTGTCACGAGTCTCCTGCGCGAAGCCGGAAGACGGCACATCAACCGCGCAATGGAAACCACGGGACTTTCCCGCTACGAGATTTTTGAAGAAGTCGCAAGTGAACTTGATTTTTTGCTGATGGACGTAAAAATGTGGTCAAAAACTTTGCATGAAAAATGGACCGGTATGCCAAATGATGTGATTCTGGAAAATCTTGAAAAAATCAGGCGAAGATTTCCGGAACTTCCGATTTTGCTTCGCACACCAGTGATTCCAGGCGTGAATGACGATGAAAAAGAGCTTTCTGCAATTACGAAATTCGTTCGTTCACTGGGCGGAAAAACTGAGCATGAACTTTTGCAATACCATCGGCTGGGAAAACCAAAATATGAGTCTTTGCACCGCACTTACGAACTCGGAAACGCAATGCTGAGCGACGAACGGTTTATCCGGCTGAGAAACTGTGTCAGAAATTTGCCTCAGTAAATTTTGACACAAATTAACACTGATGAACACCGATACGACGCAAACAACCACGAGAGTTGAAAAATTTGTCATAGGGCTGTCCAGAAGCTTTGTTGCATACGGCCACTGAGCGTCTCACTTTGTCATGTCGAGCGTCTCACTCTGTCATGTCAAGCATTCCGCTCTGTCATGTCGAGCGAAGTCGAGACATCTACTACTCCCATTCAATCGCGGACTAGAGAAATCTATCGCTTGTAGACCTCTCGACTACGCTCGAGGTGACACTCACACTATATGAAGTGGTTTCAACTTCGGTCGAGGTGACAAAAACGGTCATTCCGACTATGTTCTGGCAGGCATTGTAGAGTTATTCCGATTTTTCAGTATCTGTGACTAATCTGCGCTATCTGTGTTTATCCGCGTCGAAAAACTGCTAGCCGTCATGACGAGCATCCAATTCTGTCATGTCAAAGCAACTGTGTTGCGAATGGTTCAGCATGACAATACTCCAAATTTTCAATTCTCAATTTTCCTCTTTCAAGTTTCATCTTTCGCTTCCTCATTGACCAATTCCTAGTAATTTAGTAGTATTTTATATAATTCATATAGTTTTACTAGGTTTTAAGTGAGGTGCTTCATGGGTTTTGTAACAGATTCTCTTCATAAGGGAGTGCGGCACGAGAAGAATTCCGACGCAACTCTACCACCGATTTGTCAAGTAAGCGCGTTTGGTTTTCAGGACATGGAAACACTTGAAGACGTGTTCAACGGTAAAGCAGCAGGATTTGCTTACACCCGAATCGGAAATCCAACGGTGGCGGCATTTGAGCAGCGCATTTCGGCTTTGGAGCACGGTTTTGGCGCCGTGGCAACATCATCCGGAATGGCCGCCATAAGTCAGGCATTGCTGAATTTTTTGAGCACCGGGGACGAAATAATCGCTTCGGGCGGTCTGTACGGCGGCACGATTCAGCTTTTTACGCTTTTTAGGCAACTCGGCATTACGGTTCACTACGCAAACGACCTTTCTTCAAGTGTCCTAGAAAAAATCTTAACCCCAAACGTAAAGGCGGTTTTTGCGGAAGTGATTTCGAACCCCGCCTTAAAAATTACGGACTTAAAATCATTGGCAGATTTCTGCCACAGCCATTCGCTCCCGCTCCTCGTTGACAGCACGACGGCAACACCATTTTTGGTGAACCCGATTGATTTTGGTGCGGACATCGTGATTCATTCTTCGTCAAAATACATAAACGGAACTAGCAACAGCATAAGCGGCGTGATTATTGATTCTGGAAAATTCGACTGGGATTTTGACCGATACCCAGCCCTAAAAGCCTACAGCAAATTCAAAAAGATGGCTTACCTCATGCGCCTCAGAAAAGATTCGTGGGCAAGTCTTGGAGGCTGTCTTTCTCCGTTCAACGCCTACATGAACATCATCGGCCTGGAGACTTTGGGGCTAAGAATGGAACGCATTTGCAACAACGCACACAAACTTGCTCTCGCGCTTTCAAAAATTCCCGGCACGAACGTAAATTATCCTCTTCTTGGAATTGAAAATGATGAACAAAATTCGCTTTGCAAAACTCAGCTGAAAGGATTTGGCGGAGGAATCCTCACCCTGCGCACCGGCAGTCGGGAAAAGACTTTTAAGACTATAAATTCGCTCAAACTCGCAACGGTCGCTTCAAACATCGGAGACGTGAGAACGCTAGTAATCGCGCCAGCCAAAACGCTTTATCTTCACAACACGGAAGAAGAAATGCACGCGGCAGGTGTTTACGAGGACACTATCCGTGTAAGCGTAGGCATTGAAGATGCGGAAGATTTGATTGAAGATTTTACTCAGGCTCTCAAAAGTGCATTGTAAAAATTCAGGAAATTTGATAATTCTACACCCAATTTTGATGCCCCGCACAGTCGAAACCTCTCATGATTGAAAAAATAATAACGGTCATTTCGACAAGCTCAATGCCCCTTTTTTGTCACCTCGAGCGTAGTCGAGAGGTCTACACGCGACAGACTGCTCCAGTTCGCTATAGCCGGGGAACAGCAGATGTCTCGACTTCGCTCGACATGACAGAGTAGGACGCTCAGAAAGACAACTTGCAAATTTCAACACAGAT
>NZ_JPUF01000078.1 GCF_014737315.1 Treponema zioleckii | reverse complement strand
GTATACGAGGAGAAAATCAATGACATTTTCTGAAAGATGTGTAAATAAACCGGTAACGACCATACTTGTGTTCGTCCTGATGATTATTTTGGGAACATTCTGTACGACACAGTTGCCGGTAGATATGTTCCCGGACATGGACTTGCCTTATATGCTCGTCTACACGACCTACAACGGAGCAGGCCCTGAAGAAGTTGAATCAAGCCTTACTTCAACGCTCGAAAGCTCACTTTCAGGCGTTTCGGGACTCAAAAAAATTCAGTCACGCTCAATGGCCGGCGTAAGCCTCGTAATCCTGGAATTCAACTACGGAACGAGCATGGACGCGGCAGGAGGCGACGTTCGCGACAAAATCGATATGGTGCGGAACTACCTGCCAGAAGATTCGGAGTCACCAATTACGATAAAAATGGATCCTTCCATGATGCCGATTATGAACCTCGCGCTCCGTGGAAGCCGAACGCCAGAGGAACTCCGAGCACTGGCAGAAAATACGATTGAATCTCGCCTTGAGCAGATTGACGGTATCGCTTCAGCAAACGTCTCGGGAGGTCGTGAAAATTCTATCAATGTTGACATTCCGCGAGACCGACTCGAAGCTTACGGACTCACAATCAGTTCTGTAGCACAAATGATTGGTGCGCAGAACGTACAGAGTTCGGGCGGAACGATTACCAGCGGCGACAAAAACTATACGATTAAAAATGACGGTAAATTCAAGTCACTCGAAGATTTAAAGAACACCGTAATTTCGTACAAAGTTGGCGAAACGAACGCAATGAGAACAATCCGCTTGCGCGATATTGCCGACGTTTACGACGGATACAAGGACGAGTCAACACTCGCCTACCTCGACGGCTCTCCATGTGTAATGATAAGCCTTCAAAAACAGTCTGGAAAAAACTCCGTTCAGGCGGCAAAGAACGTAAGAAAAGTTCTGACTCAGCTCAAACACGAACTTCCTTCCGACGTTGAGATTATCGAAACATCAAACACGACCGACATCATCTCGCAGACAATCATGGAAGTTGTAATGTCGGTAATTCAGGGTGCGGCTCTCGCAATCGCGGTTCTCTTTATCTTCTTGCGCTCACTAAAATCAACTTTGATTGTTGGTGCGTCAATCCCGATTTCGGTAATGATTACGCTTTTGTGCATGTACCTCAACAATCTTTCTATTAACCAGATTTCCATGGCCGGACTTCTCCTTGGTATCGGTATGCTCGTAGACAACTCGATTGTAGTCCTCGAAAATATCTACTCGTACATCGAACGAGACACAAAACCACGCGTGGCGGCGGTTCTCGGCTCTCAGGAGATGATTTCTTCTATTACAAGTTCCACTTTAACGTCGGTCTGTATCTTCCTTCCGATGCTTGTCTTTAAGAAAAAGCTCGGTCTCATGGGACAAATGTTCAACGACGTTGCATGGACCATCATCTTCTCGCTCATGTCTTCGCTTATTGTGGCTATGGCACTCGTTCCGGTTCTCTGCGCAACGACAGTAAAAAAGACAAAAATTTCGAATCAGTCTGGATTTGTATACGGAATCAACCGCTGGTTCAACAACTTTTTTGACAAACTTGACGAAAAATATGCGAATGGCGTAAAGTTCGTTCTTCATCACAAACTGATTTCTATTCTGTTTGTAATCGTACTTTTCTTCGCTTCTATTTTTGCCGTAAAACTCGTAGGATTCATCTTTATGCCAGATTCAGCATCCAACTCGGTTGCCGTTCAGTTCACGCTCCCGCAGGGAACAAGGCTCGAAATTACCGAAGATACGATGCGAGAATTCGAGCAGATGGCTTTGCAGGAACTTACGGGCGTAAAATACTCTACGGTAAGCGTCGGCGGCACGAGCATGATTTCTTCTGCGGCCGAAACAAACACGGGAACCGTTACGTTCACGCTTTACGAGCCTAAAAACCGACAGAAAGGCTGGGACAACGAAAAATCGGCAAAGGAAAAGCTGCGAAAATACTTCTCCCAGTTCCCTGGAGCTGACCTTTCATTTGCGGCGAACGCAAACAGCGCATCAAGCGGCGGAAACAAGATTTCTGTAAACGTAAAGAGCGACGACCTTAAAAACGTTATAGAAACTTCAAGAGCCGTAGAGGACTTCCTAAAATACAAAATGACAGACTGGGTTACGGAAGTTGCTTCCGACCTTGAAGACGGTCTTCCGCAGGCAGAGATTATTTTTGACCGCGACAGAATGCAAGAATTCGGCTTGAACGTTTACACGGTCGGCTCCGAAATCGCGGGCGTAATCAACGGTACAACGGCAAGCCGATACACAAAGAACGGCGATGACATTAACGTTGTTGTGCGCATTTCAAAGAAAGACCGCGCAAAACTCAACGATTTGGAATCGATTTCTGTAATCAGCTCAACAGGTCAGCGAATTCCGCTCTCAAGCTTCGCGCATTACAGCGAAACAACCGCACCTGTAACGATTTACCGCGAAAATCAGGCGCGAATCATTCACATTACAGCAAATCCTGTGGACGGACTTTCCCTCGGCGACGTTCAGGCAGAAGTTCAGAAGCAGATTGCAAACAATATCATGCTGGAGGATGGCGTCTCAATTAACTACACGGGTGCTATGGCAGATATGATGGAAGCGTTCGTAAACTTCGGAATGATTATCATTCTTGCGGCGTTCCTCGTATTTATCGTAATGGCTTCGCAGTTCGAGTCACTTCTCGACCCGTTCATCGTCATCTTTACGATTCCGCTATCGTTCATCGGTGTCGTCGCAATTTACTGGATTTCAGGAAACATGCTCAACGTCGTAACGATTATCGGTATGCTCGTTCTGGTCGGAACTATCGTAAATAACGGTATCGTTCTCGTAGACTACACGAACCTTCTGCGAAAACGCGGCTACGAACTTGAGGAAGCTTGTATTCAGGCGGCAAGAAACCGACTTCGCCCAATTCTCATGTCAACTTTGACGACGGTTATTTCCCTTGCCCCAATGGCATTCTTCCCAGGCGAAGGCTCTACGAACATGCAGCCAATCTCGCTCACGGTATTCGGCGGTATGACGTTCGGTTCAGTAATGACGCTGTTCCTCATGCCTTCAATCTACTTTATTTTCAATAACCGACGATTGAAGAAAGCTGCAAAGCGTGCGGCAAAAGCCAAGGAAAAATCTCTCAAAGAATATCAGCGAGAACTAAAAAGAGCGAACAAACTTTACGAAAAAGACCGTGGAGCTGGAATTTAGGGGAGGATGATATGAGTTATTTGGAATCGATAAAACAACATGCAGGCGCGCAAAAAAGAGTCGAGATTATTTTTTCCCAGGCTCTTGAAGAAGATTTTATTCAGCTTTTTAAAGAAAAAAAAGTTGCGGCGCGATACACCAAAATGCGCGGCGTTATGGGTGCAGGCTACTCTAACCCGCGTTTAGGCGATGCAATTTGGCCTCAGCTCAACATGATGTACATAATTTATTGCGACGAAGAAGATTGCAAAACGATAGTTTCGATTGTAGAGCAACTCCGCGAGCAATACATTGGCGAAGGCATCGCGTGCTTCGTAAGCGAATCGACTGAAGTATAGGTGTAAAAATCTGGGGGCGTCCGTTTCGGCGTTTCAAAAAAATGATGATGACCGTAATAGGTATCCGACTCCCTTCGGTCGCGAACGGTCAAAATCATTTTTTGCCTCGCCTACACTTCCGCCCCCAGATTTTTTATCGACCCTCAAAGTCGCTTCACAACTCGGTTTGGGAAATTTTAGTTCTTTTGCAGGCTGACGTTAGTTTCAATTCCGCATTCCGCATTCCTAATTATCTTACCCGTGCAGGATATTCAATTTTATAAGACCCTCGTACACGAGCTGAATCGAAAGGGCGGCAAGAATCAGACCCATTATTTTTTCCAGAACGAACATACCTGTCGTGCCGATTAGGCGGATTAAAAGACCGCCCGAACGCATCGTTGCATATTGAATCACAAGGCTTACAATCAGCGCGCCAACCGTAATTCCAAGACGAATCAAGCTAAAATCCCCGCTGGCAATCGTAAAAATCACCGTAGTAATCATGCCAGGGCCGGCAATCAGCGGAATCGCAAGCGGAAAAACAGCGAGCATCATCGTGTCCTGCGGCTCAATGCTAGACTCAGGAGTCTGGCGGCTCCGCGGCTTACTCTGAATCATTTCGTAAGCAATCGTAAAAAACAAAATTCCGCCAGAAATATAAAACGCACCAGCAGAAATGCCAAAAAATCCCAAAAGAACTTTTCCGAGCACACCAAAAACAAAAAGAACAACACCTGCAACGATAATGGCTTTTTTTAAAATCAGATTGCGGGTTTTTGTGTCAAAATCCCCGGTCAACGCAAAAAACGGCGGAATATTTCCGATCGGATCCATAATGATAACAAAGGTGAATAAAATTTTTAGAAAATCATTAAAATACTGCATAAGAAGCAAGTCTACACTTTTAAAATCGATTGTTCCACAACTTACAGACAACAATTTTGCGAGTCAGAAATTGCAATTTTTCAGATTACAAACGCACTAAAGAAAATATCAATTTTAAACTTAATTTAATATTATTAAAACATTTTTCTTCCGATGAATTTCCAAGACTTAAAAAAAAATTGATTTTTACTATTTTCAGTCTTAAAATTTATGCAAGACTGAATATATATATTTAAAGATATTGGTGGAGGATATATGAAACAGAAAAACGGCAAGCTTTTCCTTTTTATTGGAGGCTTGCTCACAATAATCATTATCATACTGAATCTTGGTCAACTTTTTTTTGTAACTAATTCCGCAAAAACTGAAGTGCAGAACCAAACAAAATCAGACTACAAGGAACTTGCAAAATCCTATTCAAATATTATAAAAACCGAAATTGAAAAATATCTAACGGGACTTGATTTTTACGTAAATGCGCAAATTCTCAAAGAAACAGACGATGTAGATGAAATCGTGGACTGGCTACGCTCAAACGCAGACAACAGAAGTTCTCTTTACAATTATGTGGCTTTCGTAGACACAGAAGCAAACTTTTATTCAGATACTGGCAATTTAACAAACATAAAAGAGCGCGATTATTTTCAGGCGATAATGAATAACGGAGCGTCTGAATTCATCGATAACCCTGTAACCGCAAAAACAACCGGAAAAACAGTAGTGCACATTTGCCGCAAACTAAAAAGCTCCAGCAAAGTGAACGGATTTTTCTGCGGAGTCGTGGACATTTCAAACATCACGCCAATTATCGCAGACATTGACCTCGGAAACCGCGGCTACGCAGTAATGTTCGGAAGTAGCGGCGAAGTTATAACCACAAGCACAGAGATAATCGCATTAAAAGCAGAACTTGAGAGCCTTAAAAACAGTGATGCGGCAAGTTATGCAAAAATCGAGTCAACTTTCGGTTCAACAGAACCGATTATGACCAAATTCTACAACACTAAAAGAAAACGTCAGGTCATTTTCTCCACTCCGATTCAAAACGTTCCGTGGGGACTAGTTCTCATTCTTGACGAAGCGACAATTAACTCTGCGTCAAAAACAGTCGCATGGAAACTCGGCTTTTCAAGCATCACAATCACGATTGCAATCATTCTGATTTCGGCTTTCATCATTTTTAAGAGCATAAAGCCAATCGGAATCGTAGAAAAAACAATCCGAGGAATCGCAACGGGCGACGCAGACCTTACAAAGAGAATCCACGTGAACACGAACAACGAAATCGGCCGTGTCGTAGACGGCTTCAATCTCTTTGCCGAAAAATTGCAGACGATTATCACGACGATGAAGGATTCCAAAGAACAGCTCGTAAACGTCGGTCAGCTTTTGCAGGATTCAACTTCGGACACAACAAATTCAATTGCAGAAATCATCACAAACATAAGCACAATGAGCGACCAAGTTACCGTACAAACGGATTCCGTTCATCAGACTGCGGGTGCCGTAAACGAGATTGCCTCAAATATCGAATCGCTCAACCACATGATTGAGTCACAAGTTTCTGCAGTAACGCAAGCGTCCGCAGCCGTTGAGCAGATGATTGGAAACATCAATGCGGTAAACAGTTCCGTTCAAAAAATGGGCAAATCGTTCGAAGAACTTGAACAAAAGGCAATCATTGGAGTTCAAAGGCAGAATGACGTAAACGGAATAATTGACGAAATCGAAAAACAAAGCCAAATGTTGCAGGAAGCCAATACCGTTATTTCGGGAATCGCGGAACAGACAAACCTTCTCGCGATGAACGCGGCAATCGAAGCGGCACACGCGGGAGAAGCCGGCAAGGGATTCAGCGTAGTTGCAGACGAAATTCGAAAGCTTTCGGAGGATTCAAGTTCACAATCCCAAACAATCGGTATTCAGCTTTCAAAAATCATGCAATCCATTGAGTCTATCGTTGGCGCGTCGCAAATTGCCACAGATGCGTTCAGCGAAGTTTCGAGCGGAATTAATTCAACCACGAACCTTGTCCGTGAGATTACTAACGCAATGCTTGAACAGAACGAAGGCTCAAAACAGATTGTGCAGGCTCTTAACAGCATGAACGACACTTCGAACGAAGTAAAAACCGCTTCTTTTGAAATGTCAGAAGGTAATAAAGCGATTCTTGAAGAAATCAAAAATCTTCAGGACGCAACGTTCTCGATTAAAGACGGAATGGATGTAATGTCGAACGGAGCAAGAAAAATCAACGAAACCGGTGCGGCACTCGCAACTCTTTCCGAGCAAATCCAGTCTTCAATCGAAACAATCGGAGTGCAAGTAGACCAGTTCAAGGTAAAATAGGAAACGCTGCAAGCTGACTTTGCGAATATAAGTTAACTTGATGCGTTTCCCGCAAGTTTTTCTGACGAAAAAACTTGCGCTTTGGTGGGGGCTCTTTCAAAGGTTTCCAAGTTGCCGCGACAAGCGCAGCGGCGACTTGGAGGCTTGGTTTTATTGCTCAGCGCGCCGCGAGCAATTTGAGATTGAAGTTGAGTTTTTGCGTTTAAGGAAACGCTACAAGTTAGCTTTTGGAGTTTAAATTTTCTTGTGCGTTTCCCGCACAATTTTTTCTAGCGAAAAAATTGGCGTGTTGGGTGGGTCATCTGGCACGGGCTTCCAAGTCACCGCGACAAGCACGGCGGTGACTTGGAGGTTTGGTTTTATTGCTCAGCGCGTCGCGAGCAATTTTAGGAATCCGGTGGTTGTGCCATTCACAGCATATCGGTTTTAGCGATTCGCCGAAACCAGCATTTTTTACAGCCTATAATTTCGGGCAGCTGCACGAAATATAGATAAATTCACGAAAAGTCGCACTCCTCCTCGCGGCTTTTCGTGAGCCTTTTTCAAATTTTAATTCTTCTCAAGTCGGAATTCTTCAAATTTTCAATTGTACATTCTTTTCAGAACTACTCATAATCAAAACACTTAAAAAGCAAAAAAAATTCAAATCAAAAAGTTAACAAAATTCCACGCACCAACAACAATGAGGAATTGTAGATGCAAGATTTTTTTGCGACCGAACAACAACAACTTGATTGCTTAACAAAAGTTTTTACACGCGAAGCCATAAACGAATTTTCTAACTCCCTGATTTCTAAAAAAGATCCGTTCAGCATAATGATTCTGGATATCGACAATTTTAAATACGTGAACGACACTTACGGGCATTCCGCGGGTGATTTTGTGCTTAAAGAAATCGTCCAGCGGACACAATCCGTCATAAAAGGAATCGGAAAAATCGGCAGATACGGCGGAGATGAATTTTTAATCGTCTTTCCAAACATCATAAATTATGATGCCGTTTGGACAACTTGCCGCACCATAACTCAGGCCATAAGCAAAACGCCATTCGCGCTGCCAGAAAATTTAGTTTTGACGGAAGAAAATTTCGCCAACAAAAATCAGCGGGAAATTTTTATAACAGTTACAATCGGAGTCGCACGCTTTCCAGAAGACGCGGATTCATACGAACAGATTATGGAAACCGCAGACAAAGCACTTTACCGCGGAAAAATCAAAGGACGAAACTGCTTTATAATTTATCTTCCCGAAAAGCACAAAAATATCGTACTTAAAAAAGATAGCGAAAATATTCTTAGCTCAATGAACCTTCACAACAAGGTTTTTCAAATTTTGACGCAGAAAAAAAATCTTGAAGAAAATATTTCGGAACTGCTGATTTTTTTGAGTTCATATTACATGTACGACAATATCTGCATTCAAAGAAACGGAAAATTGGACTTCCAAAAAATTCACAAACTCTCAAAATTCTCGGATTTTGCACCAATCGAGCCAGAGCTGATTGTAAGAGAAATGGCGGGAACGAATGATTTTTTCTATTTGAATCAGCGGGATTATCTTTTAAAGTCGAATCATGTTGATTTGCACGACGAATTAGAAAATCAGCACGTGTCGTCAACTTTCTTCTGCAAAATCTGCTATCAGGACTGCGAGTTTGGCTATTTGCGCGCAGATTCATGCCACACACGAATTTGGCAATACGACGACATGGACATTTTGATTACGAGCGCAAAGTTGATTGGAGTTTTGATGGGACTTTCTGAAATTCACGAGAGAATTCTGCTAAAAAGTTAAAAAATTCTCTTAATTCATTCTTAAATTTTTCTATTTTCATCTTGAATAAAACTACTTAAACATTTAGAATTGCATGCAACATGACAGATTTAATAAAAGAATTTTTAGATACAGAACAAATCGAATCGCTTTCAACGCTTCTAAAATCTGATAATGCAGCGGAGCTTCAAAAGTCTTCTGCATTAATCGCACAAGGCTTTGGTGCTGGCTACGACTTTAATGCCGCCGAAGATGAATCGAAGTTGCTTACGAGTTTTAAGAAGAATCTTACGCTCTTAATCCAGAAAACTTGGGTTGAGGAATTTGATATTTCCTTAAAGGAGCAGGTTCTTTATAAGCTTGACCAATATGTTGCCCGCACAGAAGAAAAAAAATGGTCAGAAGCGTATGCGACGTTCATTCAGATTATTACGGACGTGATTTATTTGATGTTCGGAAATCAGTCAAAAAGTGAGGAATTTACGAACTACGCTCTCCGAATCGACCCGGAATTCGGCGTATTCTGCTGGTACGTAAAAAGCCTTCCGAACGCAAATATTTGGTCTGAAGAAAAGAACAGAATAATTCAGTTGCTCGGAATCTTTTTCTTGGCAAATTTCTAATATTTTTTGAAAACGGACATGGAGCTTGCAGAAATGTCCGTTTATTTTTTTTGTGAACAAAGCAAGCTCATTCACAGCCCAAAACGCACGCAAATGGAATTAAAAAATCTTACTGACAAATTAAAAAACGCTTCAAAAGAACTTATTCTTCACACCGCAGAGCAGAAAAATGCAGCCCTAAGTGCAGTGGCAAACGCAATTAACGCTCACCGAGAAGAAATCATTGCCGCAAACAAAAAAGACTTGGACGCATCCCGTGCAAAAGGCATGAGCGACGCACTTCTTGAACGCATGATGATTGACTCAAAGCGCGTGGACGGAATCATTGAGAGCATGAAAATCGTAATCTCGCAGAACGACCCGATTGGCGAAGTGGTTGCCGGCTGGAACGCCCCAAAGGGAATGAACATCAAACAGGTGCGAGTTCCGCTCGGCGTTGTGGCGATTATTTACGAAAGCCGCCCGAACGTTACGGTTGACGCTTTCTGCCTTGCATACAAAAGCGGAAATGCGATTCTTTTGAGAGGTTCTTCGAATGCCCAAAATTCCAACGTTGCGCTCGTAAAGGCAATAAAAGAAGGGCTTAAAAATGCCGGCGAAAACGGTGTTCCAGATGCGATTGAACTGTGCCTTCCACAGGCGAACCATGCCGACGTGGACGAAATTCTTTCGGCACGCGGAAAAATTGACTGCGTTCTTCCGAGAGGAGGCGCAAATCTCATTCAGCATGTTGTTAAAAACGCAAAAATTCCTGTAATCGAAACCGGGGCCGGTGTGTGCCATCTTTTTGTGGATGAATCGGCAGACCTTAAAAAGGCGGCAAAAATCGCCGAGAACGCAAAAATCCAGCGTCCTGGTGCCTGCAACGCAATTGAATGTATTCTGCTTCACGAAAAAATTGCAGAAAATTTCTTGCCGATGCTCGAAAAGCAACTGGCAGGACGGGTTGAGCTTCGATGCGACGAAAAATCTTACGAAATCTTCAATAAACTCAAAATCAGTTCAGAAAATCTTGCAGACCGAAAAATCGTAAAAGCCAGCGAAAGTGATTTTGGATTTGAATTCCTTGATTTTATTTGCGCGGTAAAAATCGTTCGTGACGTGAACGAGGCAATTGAATACATAAATGCCCACTCAACGAAGCACTCCGAATGCATTTGCACTGAACTACGCGCAAACGCACGGGCTTTTCAGCAGAAAGTTGACAGTGCCTGCGTTTACGTGAACGTTTCAACTCGCTTTACCGACGGCGGAGAATTCGGTTTTGGCGCGGAAGTAGGAATCTCAACGCAAAAACTTCATGCCCGCGGACCAATGGGCATTAAAGCACTTACAACCACGAAATTCCTGATTGACGGCGACGGACAAGTGCGATAAAAACTGTCACGTCTAATAGCTCTTGAAGGAATCGCACGAAAAAAAACGCAATTCCTGCAAGAGTTTTCTAAAAATAACTTTTAATGTTTTCAACATGTCTGTAAAATAAATGTAATATGACAATTCAGGAAGCAATAAAATCTTCACGCAAGATAGTGATAAAAATCGGGTCTAACACGCTCGCAAAGGCAGACGGAACGCAAAACGTTGAATTCATGCAGAATTTTGCTCGGCAATGCAAAAACCTAATCGACATGGGAAAGAGCGTCGTTGTGGTTTCATCTGGGGCACAGGTTTCCGGCGTTTCAACGCTCAAAGAATGGGCTAGAAAAAAGGACGTGCACTTTAGGCAGGCTCTCGCCTCAATCGGGCAAGTTGAGCTTATGACGCAGTGGCGAAGCGCGTTCGGCGAATACGGCTTGCACGTGGGGCAATTGCTTTTTACGAAAGATGATTTTGAAGACAATCACCGTTCACTCAACATTCGGAACACGATTTTTACGCTGGTTGACGAAGGCGTAGTTCCAATCATAAACGAAAATGACTCCGTTTCCACCGATGAGTTCGCAATCGGAGACAACGACAATCTTTCGGCACTCACGGCGATTTTGTGGAGCGCAGACCTTTTAATTCTTTTTAGCGACATTGACGGAATTTACACCGACAATCCAAAGACAAATCCTGACGCAAAATTGATAGAAATCGTTGATGATATCATGGCTTTGCGCAAAAATATAAAAATCGGCGAAACAAATTCGTTCGGAACCGGAGGAATTGAGACTAAAATCCAGGCGGCTGAAAAAACCACCGTTTATGGGATTCCGCTTCTCTTGGCTAACGGCGGACGCGAAAACATTTTGGACAATCTGGCAAGCGGAGAGGCAAAAGGCACTCTCTTTACGACTGAATAAAAGACGGCTCTAAACCAAAAAAAAGGCAGGTAAAAAATGGAAAAAATCGGATTTATCGGAATGGGAAACATGGCACAGGCACTGTGCGGGGGATTTATAAAATCTGGCAAGATTGAAAAGTCTTCTATTTATGCTTATGCGCCAAACCAAAAAAAACTAAATGAAAATGCAAAAAAATTCGGTTTTATTCCTTGCGAGTCTTTAAAAGAGGTGGTGCGCAATTCAAAAACCATCATAATGGCATGTAAACCGTACCAAATTGAAGGAGTACTTGCCGAAATCAAGGGTGAGCTGAACGAAAAATCACTTCTCTCAATCGCGCTCGGCTGGAATTTTGAGAAATACTCCAAATTTTTGGACAAATCAACAAGAATTCAGTTCATCATGCCAAATACACCCGCAATGGTTGGCGAGGGAGTTTTTCTTTTTGAAAAAACAAATTCTCTGTCTGAAGATGAACGAAAAGACGTGATGGACTTGTTCGCTTCCCTCGGTGTGGTTGAGGAGCTTTCGGACAATCTTATGGGAATTGGAGGCGCGATAACTGGTTGCGGTCCTGCGTTCGTGGACTTGCTCATCGAGGCATATTCTGACGCGGCGGTAAAATACGGTATTCCGCGAGCAATGGCGTACAAACTCGTGAGCCAGACAGTTTTAGGAACGGCAAAATTGCAGCTTGAAACAGGCGAACATCCTGGAGTCCTAAAAGACAACGTTTGTTCCCCGGCAGGTTCTACGATTCGCGGCGTTACTCAGCTCGAAAAATGCGGTTTAAGAACAGCTTGCATTCAGTCTATTGATGCGATTATGGAGCGATAATTACAAAAAAGGAGGAGTTAAAAATGAAAAAATTAGGTCTGGTGGGCGGAACAGGCCCGACTTCAACACTGCTTTATTACAAAGGTATCACTTCCATAGTTCACAAAAAAATGGGACGTCTCCCGAACATCAACATTGAGAGTTTGAGTGCGTTCGACATTCTGGATTTTTCCAACGAAGTGAATCACAATCACCTTGCCGAATACCTGCTAAGTTCGTTCAAAATCTTAAAGGCCGCCGGCTGCGAAATAGGTGCGCTCACAGGCCTTACTCCTCACATCGTACTTTCTAAAATCAGAGAACTTTCGCCAGTAAAAATCGTGAGCATAATCGACACTACAATGGATTACGTGGACAAAATAAAAGTGCAGAAGGTTGGGCTTATCGGAACAATTCCTACAATGCGAGGAAAATTTTTTAGGGAAGCGTTCGAAGAACACGGAATTCAGGTTATTACGCCAGAAAATGATGACATGTACACAATCGAAACCATTATCGAAAAGGAACTCGGAAACGGAATTATCAACGAAAAATCTCAAAAAGAACTTTTAAAAATCGTGGAAAAAATGCAGGACAAGCACCAAATAGATTCGCTGGTGCTCGGTTCAACGGAACTTCCGCTGCTTTTTAAGAAAACTCATCCAGAACTGACGGTAATCGATGCGATGCAGATTCACGCCAACGTTCTGGCCGAAATGATTATGTCGTAAACGGATTCGGAAGGGCGCCAAATAATGAAGTTATTGGCCCCCATGTAAAATTCTTTAAAAACTTCGCTCTTTTAACAAACATATTCAAAAAGTTTAGGTTTTCTCAAAAAGCATCCAAATTTTAAGTTTTTCGAGATACCCTGAAGTTTTTCAAAGTTCCCCTAATTTCTGAATCTGTTTGTCTTTAGACTTTAGGATTGCAAGCGCTCTTTTAATTCAGAAATTTTGTTAAAAATCGGCTGACGATTATTTCCGTTATAACGGTCGCACAATCCCTTCAATTCCAAAAGCTCACTTTGCAGCGCGGTAAGTTTTTCTATTGGCAATTTAGACGGAGTATATTCAATAAGAACGCTACCGGTCTGCAAGTTATGCTCAATATTTTTTACCGCTTCATGCCACTCGATTGCAGAACGCAACGCTGCAGAGATTTCAGCATCTTTTAAAACTGCATCACGCAATCTGATTCTTCCAGGAAAAAAGCTTGAAATATTCATTTACCATCCTCTCAGTTTTCAATATTAGGAATAAGCGGACGCATTGCGCTCATACTTATTGCAACTGTAGAGCCATTATGCAAAAGAGCTGCCGTTGATGAAGAAATTGTGCCAGCAAGCCCCAACGCGATAAGACTCGTGTTGATTCCTATAATCATTGCGTTATTGCCACGGATTCGTTCCATAAGTTTAAGCCCAATAAGCCTCAATTCAGGAAGTGAATCAAGCCCGTTATCCGGCAGAAGAATGTCTGCCGTCTGGGAAGCAATTTGAGAAGCAGCCCCCATCGCAATGCCAACGTCTGCCACAGAAAGTGCCGGTGCATCATTTATTCCGTCACCAACCATCACAACTTTATGGCCCTCTGCCTGCATTTTCTTTATGTATTCAACTTTTGAATCAGGAAGTGCCTGTGAAATGTACTTATCAATTCCAGCCTTTTTTGCAATGATTCGGGCTGTGTTTTCCCCATCTCCAGTAATCATCACAATATTTTTTACGCCCAACGCTCGCAGTCTTGCCACAGCCTTTACAGACTCTTCCCGAATCGGGTCATCTATAACAATTATTCCTGCAAGTTCATCTCCAATAGAAAAATACAGTAGCGAAGAACCTGTTTCTGAATATTCAGAAATCACTTTTTCGGCTTCTTTTGGGCATTTTATTTTTTCATCATCAAAAATAAAGTGCGCGCTTCCAATACGAAGTTTTTCTTCTCCCAGAGAAGAAGCGATTCCATGGGCAAGAACATAATCCACTTTTGCATGTTCTTCAATATGGTCAATTCCGCGGTCAGCGGCTTCTCTCACAACCGCACGAGCCAACGAATGCGGAAAGTGCTCTTCAAGACAAGCCGCAAGTTTTAAGACTTCGTTTTCCGTTCTGTTTCCAAATGGAATTACCGCTGAAACTTTCGGCATCGATTCGGTAAGAGTTCCTGTTTTGTCAAAAATGAACGTATCGGCTTTTGCGAGTTCTTCAAGATATTTTCCGCCCTTTGCCATGATTCCGCATTTTGCGCTGTCGCGCATTGCTGAAAGAACACAAATTGGTGCGGAAAGCTTCATTGCACAAGAATAATCAACCAAAAGTGTTGAAGCCGCCTTTGCAAAATTTCTTGTCGTAAGAAATGTAAGCCCCGCAAGGAGAAAATTGTATCGCACAAGACGATCCGCAATGCGTTCTGCCCGTACTTGAGAAGCGGCCTTTAATTCTTGAGAGCGGTCTATAAGAGAAACAATTTTGTTTACACGAGTTTCGCCACCGACGGCTTTTACAGAAATCCTAATTTCACCTTCTTCTACGATTGTGGAAGCAAAAACAGCAGTTCCAGCACGCTTTTCGACCAAAAGCGATTCCCCTGTCATTGACGCCTGGTTTACCATGCCTTCGCCAGCGACAACTTCGCCGTCAAAGTAACTGAAAGCCGGTCCAGCCAGCACTTTTTCGCGAGGGCGAAAAGCAAAACAAAACTTCTAAATTGCGGCATTCCTTCCCGCCGCGATTCGGAAACACCTGCAAACTCCCCCACCAGAGCGACAGTTTTCCTAAGAAAACTGTCAGGAAACGCACAAGTGAACTTGAATTCTCAAAGTCAACTTATAGCGTTTCCATAAACGCACAAATAGGCTTATATTCAAAAAACTCAACTTACAGCGTTTCCTTAAACGCACAAAACACTTTCTCGCCGGGCGAAAAAGTAAAACTCCACCTCTGAATCGCGGCATTCCTTCC
>NZ_JPUF01000077.1 GCF_014737315.1 Treponema zioleckii | reverse complement strand
TCTCAGCCTTCCAAGCTGAAGACGAGGGTTCGACTCCCTTCTGCCGCTCTTACATTTTTATATATTTTTGCGGCAGTCATATAACGGCTATTATCTTAGCCTTCCAAGCTAAAGACGAGGGTTCGACTCCCTTCTGCCGCTCTTCATTTTTATATATTTTGCGGCAGTCATATAACGGCTATTATCTCAGCCTTCCAAGCTGAAGACGAGGGTTCGACTCCCTTCTGCCGCTCTGGTAAAACTCATCGATTTTGCTCGGTGAGCTTTTTTTATGTTCCGTTTTTGTCAGTAGACAGGAGATTTTTATGAACTTGAACAGAATTCAAACTGAAATTCAAAAGGCACTTGTAAAATTGGGGGAACGTTCGCGTTTTTCGGAAGCTGTGCTTGCAAAAAAAATCCGTGAGGAAATCGGAATCGACGGAAAAAAGAAGGCTGGCATTGCTCTTTTGGATTTGGAAAAAGCTGCTGAATTCCTTGAAGAATCGGAAGGTTTTCATTATTCATTCATGTTGAACAGCGCGAACGATCTTTTAATCGAAAAAACTTGCGAATCAAGATTTCTTGAAGGCGAATCTCGTTCGAGACGCTTAAAGAGCGAGCGCGCCATGTCGTTGTTCACGGATGGAGACATTGAAAAATCTACTTCAAAAAAATCCCTTCATTCAAAAAAATCAAAAAATCTTCGCACTGAACGAAAATCAATTCAGCTCCAATCTGATTTTGAGGATTTTGAGTAAAACTCTGTGAAAATAATGGTTGAGCTTGTGAAAAACAGCAAGTGTAACATATTTTTTCTTTTTGACAGGCTCATCTCCTTAAAAATCCTAAATGAATGCCCTGAAAATATTCAAACTGTGAATTTTTAGAGAAATCCTAAAATAACATAAAATTTTCATTTTTTATTCTTGACGGCCAATTTTTTTGCAGTATACTGTAACTAATTACATGAAAGCAGTTTCAAAACAAAGTACAATTTATGATGTCGCACGATTGGCCGGGGTTAGTTCCGCAACAGTTTCGAGGGTTCTTAATGAGCCTAATCGGGTTGCGGAAGAAAAACGCCAGCGCGTGCAGGACGCAATTAAACAGTTGAATTTCGTTCCTAAGGCTGATGCGGTTGCAAAGGCTCGTAGCTCCTATCGAAAAATCGGGGTTATCGCGCCTTTCTTTACGCAGACTTCTTTTATGGAACGTCTCCGTGGTTTTTCTGCGGTTTTGAGCGCAATGCATTACGAACTCGTAATTTATGCAATTGACACCGAAGAAGATTTGGAAAATTACATACGAATGCTGGTAAACACGCAGCGTGTTGACGGTCTTGCGCTTCTTTGTGTGAAGTTGAACGAAAAAATCCTTTCGCTTTTGCGGGACGCGAGTTTTCCGGTGTGTTTCGTTGAAAATGAGTACGAAGGATTTGACTGTGTTGTTGTTCACAACTTAAAAGGCGGGCAGAAAGCTGCGGAGTTCTTGCTGGACAAAGGGGTTGAAAAACCCGGATTTGTTGGCGAAAAATCCAGCTTGCCGTATGCGGTGAATGCCACTGAGGAGCGTCTTCGCGGATTCAAATTTTATTGTGCGAACCGAGGAATTGTAATTCCAGAGAATCATATTTGGCTCGGAAATTTTATGGAAGGAAATCTTGATGATGAAATCAGACGGTTTTTGGACCAGCCGGAGCTTCCTGACGGGGTTTTCTGTTCGAGCGATGTGATTGCCGCACGGTTTGTTAGAATCGCGCTCGAAAAAGGAATTCCGGTTCCTGACGGCATAAAGGTTATTGGTTTTGACAACATTGATATGGCGGAATACATAGGTCTAACTTCTGTGAGCCAGAGTCTTGAGGATTCTGGACGAATGGCTGCAAAACTGATTTTGGAGCGCATTGCGGACAGAAATCGGGGGGAAACCACGATGTATGTTCCGATTAACGTTATTGAGCGAAAAACAACTGGCAGATAAGTCAGGTTTTATAAACGGCGGATTATTCTGTCGAAAGGGGGCTGTATGAAAAAAAAAGTTTGTGTCAGAACTGCATCAAAAGTTGCAGTTGCGTTTGGTATGTCAGCTTTGCTCGCTTTGAGCGTAGGTTGCAACGAGAAGAAAACTGCTGCAAAAGTTGATGACGGGACGATTCGTATTGAAGGTGCTTTCCGTGGGGAAGAGGAGGCGAGGTTTCAGGAAATCGTAAAGATTTTCAATGAACAGAACCCTCAGTTTCATGTGACTTATGAAGGAAGTCCTGATTTTGAAGTTCAGATTCAGGTTGAAACTCAGGCTAACACTCCGCCGGACATTGCGGCTATTCCTCAGCCTGGCACAATGAAGCGTTTTGCTGACGCTGGCTGGATTAAACCTTTGGATTCAGAGGTCGTTGCGGCAATCGAAGAGAATTATGCACCTGTATGGAAGGAACTTGGTTCTTATAACGGTGCGACTTATGGCGTTTTCCATCGTGTTAACGCAAAAAGTTTCGTTTGGTACAACAAAAAAGAATGGGCTAAACGCGGTTATTCAATTCCTAAGACATGGGATGAACTTCGCGAACTTGAAGCCCGAATGGTAAATGAGGGAGTTACTCCGTGGTCTGTTGGATTTGAATCAGCTGCCGCAAGTGGTTGGCCGGGAACAGACTGGCTTGAAGATATGGTTCTCCGCACTGCAGGACCGGACGTTTACGACAAATGGGTTAACCACGAAATTCAGTTTGACGACCCGGCAATCGTAAATGCACTTAAATATTGTGGTGAGATTTTCCTTAACAACGATTATGTTTACGGTGGTTCTGCAAACATCGTTTCTTTGAACTACGGCGACAGTGTAAAACCTTTGTTCGAAAATCCTCCAAAAGCGATGATGAACCGACAGGGTAACTTTATTACTGGATTTATGCAGGATGAGATTCAGAGCAACCTTGAGGAGAACGTTGGCGTATTCGCTCTTCCTGGAGTTGACCCGCAGTGGGGAACGCCTGTTCTTGGCGGCGGCGACCAGTTCGTGGCATTCACAGACAAACCTGGCGTAAAAGAGTTTATGAAGTTCCTTACAACATGGGAAGCTTGTGCTCCGTGGGCTAGAATCGGCGGTGCTTTGTTCCCTCACAAAAATCAGAACTTCAACGACTACGGAAATGCTCTTGAACGCGAAATTGCAGAAATTCTTGTAAGTGCAAGCGTATTCCGATTCGATGCTTCTGACCTTATGCCAACTGAAGTAGGTTCTGGTTCATTCTGGACAGGAATGGTCAACTACGTAAGTGGTGCTGAGTCTGCCGAGGAATGTTTGAAAGTTATCGACGAGACTTGGCCTCAGTAAAAAAGTGAGGGAGTGCCGCAGGCTGCTACAGGCTTGCGGCTTTCGTGGCAAAGTTAATAAAGGGGGAAACATGGCTGGGATACGTTCACTCAAGGCTTATGCGTCCGTTTCTGACATAATCAAGGCGATTGCGGTTGTAATCGGTACGGTTATTGTTTCTGCAAGCGGATTTATGCTCCTTAAAAATAATGTGCTTTCGCAGGTTCCTACGACCGTGGTGGCGATTGTTTGGGGCGTTTTATCCGTCATTCTGATTTTTTATTCGCTTAATCTTCTTGCGCAGATTTTTCCTACAAGAGTTTACAATAAAATCGTTCCGTACATTTTTATTGGGCCGGCAGTCCTGATTATGGGCTGGTATCTTTTTTTGCCGACCATGCGCTCGTTGCTTTTGAGTTTTATGGACAAGACTTCTACAAAATTCATTGGTCTTGATAACTATAAATACTTGTTCACTGACCGTTCCATGGTGGTTTCTATCAGAAACACGCTTATCTGGCTTGTTTGCGGAACGGGATTCAGCGTTGTTCTAGGATTGACCGTTGCGATTCTTGCTGAGCGAAGTCACATTGAAAAATTTTCAAAGACGTTGATTTTCTTGCCAATGTCAATTTCGCTTGTCGGTGCGGGCGTTATTTTTAAATTCATGTATGCGGCTAAATTCGGCGGTGCGGAGCAAATCGGTCTTCTTAACGCAATCGTCGTTCACTTGGGCTGGGAGCCTCAGAACTGGCTCGGAAAAGCCCCGTGGAACAACTTGTTTTTGATTGCGATTTTCGTATGGCTTCAGACCGGCTTCGCGATGGTCGTTCTTTCTGCGGCATTAAAAGCCGTTCCTGAAGAAATGATTGAAGCTGCCCGCATTGACGGTGCGAGCGAGTTCAGAATCCTTATGCAGGTTGTAATTCCGAACATTCGGGCTTCGATTATCAGCGTAAGCACCACAATTCTTCTTGCCGCGCTGAAGTGTTTTGACATCGTTTACTCGATGACAAACGGACTTTTTGGTACGGAAGTTCTTGCTTCGCAGCAGTACAAGCAAATGTTCACTTTCCAGAATTATGGACGTGGTTCTGCAATTGCGATTTTGATTTTGATTGGCGTAAGTCCTGTAATTTATTACAACTTAAAAGAATTCCGAAACAAGGAGGCGTTTAAATGAAATCACTTGAAGCAAACAAAACAAAAGCATCTTCACTCGTTACGTTTGTTTTGCTGACATTTTGTATTCTCTGGACTCTGCCTACAATCGGAATCCTCGTTACATCTTTTAGGACTGCCGATGCGGCTTCTTCAACAGGTTGGTGGAAGGCATTTGCGGACATTAAGAGTTTTACCCTCGACAACTATAATCAGGTTTTGTTCGGGCAGCGCTTTAATGTTGGAAATGCGACCGGAACTTCTACGGTGCGCGGTGCAACCATGCTCAGCGCATTCCTTTCGTCAATTACAGTAACGCTTCCTTCTGTAATCATTCCGATTTTGATTGCGGCTGCTGCGGCTTACGGATTTGCTTGGCTCAGCTTTAAGGGAAGAAACGTGCTTTTTGCGGCGATTATTGCTCTTTTGGTAGTTCCTCTCCAGATTTCTTTGATTCCGATTCTCCGCGACTACAATAAAATCGGTTTGAACGGAAGTTATCTCGGAATCTGGCTTGCGCACACGGGCTTTGGTCTTCCGCTGGCGACCTATATGATGTATAACTATATTTCCTCGTTGCCGCGTTCAATTCTCGAATCTGCATTCTTGGACGGCTCTAGCCACTTTACGACGTTCGTGCGTCTTATTCTTCCGCTTTCGGCCCCGGCAATCGCCTCGTTCGCAATCTTCCAGTTCATCTGGGTTTGGAACGATATGCTTGTTTCCCTCGTATTTTTGAGCGGTGCCGGACAAAAATTGCAGGTCGTTACGGTACGCCTTATGAACATGGCCGGAACCCGTGGTACGGACTGGCATTTGTTGACGGCTGGCGCATTCGTTTCTATGCTCCTTCCGCTCGGCGTATTCCTGGGATTGCAGAAATTCTTTGTTCGCGGACTTTTGGCAGGCTCTGTTAAGGGGTGATTTATGTATCAGAAATTGCTTGAGCAAAATATGAGTGAGCTTACGGCACGGCTGTATGAGTTGTACGGCCGTCGCTGGGATTTTTTTCAGATTCTTTCCCGGCTGGAATCGATTATGAAAAAAGCGTCTCTTGAACGGCAAGAAGGCTATCTTTTAAAAAATGATGAAGAAGCACTTGCCGCTTCAAAAGAAAATCTTCCGTGGTATTTAAAACAAGAAACCGTGGGAATGATGCTTTACGTTGATTTGTTCTCAGAAAATTTGCGTGGATTAATCGAAAAAATTCCGTATTTTTTGGAATTGGGCGTAAATTACGTTCATTTAATGCCTCTTTTTGACTGTCCTAAGGGCGAAAATGACGGCGGCTACGCAATCAGTTCGTACAGAAAAGTTCAGCCAAAACTCGGAACAATCGAAGACTTGCGTAAAGTTTCGGAGGCTTTCCACAAAAACGGAATTCGGCTCGTTCTTGATTTTGTTTTTAATCATACCAGCGATGAGCACATTTGGGCAAAAAAGGCAAAACGCGGGGATGAAAAATTTAAGCAATTTTATTATATCTATAAAGACAAGGCCGAAGTTGACAGCTGGAATTCCACGTTGCGTGAGATTTTTCCTACTGTCCGACGCGGTTCATTTACGTACAAAAAAGAATTTGACGGCTGGGTTTGGACAACCTTTAATTCTTTTCAGTGGGATTTAAATTATTCAAATCCAGAAGTTTTTCTTGCCATGTGCGAAGAAATGCTTTTCCTTGCGAATCTTGGTGTGGACGTTCTTCGTCTTGATGCGCTTGCGTTCGTCTGGAAAGAGAAGGGAACTCCTTGCGAGAGCCTTTCAAAGGCTCATACTTTGATTCAGGCTTTTCAGTACGTGGCAAAAATCGCTTGTCCGTCGCTTCAGTTTAAGAGCGAGGCGATTGTTCATCCTGACGAAGTTATAAAATATATTAATGATTCAGAATGTCGGCTGAGTTACAATCCGCTCCAAATGGCACTTTTTTGGTCAACGGTTGCAACCCGCGACGCAAGGCTTTTAACTTCTTCCCTAAAAAATCGCTGGCGAATCCCGGAAAACTGTGCGTGGATAAATTATATTCGCTGCCATGATGATATTGGCTGGACGTTCAGCGACGAGGATGCGGCTTGGCTCGGCATTAACGGTTACGAGCACAGAAAATTCCTGAACCGATTCTTTACGGGCCGTTTTGACGGAACTTTTGCTAGCGGAGAGCCGTTTCAGCTGAATCCGAGTACGGGCGACTGCCGAATTTGCGGCACAATGGCGAGTCTTGCGGGCCTTGAGCAGGCCGAGGAACGAAATGACGAAAATCTTCGCAGAATGGCGATAATGCGCTTAAAAATGATGTACGCCGTTCAGATGGCTTTGCCTGGAATTCCGCTTTTGTATGCTGGCGACGAAAAAGCTGTTTTTAACGATTACAGCTATCGCAATGTAAAAAGCAAAAAAGATGATTCTCGTTGGGTTCACCGCATAAAAACTGACTGGAGCGAAAAAAACGAGCTTGCCTCCCAAAAAATGGTCAAAGATTTCGTTAAAAAAGTCATCGCGCTCCGAAAAAATGAGCCTATGCTTGGCGGAAGCGAAATCTTTTTTTACGACGTGCAGGATCCGAAAGTTTTTGCGTTCAGACGCGGAACGATTCACGTCGTGGCGAATTTCAGCGACAGCCCTGCGGAATTTATGATTGACGCATGGAGCGAGAACAGCACGGACTTGCTCACGGGACGAAATTTTTGGAATCATCAAAAACAGCTTCTCGCGCCTTACGAAGTTCGCTGGCTAAAAGAAATAATTGAATAGAATGTTTTCTGGAGATTTTATGAAAAAATACGATGTTGTTGCGCTTGGCGAGATTCTGATTGATTTTACGTTCGCAGGAACAAATTCCGACGGAAAAAAGCTTTACGAAGAAAATCCTGGCGGCGCACCTGCAAACTGCGTGAGTGCCGTTGCAAAACTTGGCGGAAAAGGTGCGTTCATCGGCATGACCGGACGTGATTCTTTTGGCGAGGACGTGCGGCGTGTTCTTGAAGGTCTTAACGTTGACACAAGCGGAATGTGCTACACTGATTCTCAGCACACTACGCTCGCATTCGTGAGCCTTGAGCCGAACGGAGAGCGTCATTTTAGTTTCTGCCGAAATCCGGGGGCGGACACTCAAATTCGCCCGGAAGATTTGAACGAGGAAATGCTCAAAAACGCACGGATTTTTCATATCGGCTCGCTTTCTCTTACGGACGAGCCTGCAAAATCTTCAACGCTCGCAGCAATCCAAATCGTAAAAAAGGCGGGCGGACTTATTTCTTATGACCCGAACTACCGTGCGAATCTTTGGAATGGCAGAAGCGACGCGATTCCTTTGATGAAGAGTATATTCCCGCTGGCAGACAGCGTAAAAGTGAGCGACGAGGAACTCGCACTGCTTTTTGGAAAAGAAAACTGCATTGAAGACGGAGCCAACAAGATTCTTGACTTTGGACCGACTCTCGCAATGATTACTCTTGGTGCAAAAGGCGTTTTTTATGGCGCAAAATTGCCTGACGGAAGCCGAATCTTTGGCACAATCGGATGCAAGGACGTAAAAGTTGTTGACACGACCGGAGCCGGCGACAGTTTTACAGGCGGAATGCTTTACAGACTTACCCGCCGGGAAAATTCGTTTGCATTCACAAAAGCCGAGCTTGAAGCAGATTTGCAGTTCGCGAACACGGTCGCTTCGATTTGCGTTACACGAAGAGGCGCAATTCCCGCATTGCCAACTCTAGACGAAGTGAACGCTTTTAACAAATAGCTTTTAGATTTCTAACGCAGATAAATACGGATAGTCGCAGATTGGTCGCAGATAAATTAAAATTAAGTTTTTTATATCCGTGTCCCAGCTGTGTGTTTCGGCGTTCATCTGCGTCAAAACTTAGATGATTAGTAGGTGACGCCTATGATTTTTTCGACACAAAAATTTGGTGGCAGTGAGGCTGCCCGTAACGAAACGCTTTTTACCCTCGGAAACGGAAATCTTGGTTTTCGTGGAGATACCGAAGAAAAAGCCGGAACATTCCATAAAGGCACTTACATAAATGGATTTTATGATAAAGAACCGATTTTGTACGGTGAAAATGCCTACGGCTATGCGACGAATCACGAGACGATTCTGAACCTTCCTGACTCGAAACGTATTGAACTTTCGGTTGACGGGCACAGATTCAACATGTTCGACGAAAAAGCGAACGTTGATTTTTTTAGTCTTACTTTGGACGAAAAAAAAGGCACTCTTACCCGCAGAACTGACTGGAATTTTAACGGCGAAAGTGCGATTTCTCTTGAGAGCGAGAGACTCGTTTCTTTTGTGCATGAAGATTGTGCTTTGATTCGTTACACGGTGACGAACAAATCTTCAAAGCCCGAAAAAATTTCTCTTGCCTCATGCATAGACACGTCGGCAAAAAATATTCTTGCAAAGGACGACCCTCGAATCGGCGCAAAGTTCAGGCATACGCCACTGATTATCGATAAAACAAAGGCGGAAGCCGGGGAACTTTATTTTGAAGCTCATACCGCATTGTCGTCTCTTTTTTTGGCAGGAAAAGTGATTAATATTTTAAAAGTTGATGAAAAAGACGGTGCGCAAAAATCCCCTGAATCATCACTTTTATCTTCTTCATCTGAATCTTCAAAAATCTTTCCGGACATTGATTCTTCTTCGCCTTCATGTTTTGGTGATTTTGTTCTCGAAAGCGGAAAAAGTTTTACGCTTTTAAAATTTATTTCGTATGTTTGGGGAACTTCCCCGGAGAATCTGAAAAATCAAGCTGAAAAATCTTGTGAAGAATTTGCCAAAAATGGTTTTGAAAAAGCCGTTCGCGAGCAGGAAGAATTCCTCGAAGATTTCTGGAAAATTGCCGACATCGATATCGTTGAAGAAAAAAGCTCTGATTCTGTTGAATCAAATTCTTCTTTGCAGGATGCGCTTCGCTTTAATCTTTTTCACCTTTTGCAAAGCGCGTCTCGGAGCGGAAAGGCGAGCATTGCGGCAAAAGGCTTAACTTCCGAAGGTTACGAAGGGCACTTTTTTTGGGACAGCGAATGTTACGTTTGTCCGCTTTTTACATACACGGCTCCAAAAGTCGCAAAAAAACTTCTTGAATACCGCACGTCGATTTTGGACAAGGCACGTGAGCGCGCAAAAGTTATGAGCCTGAATGGCGCGCTTTTCCCGTGGCGAACGATTTCTGGCGAAGAGACGAGCGCATACTTCCCGGCGGGAACTGCACAGTATCACATAAACGCGGACATTGTTTTTGCGTTGAACCGATTCTTGAATGCCCACGAAGAAAATTCTGAATTAAAAATTGACGAGAATGCCGTGCAGGAAATTTGCGCGGAGAGCGCGAGAATGTACGCTTCGCTCGGAAGTTTTTCTTACGGCAAAGACGGTGCTTTTTGCATAAACGATGTTACGGGACCTGATGAATACACGGCAATCGTGAACAATAACGCGTTCACGAATTTTATGGCGCGTGAGACTTTTGAGATTGCTCTTTCCCGGGCAAAAAATTCTGCGGATGAATCTGAAAAATCAGAATGGACTAAAATCGCAAAAAAAATGTACATTCCGTTTGACAAAGACGCTGGAGTTTACGCCCAGGATGACAGTTTTATGAACAAACCTGACTGGGATTTTGCGCACACCCCAAAAGAAAACTTTCCGCTTCTTTTGCATTATCATCCGCTCGTGATTTACCGTCACCGGGTTTTAAAGCAGCCTGATTTGGTTCTTGCACAGTTTTTGCTGAGCCGAAAATTCTCGTTGGCAGAAAAAGTGCGGAATTTTAATTTTTACGAAAAATACACGACCGGGGATTCTTCGCTTTCTCACTGCATTATGAGCATTATGGCTTCGGCAACTGGGGATTCAGAAAAAGCTCTCGATTATTTTAACAAAACCGTGCGAATGGACATTGATGATGTGAACGGAAACAGTCGGGACGGAATTCACACGGCGTGCATGGCCGGAAGCTGGATGAGCGTGGTTTACGGATTTGCGGGTTTTGAGGATTACGGCGGAAAATATTCGTTCAACCCGCATTTGCCAGAGGGCTGGAAAAAACTGCGTTTCGCGCTTTCGATTCGTTCAGCCGTCGTTGACGTTGAGCTGACTCGCGAAAAAGCACTTTATTCGCTCCGGGAGGGGAGCGAGCCTTTGACTTTGACTCATCGAAACGAAGAGTTTACTTTACGTGCCGGTGAGGAAAAATCTTTTTCGTTAAAAAACAAACTTTCCGCTGTTCTGTTCGACCTTGACGGTGTTGTTACGGATACGGCACCGCTTCATTTTGCGGCCTGGAAAAAAATGGCTGACGAAGAGGGCCTGAAATTCGATTTGGAGATGAACAAAAAACTTTTGGGCATTTCCCGCGAAGCTTCCCTCGAAGTGATTCTAAAAGAAAACGGTGTTACTTGGAGCAATGAAAAAAAGGCTTCTTGGTGCATAAAGAAAAACGAAATCTATAAAGATTCGCTTTTGACGCTTTCTGAAAAAGACATTTTACCGGGAATCAAAAAGCTTTTGATTGACTTAAAAACTCACGGCGTTCGTGCGGCCCTTGCTTCGAGCAGCAAAAATGCTCCAGCGATTCTGGAGCGGCTCGGGCTTACGGATTATTTTTGCGCAATCGCGGATGCGGCAAAGGTGCAAAAATCAAAACCGGAACCAGATTTATTTTTGGAAGCTGCTGAACGTTCTGAATCTTGGTACACAGACTGTATTGGCGTTGAGGATGCGGAGTCTGGCGTAAAGGCAATAAAAAAGGCTTCAATGAAAGCCGTTGGAATTGAAACTACGGTTCAATTGCCAGAAGCCGATTTAAGGCTTTCTTCCACAGCCAGTTTGACTTACGAAAAACTTGTCGCCTTGATGGAAAACTGATTTTTGTTCGAGGCAAGGCGCGAGTTTTCTGTATGAGCGGACGGGTATGGTGCCGTAATGCTGAACTTGATTCAGCATCTGTCGTTAAGTTATGGAAGATTCCGAAACGGGTTCGGAATGACTGCAATTGATAGATGTCTGTGTGCTCAATGATTGCGAGCGGCGCGCGAGCAATAAAGCAAACCTCGCGCTTGACGCCGTGCTTGTCGCGGCAAGCGCGAAGCTCCTGCAAGCTTCCCCTCCAATGCGTGAGTTTTTTGTAAGAAAAACTCACGGGAAACGCAAAAGTAGACTTTCTGTAAAAAAATAAAATTTTCAGCGTTTCCGTATTGACAACAATCCTTAAAAATCATAATATATATTCACATTTGCGGCAGTCATATAACGGCTATTATCTCAGCCTTCCAAGCTGAAGACGAGGGTTCGACTCCCTTCTGCCGCTCTAAAAGCTAACTTTTACTTAAAAGTTAGCTTTTTTTATTTTAAACTTATAAAACTGCGTTTTCGGTTAGCTCTTATAACCTTCCTGCACTATAACGAAAAAAAATGGATGCGCTGGCAAAACGATTTTTTGCGGTAGCGCATCCAATTATTTAGGCTCAATTTCAAGTTTCAAAACTCGACATTCGACCTGTAATTTAGAATCCAGAGCTATTAGATTTTAAATCCGTTTATCTGGTCGGAAATCTCACCGATGGCATCGTTAACTTCCTCTGCGGCGGTTAAGAGCTTGCTTTCCATATCTTTTACACTTCTTGCAGAAACACTTGTTTGTTCGAGAGAGCTTTTCATTTGCGTTGTTGAATCCGTAAGCTCGGTGGTGAGCGTTTGCAATTCTTCCTGGCTCTTCTGCATTTTTATACCAGCTTCGCTTACGCCAAGAGTAACTTCTCGCATTTGTTTTAGAACGTCGATAATCTGCTGTGAACCCACGTCCTGTTCATCCATAGCATTTTTGATTGTCGAAACTATTTGCGAAGTATTCGCCATCTCGCTGTTTGTAGTCTGGTAAATCGCATCAGCCTGGCTTGCGGCGTCTACAACCTTGTCAATAAGATTTTTGATGTCAGAAATCTTGTCTTTAATTTCTTTAGACTGAATTGACGAAGACTCGGCAAGCGTTCTGATTTCATCCGCGACGACGGCAAAACCTCGGCCCGCTTCCCCTGCATGCGAGGCTTCGATTGCGGCATTCATGGCAAGAAGGTTTGTTTCGCTCGCAATATTTGCGATGGTCTTATTTGCAACGTCAAGGTCTTTTGATTTTTCGGCCATCTTGCTGACAATCGTCTGAATTTCTTTCTGTGCATTTGTGCCTTTTTCAGAAAGACCTGTGAGCGTCGTAAAAGTGTTGCTCATGTGAACGGTTGATTTTGTAACGCTCTTAATGTTTCCGATCATTTCCTCAACCGCGGAACTTGCCTCTTCAACAGCGTTGCTCTGACGTTTTATGAGCGAATCGAGATTGGAAATCTTTTCAGAAATCGTTCCTATGATATTTTTGGAGTCTTCAACCGAAGAAATCTGTTTTATCATGTGCTTTTCCGTGTCTCCAACGGAACTGTCGAGCTGCTTTATATTTTCATGCGTTTCACCAAGATTCTTTGTAACATCTTCGTTGGCTATAAGCATGTTGTCCTTTGATTTTGAAATATCTGTTATGAGCCCCTGAAGCCTTGCCACGAATGCGTTAAAGTTGTGCGTGACTTGGCCGATTTCGTTCGCAGACATTTCTGGAAGTCGCTTCGTAAGGTCTGCGTTTCCTGTAGAAATTTCTTTAAGATTTGAATTGACCTTTTTGAGCGGCTTTATGTAGTGATAAAGCAAGAGCGAACTGAAAATTGACATTATCACAGCCGTAATGACGATTGTTGAAAGCAGACTTCTCATCAAATCTGTCTGGGTCTTTTTTACAGTTGCCGTCGGAACGACTATAATTACGCTCCACGTAGTAGATGCAACTTTATAAAGGAAGATTTCGTTTTTTGAGTCTCCCGTGAGCAAGGTTGTGTGAAGCATTTCCTTGTTTTCGGTATCTTTTATGTATGCAACTGCATCGTCTGCGTATTTTGACATTTCAAGCGTCCAGCAAGGAAACTTCAAAATCGTTTCGGTGGCAGGACCCGCAATATAATATCCTTTTGAATCGACGATAACGGCAAAACCTTTAGGACTTGCGACATCTTTGCCTTTTATGTTCATTACTGTTTTTTGAAGGTCTATAATCGGGGCAAAACCGACGAAAAATCCAGGTGCGTTTCCGTAGTCGTCTTTTACGATGCTGGTTTTGCAGTAAGGAATGAGACCATTTTCAAAACTGTCGCCAATCGGCTCTGCATAAAGCTGACCCAATTTTCCGTCTTTCATCTTTCTGAACCAGTCTTCATTTGAAACGTTTTTTACGGTTCCGTCGTCATAGAAGCACTGCTCAGTTGCGTAGTCGGCGTAGGCAATCTTTTTAAAATTGTTTCCCCGGTTTTTTGCAAAGTCTTTGAGCATTTCCTGAATTTCAATCGGGTCATTTGAACTTCGTCCAACATAGTTGAGCGCAGTGTATGCTCGAAGCTGCTGCATGTGCAGGGAGTTTTGACTGTTTATTGCGAAAGCGGTTTCCCGAACCAATTCTCTTGTGCTTTCTTCAAAAGTTGCCGCAATATTTTTTGCGGTGGTGTAGAGACTTACGGAAGCCGCGAAAGATAAAACCAAAATGATTACTACAATGAGTTTCCAGGCAAGCTGGAAAGTCAGTACTTTTTTTCTTTTTAGTGTATTTTTTTTCTTTTGATGTCATAAAACCTCCTCTCAAGCTAATAAAATTATCAGTTATTTTTAACTCTCTGTACATCGAATTAATCTTAAATTTCAGTATTTTTTACACAGTTTTTATTCCTTGCGCGCGGTATTTTTTACGACTTAAAATAGAATTTATGACAGACGTTGAGAATCTTGAAAAAATGATTGCGGACGTTTTTTGGGTTGAAAAGAAAATCAAAAACAAAAACAATACCAACCGCTGCATTCAACCCCTGAATCTTGATAACGGACAAAAAATCAGTTTTTTCGCCTATAACTTTATGAACCGGCTTTCGCGCCTGAACGAAAAATTTAAGGGAAGTTCGGAAGATATACGAAATATTTGCGAAAAAGTGAAGAATATCGGCGAAACTCACAATTCTCAGTGGGCGGGACCTTACAGCGAGCTTGTGGCTCTTGATTTTTACACTCAGTTTTCTGAATTTTTTGATGTTTCTTACATCAACATTCTCGACATTCGTCAGCATAAAAAATCGATTCCTGCAAAAATAGGACAAAAAGAACTAATCGACATTGATTTGTGCCTTCACCTCAAAAATATGGACATTTTTACGGACGTAAAATCATTCAACTGCATTCACATGAATATTTTGGACGAGATTTTTAAGAAAGTTGAAAAATATGCCCTTGAAACGCTGGGAAAACTGATTCTTGTTGGCGTGGACAATCTTTCGAGTTTGGATTATATGGAAGTAAAAAATCATCTCGGCTACGAAAAAAATAAAATCTTTCAGGCTTTAAAAATTGCCGTAAAAGAAAACCGGCGGAACGTGAATTACGAGAGCAAAGACGGAATAAAATTCAATTTTAAAATCGAATATTCAAACATGCTTTCCACCGTAAAAGATTACTCGCCGTTTGCGATGGCGGAGGCGTACAAATATAAATTCCTTGATTACGGGAACAAGTTGATTGACAACGAATATTCGGTGATTACAATCGTAAAAAATCCGTGGTTCAACGAGGAGACTGTGGATTTTGGTGATTTTAACAATCTTTTTTACCGTAGTCTGAGCCGCCGCACTTTTATGGAGCTTTTTAAGATGGACAATTTTGCCCGCGAAGTGTCGAACTTTTATTCGCAAAGTGATTTAAGCGTGAGCGATATTTCAAAAAGTCTTGCAGGCATTGTTTTTATTGATGACAACAGCGCGTACACTAAATCCCGCGAAAATTTGTACGACGCATATTTTTACCTGAACCCGAATTACGCGAACAAAGAACCGCTCACAATCCGAAAAATAGAAAAATTCTTCCATAATTCCTTTCTGAGCCAAATAAAAGACTTTGATGATTTTAAGTGGGATAATTACTGATTAAAAACTGACGTCATGCCGAATTTATTTCGGCATCTACTCTTACACTGCAGAATTGTGTTTACGGAAACGCTACAAGTTGATTTTAAAACTTTAGGTTTGGTCCGAGCGTTTCCCGCGACTTTTTCTTGCGAAAAACTCGCGCTCTGGTGGGGGCATTTGCAGGGAATCGGTGAGTTTTATTGCTCGCGCTGCGCTCGCAATTTTGAGAATGTTAGTTTGTCTTGCATAAAAATCAATTTAACCTTTCTAATCTTTCACTTTACGCAATAATCTCGGGTGAGTATAATTCTAGTCGATAGGCTAAATCAACCAACTAACGAAGTGCGAAATTAAATCCGCAAAAACAGAGGTACAAAATGGCAAAAAAATCTGATAATGCTTGTAAGGGAGTTGCGCGTGCTCCTCACCGCTCGCTTTATTACGCATCTGGCTACACGGACGAAGAACTTAACCAGCCGATGGTCGGAATCATCTGTGCAAAGAACGAACTTATTCCTGGTCACATTGAGCTTGACAGAATTGCAGAGGCTGTAAAGGCCGGCGTTCGCATG
>NZ_JPUF01000076.1 GCF_014737315.1 Treponema zioleckii | reverse complement strand
CATAATCAAACATCTTGCCATCCAAGCAGCCTAAAAATTGGCAAACTGGCATAAATAGCGAGAAAACTCCAAGCGTATTCGCAATATAGATTCCTGCCATCCAGTTTTTGGAAAAGCAAACACTTTCGTCCGCACACTTTTTCTTTTTGCAAAGCACAATTCCGACAATCGAGTTTATGCAAAGATACAAAGTCGTGGCAAGCATAAAATAATTGAACCAGTCACCCCAAAAAACGTAAAAAGAGTGAACAAAAGCAAAAACACATGCGGGGAAAACAATCAAATCAAAAATCAAGTACACTCTGTACAAAAAACTCTTCGAATGCAACTCGATTTTTGGCTCGGTCGATTCTGACATACAAACCTCCGCCCCAATTATACCACACACCACAATTGTTTGAAGCCCTGACAGTTTTCATTTGGAAAGTTACCGCGCTTTCAAAGCAATTTATAATCATCAATTGATAAATCAGATGAATAAGCAAATCGAACTTTCTGTGTCACAACTTTCATTTTTCAACACGTTTTAAATAAACGCCGCCGTTGTCTTTCAGCCATTTATCACAGCGTTTATAATCGGGGAACACACGGTCAATTTCTTCGTAAAACGCTTTTGAATGATTCATGTGCTTTCTGTGGCAGAGTTCATGCACGACAACGCTGTCCATAATTTCTTCTGGCATAATTACAAGCAGACAGTTGAAATTCAAATTCCCGCTCTGGGCACAGCTCCCCCATCTGGAAGACTGAAGTCTGATTGCAATACGCCCGTAAGTCACGCCGATTTGTTTTGCCCAATACTCTACCCTCTGCGGAATTATCTTTCGTGCCCGCTTTTTTATCTGTTTTATTTCATCTTGAGAAAGAAGTCCGAGCGAGTCTGCTTTAGCCGCTTCCTGGTTCTGTTTTTCAAGATGCTTTGCAATCCAGTCCTTTTTAGAAAGAAGAAATTCCTGCACCGTGCGCTCACTTATTCCATACGGAGCTTTTACGAGAACACGGTTGTCTGTCATCACACTGACAGAGATTGAGCGGCGTCGGGATTTTTGAATGATGTAGGTCGGTGGCATTATTCCTCGTCGTAAGAATTATCTATTTTCTGATAACCACTACCCTGTCAGTTCTATACATTCCCTTTTGAGAAAGTACGATAAAAGGTATTTCCAGACAATTCGCATCTCCATAATCAAAAACTGGAATGGAATAATTTTGATTGTCCTTTCCCTCAAAGTACGCGGTTTCAATAGTAGGAATTACACTTTTACTGATGAGTATGCGGCATTTTGCAGATGACATAACAGCTTCTGCAAAAGCTTCTCCGGAGCTACGGCTATCGTTTCCTACAGAGTCTGCTATAGATTCATTTTCAGCAAGCAGGAATGGAATATAGCATTTATTTCCTGATACTGTTGGTAAAAATGACTTCTCTGTTTCGTCCGTAGTTTTTGGATCAATGCTAAATCTGAATTCGGCACCAACTTCTAAATCTGTGTTTACTGGCGTCATTGAGACATTCTCAGGTAATTCACCAATTTCTTCTTCATCAAAATCCTTAAAAATCTCTTCAGGGTCTTCATCTGCCATAGCAAAAATCAGTTTAGATAAAGTTATTTTGTAGTACATCTGATATTTGCCGTTTTTGTAGGAAATCGACTGAACATAATCCACACAGGAGGTAAGGCAGAGAAGAAATACAAATAATGGAATTAATTTTAGAAAGTTTTTCATACGTTTAACTTTATAACCTCCCAGTGAGCGTCTTTTACATTTCTGCTTTTATCTTTTAATATTCAGCTTTTGTTTCTAGATAATAAATATAGCCTATTCTTTTAGTTTTTCAAAATCTTGATATAGGAATATCAAAATATTTCTCATAATAACAGCATCTTTTGTTGGAATTTTGCATTCCCGAATATAGTCAGTAATTTCTGATTCAATAATGTGCATGGTAGCTTCAAAGAAAACTTTTATCTGACTTAAATCTGTTCTGGTTGAAACTGAAAAAGCTGATGAATGTACATAACTACTTGAAAATTTGTATAAAACGGTGAAAGAATCTTCTAAATCACATTCCTTAGCTAAGGTTCCAATTTTTCTGTCTTTTTTATTTTGAATTTTGTTTTTAGTCCAGCCATAGTTTTCTGCAAATTCCTGACCGTATTTGTTTAGATAATCATCGTGTATTTTATTCCATTCTGGAGTACTGTTTCCAACAAGTTGAGTTAGATGATATCTTAGAAATTGAAGATGATCTTTATAAACCGGAACTAAATCAGGATTCAAAATAAGATACTGCCCAATTACAAAACTCTCGTAAAGAGAGCGATATTCTACAATCACACTGTTAAAACAACCGTTCATTGCAAGAAGAAGAATGCTTTTATATTGATTCAAATCGTTTTGTAATTGAACAGAAATATGCTCCGCAATTTGGGAGATCTTTTTATCTCTGGTTTTTCTTGCCGTATAATTATAAATTGAAACAGCACAATCAAGAAAAATAAAACATCTTCTAAGCATTTTTGAATTCTGAAGTAATGCAACTTCTGATGAAGCAATATACTCGCTCCAGAATTGTTCCATCAGTTGAGGTTCATTTTGATATAGAAAATCTGTAAATTGTTCCAGATACTTATCAAGCTGCAACTGCCTTTCAGTAACGTTTCCATTTTCTGAAAAATCTGTAAGAGGACATTCTGCAATAAGGCGTTTTAAGAAGTTTTGATCCATAATTTAGACAGATATCCAATAATCAATCACTTCGTCTTTCAAATCATTTTTGCTTAATGCTTCGGCAAGTAATTTCATTTGTTTTCGAATAAATAGATAGTCATATTCAATTGAAATTTCAATTTGATACTTTTTCATCAGTTGTAATAACAAAGTATGAGTTTCTTTGTTTATCAAAACAGATTTTTCATATTTATTGGAGTAAATATTTGCAAATAATTCTAATACAGCCTCAAAATTACTATTATCTTGAACGATTAGTTTAGATAATACAAGATTAAAAATATATAAATATTCTTTTGCCTGATGTAAATATGAAAAATAACTGACAGCATTTGAAAATGAAATTCTAAATTTCTGATAGTCACCTGTATATAACCATTCAAAAGAATAAAAATCGTGTATTTGATTTTGAAATTCTGTTTTTACAGCATTATAAACATCTTGTATTTCTGAACAGCTATTTCGTTCTTCTTCAGTAGTAATATTTTCTAAGCAATAAAACAAATCTGCTATTGTATCTTTTAAGGATGTAAAACCATGTGAAAAATAATCTTTATTTTTAAGAACTTTTTCAAAACGTGTTTTTATAATATTTGAAATTATTCTTTTATCGTCAAGATTAAGCATTTTAATTTGATTAAGAACTCGAATATATTTTGTAATTTGGTATTTTTTAGAATTAAAAGACAGAGGATTATCATCTTGCACAATTGAAATAATTTTATTCTTCAATGTGTCTGACTTAAATGTCGTAATAAAATATGGATCAGTATAAACTGTAAAGTTTGCTTCAAAAAACTCTTTTGTTTTTTGTTTTAAATCTTCGGGTAAAAAGTCATATCCATAAAGGCATAATTGCTTTTCATAAGAGAAATCTTCTTCAAATATTTTTATAACGTCAGATTGATTAATAACTTCTCGAATCACTTCAGTTTTAGGATTCTTTACAAGCAAATCAAAATAATAATCAAAGAATTCAGATGATGTATGATGTTGTTGTTTTACTAATTCCCTTTCATCTTTTATGTATTCGTTTATAATCCATTCTAATATAAACTTATATTCTTCTTCATCTTGAATCGTCAACAAATAATCTTCAAACACACGTTTAGCACCCCAAAATCTACCTTTTCTAATCAAATTTGCTATTTGACAATTAGGATCTTTTGAATCTTTGATTTCTGAATAAATAAAATTTGAAAGATTTGATGATTTACTTTTATCCAAATATTTGGATAGTTCATTACATATAAATAAATATGAACGAGCATTTCTTTGATGGTTCATTTTATAAATTAATATTTTATAAATAGCATCAAATAATTCAGAAACAACATCTTCCTTTAAATAACGGACAATTTTATCAACTGAAAATTTCACAAAATCTTCATCACTATTATTTCCAAAATATGAAATACAATGCACAAATATTTTTGATAAATAATAGTCTGAAGTTTTAATATTCGGAATCAAAGACTTTATTTTCTTCGGAGAATAGAATAATTCCATTGATAGTCCTGTATATTCAAAAAAATTCAGAACACGAATTGAATTAAGAAACTCTTGATTTGAATCATTGCCAGATAGTTTCCATGTAATCGTATATCTTTTTGATTCATTTGATTTTGTGTCATTGTTTAATGAGTATTTTGTTTCGAACTCTTCTAAATATTTGTAGGGGTCGGATAATTCTTTTTCTCTTAATGATTGTATTTGATCTTTATGAATATCATCAGATTGAAATGTAAAAGAATTTAAATATTGTCTTTGAAAAAAGTAAAATAAATAATTTTAATTGTTCTTCCTGACAATTATCTTGTGCTATTTTAAATAGACCAGTAATTTCTTCTTTTCTATCTTCATTAAAACTGATATTTTCAAAAATATGTAAGAGAGAAATTTTTTCGTATTATAAAAAGACTATTTGGTTTAGTTGCTTTTTTCTGGGTGCCAGTTATCTAACAACCTCTTTAGAGATTCATAGTCTAAGTTATCAATATATTCCCAGGCTTTTGAAAAATAAACAATATCAGAACAATATGGATATTCCTTTAACTTTTCGTAATACTCTAATAATTTTTCTTTTTCATCTTGTTCTCGAAAATATTTTAAAATTAATTCTACAAAAATATACGCATCTGTTTCGATATAATTATTATTTTCGAAAATTTTAATTATATTATTTACTTTATTGTCTTCATAAAGATTTGCAAGTGAATAATAGTTTCCTAAACACCATCGATATAGAAAAATAAATGTCTTATCCGACCAAGCTGAAATATCAGATGCAAACTTTTGAATTAAAAAGGTAAGATTGTTGGTATTTTGCAAATTTTGAAATGAAAAAAGACTTATTGTATTATATTGATTAAAATCTTCAGTATCGAATGAATCTTTTGAAGCAGCTATATTATACAATATAGAGAATTCTTTCTGTTTTATTGATTCAATTTCAAAATTATCATTTTTTCCGGTTTCACTACTATTCGCTTCTTGATTAATATTTAAACAGTCAAAAACAAAATTATTCAAATCTGAATGACTTAGATTATCAGAGACGTTTGAAGGTAAATCGCCGTTCTCTGAATTTGGGGTATTTGATAAAGTCCCACCTTTTTTGTGGTTATATAAGCTTAAGATTCTTAATCTGATTATATAGTTATTATGATAAAATAAATCTAAAGCTCTTTCATATTCAATATCTTTGCTATCAGTAGGTTTAGGATTTACATCAAATAAGAAAATTGGATTAGGTTGTGCAGTATTTCCCCCTTTCAGCATAGTTCTTTTAAGCTCTTTTACCCAATATCTAAAATTGGAATCTCTGCCTGAAAAACCCATTAAACAAAAAGGATTTTCAAGTATTTTAACTTTCATAAAATTTGAGAAATCTTCATGTTCAGTTTTATAGTTATTAAAATCGGTTGAAGTAATTAAGTATAAATAATTGTATGTATTATCAAAATTATAATCTTTTTCATTTATTTGTTTGAGAGTTCGAATTGATCCATGCAATTTTACAATTCTATTATTATTTCTCCACCGCAATCCTTTAGCAGAAAGTATAGGAGTATATGTTTGAAATTTTTTATTTGCTCTTTCAAGTAAATCATCCCAATTTGTTGTAATAATGTCACACCAATTATTACTTAACAAACGATAATGTAATGATAAATCATCTGTTTTTTTATCAATCTTATTAATTCTGTCTTCAATATACAGATCAAGAAATTCTCTTGATCCTTTAAATTTTTCATACTTTTCTGCAAAAACAGATTCCCCCATTGCCTGAATTTTTTCTTTGATTTTAACTTCATCACCACCATTAATACATTCTATATTATCTGGGAAAACTTCTTTGTATGCTGGGAGTAATAATGAAAGCCAATCTTCATATTGTGGTTCACCTTTATTCTTTTTTATATTTGCATTTAAACTAAATCCTGCTCCTACCATTACAGAAATTGATTTTGTTTTAAGTTTCTGCTTTATATAATCAAGGCACATAGTTATACGTTTTATTTCATCAGGTTCTTTTTCATATTTTTCATAATCAAATAATATGGTTTGCTGTATAAGTTGATTTTCCATTCTTTACTCTCCAACTTTTTCAAATAATGGTAATATTTTCTCTACTGTTTCAACAATGCGTTTTTGTTCGGCAAGTGGAGGTAATGCAAGCATAGTATTTGCTATTGCGTCCATAACCCAGTTTTTATTTCCTACACCTCTTGTATTTTCTTTTGCCTGGTCTTGTACCAGTGGTGACATTAACATATAAAGAAAATATTTTTCATCAATAAAATGGTGTGGAAATTTAATTAAAGCAACACTTACAAATAAACTAAATTCGACATCTGAATCATTTATTACAGGAATGCCTGTTGTACCAACTTTTGTAAGAAGCATATCTCCTTTTTCTGGGTTGCATCTTTTGTATAATTCTTTATGTTCTTCTTCAGTAATAAATTTTGTATGAGAAAAATCAAGTTTACCAGAACTCATATCTTTTACAGATAAAAATGGAATTCCAGAAGATGTGTATTTAGGAGTTCGGTGTGTTCCATCAGTAAGTTTATATGCTATTTCTCCCAATCTACACCAACACCAATTTTCTGGAATGTCAAAAGGTACTTCGACTTCGCTCAATAACCGTCCGTCTACGTCGTATATCGGTGGCAATGGCTTTTCCTTTTTGATTTTTCCGTCTTTAATGAGTTTTGCTTTTTCCTTTTTTATTTCTTCGAGCAAATCTTTTGCATTTCCCTCGCTTGCAATTTGTGGGGCAAGTTTTCCTTGAACTGCTTCTTGGAGAATTGCGTTCTTGAGAGTTTTTGCTATGTCCGCATTGAGTGCGGTTAGTTCTGTTTCTTTTTTACCGTAATCTTCTATGAGCGGCATGAACTTTTCGATTGCAGTGACTATTCGTTTTTGTTCTGCAAGCGGAGGAAGTGGAATAGCAACTTCATTAATATTTCTTACTGCAAGTCCAGGTTGCGCTGTAGCTGTCGCATATTGATTAAGATTTAAAGCTTTTAGAAATAAACCGGCCCAATCTACATTTGTATTAGCGTATGTGTCAACAACAACAGCATGTTCTGTTGCATAAAATTTTCCATTTGCAAAATTTACGTTTCCACACAAAGCACCTTGTCGACCTATCAATGGATAATATCCTTCTCTATTATATTTCTTTACATATCCTCTTATTCCATTACCGCCATAACAGAGATAATCATTACCATTACTTATTTCTGATATTTCGCTCGACGAGATTGTTTTTCCAGCTTGTAAATTAAATATTTCACCAATTCTGCACCAGCACCAATTTTCTGGAATATCAAAAGGGATTTCGTCTTCTGTGATTGCAGGGAGCGGCTTTTCTTTTTTGATTTTGCCGTCTTTGATGAGTTTTGCTTTCTCTGCTTTGATTTTTTCAAGCAAGTCTTTTGCGTTGCCTTCGCTTGCAATCTGAGGAACAAGTTTTCCCTGTACAGCTTCCTGCAAAAGTGCGTTTTTTAGGTCTTTTGCGGTCATGGTAGAACTCCTGTCAAGTTTTTGATTTGTTCTTTGTTCCAATCCTCGTTTTCCCAATAAAAACACTCATCTTTGCGTTTCTTGAATATTCTGAACGGCAATGTGGAATTATCATAGATATGAAGAATATCGCAAACTTTTACAAGTTCAGGAATAAGAGCTAAAGCCGTTTTGTATCGAGAACGGATTTTGTCTTCTGGAACAGAATGTCCGCCTTTTGCTGTTCTGGATTCTACACGCGAAACGTTTATATCTGAATTACAGGTTAGAACATAAATGCAGCGGATAAAATATCCTTTTTCTTTTGCTTTTTGCAAGAGTTTTAAATTGCGGTCTGTTGAAAGTACTGTTTCAAAAGTGAAACTTTTATTTAAAGAAACGCAATCTTCTCTCATTTTTTCAGCAAGTTGAGCAGCTTCTAAATCTGAGCAGTAATTAGTACGCTTTATATCATCTGCGTTTATGTAAGGCTCAATTATTTTTGCAAGTTTTGTAACAGTTGTTTTTCCACTTCCATTTGGACCAGCAAAAACAATAATCTCTGGCTTTTTAGTTTTCTCTGACATACTTCTTTGTTCCATCAGAATAAAGCAGATAAGCTGATTTTGTTTTGCTGTCATAGCAGGAAATCGGTGTTCCCATTGCCTTTTTTATTTCGTTGTCAATTCTTATTGCTTCAATAAAACGTTTTGTAAGTTCATCGTCTGAAATACCGCAAAGTGAATCTAATTCATTTTCTTCCATAAAAATCACCCCTTACAATTATAATTGATTCCTGATGAAAAATACAGTAATATCAGAAATGTGTGCCGCGGGATTCCTTCTCCCTGCCTTGAGCAGGTGGTTCATCGAAAGATGGCGTAGGGACCGCGGACGTGTTTTTTTAAATCCCAAGTTCTGTTTTTTAATTTAACTCCCCTTTCTGTGCTTTCTGGTGAAGTTCTGTAAGCTGCTGGAGAATGTTGTCTATGTCAGCATTAAGCTTACTTCTTTTTTCTTCGTAATTCTGAATTGTCTCTGCAACACTCAATATTACTTCTTCTTCGTGCGGATATCCGCAAAGGTCAAAGTTTAAGCCGTTGTCAAAAAGTTCCTGAAATGTGTAGCATTTTGCTTTTGGATTTCCGTCTTCGTCTGTGATTTCTTTTCTGTCATTCCACCAGGCTACACAATCATCAAAATCAGAAAGCTTCATTGGCTTTGTTTTTGAAAAGTGTTTTACACCTTTTGGCATATCTACACGGTAGAACCAGGTTTTGCCTTCGCTTTCTTCATTATTGAAAAAGAGAATATTTGTAGTAATGCTTGTGTATGGAGAGAACACGCTTTGAGGAAGTCGGATTACTGTATGAAGATTAAAATCTGTAAGAAGCTTTTTCTTAAGATTTGTTTTTGCATTATCGTTTCCGAATAAGAATCCGTCCGGGATAATTACAGCGGCACGGCCATTCTTTTTTAGGCGGTACATAATAACTGCGATAAAGAGATCGGCAGTTTCACTTGATTTTAAGTCTGCCGGGAAGTTCTGTTTTATATCTTCTTTTTCACTTCCGCCGTATGGTGGATTCATAAGGATTACATCAAATGCATCTTTTTCAGTGTAGTCCAAAAGCTTTTTAGTAAGTGAGTTATCGTGGAAAACTTTTGGATTATCAATTCCATGAAGAAGCATGTTTGTTACACAAAGCATGTAAGGAAACTGTTTTTTCTCAATTGCGTAAATTGAGTTGTAGAGTTTTTCTGATTCTTCATTAGAGATTGAACCTTTTGCTTCTTTCTGTACTTCAAGTTCTTTTATCCAACTTGAAAGAAAGCCACCAGTACCACAGGCAAAGTCTGCCATAGTTTCACCAATCTGAGGCTTTATCATTTTTGCCATAAACTCAGTTACAGCACGTGGTGTATAGAACTCACCTGCACTACCCGCACTCTGAAGTTCTTTCAGGATTGTTTCGTAGATTTCTCCAAAGGCATGAGTTTCTTCGTAACTTCCAAAGTCAAGTTCATCAATAATGCTGATAATCTGCCGAAGAAGAACTCCGTCTTTCATGTAGTTGTTTGCATCTTCAAAAGTTGTGCGAACAATACTCTGGCGGATTGGAGTATCTGGTGTAATTTCAAGTTTTTTAAGTGTTGGGAAAAGTTCATTGTTTACAAAGTTCAAAAGCTGGTCGCCAGTAAGACCTTCATTCTGATTCTCTGCGTGAGCCCAGTTTCTCCAGCGTAATTTTTCTGGGATTATAGATTCATATTTTTCATCTTCAAATTCCCAGTCCTCTTCTTTTGCATCATAAACTTTTAAGAAGAGCATCCATGCTATCTGTTCTATTCTCTGTGCGTCACCGTTAATACCAGCATCGTTACGCATTACATCTCTGATTCTTTTTACAAAACTACTTAAGTTGCTCATGTATGTTTTCCTATTTTTTTACCACGGGGATTTGTGATTTACTACGTAAATCACGTTTTTTATATTTTCCGCTGATTCCGTAGGAAGCAGCAAATCCGTGTGACAATCTCTAAGCTACCTTATATAACTCTTTTTCCAATTCGCGAAGTGCGGCACGATATTTGTCGTTTCCACCAAAGAGTGCAGCAATTCTAGAAGGTTTTCCAAATTTTGTGAATGGATTCTGCTTTAGAATTTCTGTTGATTCAATATCATAAATACCAAGTTCTGCATATTTATCCAGAAGTGCATTTATAACTTCTTTTGCAGCTTCACCGTATTTACCAAAGAGGTCTCGTTTCTTTACATTTTCTGCGCGTTCTCGTCTAGTAAGAGGCTTCTGGTTAAATGCAATATGGCAGATAAAATCAAAGTCATCAACATCAGACATATTCTGCTCTTTCTTAATGAGCTCAAGATCAATGCCGAGGTCTTTAAGCATATTTCGGATAACTTCTTTTTTCTGTTCTTTGTTCCAGGTTTGAATAAAGTTTTCAAGAGTCTGATATGTTCCAAGAATACTTTCTTTCGTGTAATCTTCAATAGATTCCTGTTTTAAGAGTTTTCCATCTGTATCATAAATGCTTACAACTCGCTGAAGGACTTTGACTTTTACTACGCCTTTTCCGACAACTTGGACTGTACGGTGTCCTTCGGTGGTTTCGACAGTCTCAACTACCGGATTGTCAGATTCTCCATCTTGATTTTCCGAACTGTCATCACCTATTTTTCGTTCTTCTTGAGTTTTTCCAAAGTCATCATCTTGTTCAATTTCACCATCCCATTCTGGATCAGCAAAAAGACGGCTTACCCTGCGGAAGTCCATAATTGTAAAATGGGTTTTTCCTTCATCATATCTAAGACGAGTTCCACGACCGATAATTTGTTTAAACTCTGTCATTGAGTTAATCAGCTCATCAAGGACAATCAGTTTTACCATTTTACAATCGCTTCCAGTTGAAAGAAGCTTTGAAGTAGTTGCAATTACTGGATAAAGTTGAGAAACAGAAATGAAATAATCAAGTTTATCTTTTCCGTATTTATCGCTTCCTGTAATACGAACGACATACTGTTCCTTTACATTTCCCTGATTATCTTTGAGAATCATATCTGCATTAAGATTATTCAGAGCAATACGCATTCTTTCAGCCGCATCTTCAGTCGGACAGAAAACAATTGTCTTAGACATTCGGTCTGTTTCTTTCAGGAATTTTGTAATTTCTTGCGCAACTTCATCAATTCTGTCTTGAATGATGATATTGTAATCGTAATCAGAAAGATTATATTCGCGATCTTCTATTTCATTTCCGTGAATATCTTTTAAACCTTTTCTTGGACGCCAGCAGTCATCAATGCTTGTGTGAACATTTATTACTTTAAACGGGGCAAGGAACCCATCTTCAATTCCTTGTTTAAGACTGTATGAATAAACCGGTTCACCAAAGTAATCGATGTTAGAAACATACTTTGTTTCCTTTGGTGTAGCGGTCATACCAATTTGAGTTGCTCCTCTAAAGTAATCAAGAATCTTTCTCCAACGAGAATCAGCTTTTGCAGAACCACGATGACACTCATCAACAATAATTAAGTCAAAGAAATCTGGCTTAAAGAATTCCTTATATTTCGAAAGTTCTTCTTCAAAGTCTTCTTCGCTTTCTTCTTCATCTTCACTCTTATGCTTTGCAGAATCCAGCTGCTGGTAAAGAGCAAAATAAACCTGATAAGCAGAGATTTTTGATTTATCTTCTTTCTGGAAATTAATCTTATGTGTTACTTTTTCAAGAGGCTTAAAGTCACCGTTAATTGTCTGGTCTACAAGATTGTTTCGGTCTGCGAGATAAAGAACTTTTTTCTTGGTTCCTGATTCAATCAGACGCCAGACAATCTGGAATGCGGTATAAGTTTTACCTGTTCCAGTTGCCATTGCAATAAGAATACGAGTTTGTTGCTTTGCAATTGCTTCGAGAGTTCTGTTTACGGCATTACGTTGATAGTATCTTGGAGGATAGCAGTTTGCGCCTGAATAGAAAGGTGTATTCAAAAGCTTTTCGTCAAAAGAAAGAGGAACATCGTATATTTTTGATTCGCCGTCTATTGCATATTTTTCGCGGTTTTCAACTTCAATAATCTTTGTTGCATCAACGCCTTTCCATCGTGCATAAAGTTCATCTGCTGTAGGAAATTCAGAAAGCGGGAATTCTTTCTCAATTCCGGTCGTAAAATCATGCTCAAAGAAACTGTCACCGTTTGATGTATACACAAACGGCACATTCATCATAATTCCGTAACTTATAGCCTGCTGCATTCCATAAGATGAAGAATGATTGTTGTCTTTTGCTTCAACGATTGCTAGCGGAGTTCCCTTGTTGTACCAGAGAACGTAATCACAGCGTTTACCTTTATCGCGGCTAGGAACATTTCCTTTTATGCGGACTTTACCATCAGTAAAATTATTAACAGGAGAAGTCTCCATAGTAATCTTCTTGATATCCCATTTTGCAGTCAATGCAGGGGTAATGTACTGGAGTTTTATATCTTCTTCTGTCATCTGATGAATATCAAGAATGTCACTCATGGGTATGCCTCTCTTCAATATTCCCATCATACCATACATTCCATTTCCTGTGGATAGCTCATTCCACAGCCTATTTCCTCGCCTTTCCGCAGTGTGTGGAACTGCCTTTCCACACACTGCGGAAGTGTCATTCCATAGACAGTGGATAATATAATATTTACAAATTGTAAATTATTTTACAATCTTAGTATTGACTCCATAAAACAGCTGTGATATCCTATAAACAAGTTGGAGAGCTAGGCGGAAGTAGCAAACCGCCTTGCTAACAAAAATCCTACGGTGAAGTCCGTAAAAACGGGTAGGTAAATATGGCTACAGAAATCGCAAAGTTTCTTAGGAAGATTCGCATTGACAGCGACCAGAGCTTGGGCGATATGGCAGAAAAAATAGGTCTTTCTGCCGCTTATCTTTCGGCAATCGAAAACAACAAGAGGACTACGCCGGAAGATATGAAGGAAAACCTTTTTAAGGCTTACAGTCTTTCAGAGGAACAAAAGCTTGAGTTTGCGCGTCTTGTTGCAGAATCAAGAAAAAAGGTCGAAATCGGCCTTTCGGGTATTCAGGAGGAACTTTTTCCTGAATATGTGGACACCGCTGTTATGTTTGCGCACGACTTGTCGCAAATGAACAGAAAACAGCTTGCAGAAATAAAGGATTGTCTGCAAAGAATAAAATCGGAAGCTGCGCCTATGTAAAAGGAGTTAAAATGGCAGAACAGATTTCAGTGATTGGAACGGTCATCTTAATGATGATTGTGGATTTTAAGCAGATGGCAGTTGAGTTCAAAAAGTTTTTCGGGCTCGACTCTACACAAAACTTTCCGGCGTTGAGCATTGCAGAAAACAAACTCTGCCAGGCCGACGCACATTTTGAGTTCACGGTTATTGCCGATGCGGACTGGAACTGCAGGGACAGCATTCAGGCTTACTACAGGCATTGTGCCAACCGGCACGAAATCTGCATAAAAGAATCCGTTTATGAAAGAGCCCGCAATGGAGACCGTAGTGCGCTCTACTCGATTGCACACGAAATTTCACACTGGGGTCTGTTCAACTATTTTAAGATAAACCTTGGGGTACAGGAATTTGAACAGCTTGATCCGTTTTCAAAAGCTGTTTTTATGAACATTCACGAGAACATGGCGGACTTGCTTACATCCCTGCTGGTGTTCAGTGAAGAAGAGTTTTTACATTCACAAGGCGCAGGAGATTTTGATTTTAGCTCATGCATGAGCAAAGACCAGATATCTCTTGTGCTCTTTTATTGTCAGAACCATGAAAAGCTGGCAGAAAACTTTATGAAGAAATTTGCGCCGCAGATTGTGGCTCAAAAGAAACAGTCTGAATTGCAAAGGAGGATTAGTTAAATGGCCGCAAGGCAAAAAAATAAGCTCCCGTTTAATTGGCGTTAAACAGAAGCTTTGCATAGATTCTATAGTAGAATCCAAAAATCAATTATCCTATTTTACTATAAATCTATGCTCCCGTCAAAGACTTTTTTTCTTAGGCAGCAGTGCGTTGCAAAAGGGAATCAGAACGCTCTGCCACTAAAGTTTTTGGTCTCCCGCCGTTCCGTCGTGTTCGGCTTTGACAAAACAACGTTAAATCCGGTGGTTGGGCGAAGTCGAAACCACCATCAATAGGAGCATAGACCGATATGGCAACTTCTACTTTCAAAAATGCAGACAGCATCTTGAGCGTGACTCTGCGTAAAAACCAGTTCTCTACAGATGAGAATTCATTCATCGGACGTGTGACAAGAAACACAGTAACTCTTGAAAACTTAATTGCATCAATCTCAGAAAAAAATGCAGGCGTAAGTCCCTACATGATTCAGCATGTTGCAAATCTTCTGGGAGATGAAATGCTTTCAGCCTGCCAGAATGCAAAAGCCGTGGATGTTCTCGGACTTGGTACAATGTACATCAGTGTTGCAGGAAGTATAAACGGTGAAAATCCGGGGGAATCAAGCATTCCTGGATTCAAGCTGAACTTTACACCCAGCAGCCGTGCCCAGGAAGCCGTGGACAGCCTCAAAGTCGATAAGGTCATCATCGCGGATTCAAGCCCTGTAATCGACAGAATCATCAACACATTCAATCAGAACGAAGAACGCAATCTGTTAAAGGGAAAAGCCGTTCGCATTACCGGAACAAAGCTTAAAATAATGGGCGAAAATTCCGGCATCTGGTTTGCCCCACTCGACGCAGACGGCAACGTCAATAAAGACGAAACCTCCTGGATTCAAGTGGCTGCTGAAACAATCAGCCAGAACAAGCCAAAATCGCTTGAATTCTACGTGCCGGACAGCATCACCGAAGCAGATTACAGAATCGTAATCCGCACCCGCTACTGCTCTGGCGACAAAGAATTAAAGTCACCTGTGACTGCTATCAGTAGAACTGTAACTATAGCAGCGTAAAAGCGGCTTAAAAAAGTTTACCCCGGCCGGGATTTTTGCTAAGGCAGATTGACCTAAAACACGCAGATTTTCGGCTGGGGCATTTTTTTCATTCTTTCCAGTTTGATTCGTTCACACGAAAGCTATTATTCTTCCGTATTTTCAAAAACGAAGTGTAATAATGAATAAACGACTGGATTAATTGGTACATTTTCATCGCCATTTTTTAATTTTGGAATAATATCATTATCTAATTTATTTTTTTTATTTCCCCCATTGCGTATTTATTATTACTAAATATTTTATCTAATTCGTCATATAATTGTTCACAATTTTCAGATTCAAATAATGAATCATTTTGCTTTAATAATGTTAATGCTACTAGAAGATTACATAACCCCGCAACATAATTATCTGCTTCAAATTCATCCGCAATTATATCAAATTCTATTAATTTATCTTTAAAGAGTTGTTTAATATTATTTACTTTTTCTTCGATCAAATTTGCACCAATTTCAAATTCAGGTGGTAAAGAGAGTTTTGTATTCAACCTTCTAAAATCTATAATTACTTCGTCAACAGATTCATCTTCCTGCTGTGTTTGTACATCAAGTTTCCATTCCATAGGAGCAATGAAATAAATTTCTCTTTCTTTTCTAATATCAGCGCTCCCCTCTAATGACATAAGTGCAGCAACAGCATTAAGATTTTCCATTTTATATTTTTTAACAAGATTACGAGGAATTATTACACTATATAAATATCTTGATTCTTCATTTCCTGTTGACGCATCAATATGATTAACGCAACAAGATGTCAAAACTTCTTTTGCATCAAAGCATACATTAAATAAGCAGAGCGCATATACAAATGCTAAAGCACATACATTTTGAGCATATTCTTCATCGATTTGCTTTTCAGTTTTTAATCTTTGAGAAAGATTTCCAGCAGCAGTAATTGAATATTTATAAGGAAATCTTTGAGCATATTCAGTTAAATTATCAACCATTATACTGATTGAATATTTATTTTCATTTAAATTGTTTTTTTCAAAATAAATAGAAGCACCTGAAGCAACCCATACTTTTCCACCCCATTTTTCAACAATACGTTTATGATATTCGTCAAATTTTTCTTCTAGCCAATCCTGTGAAGGATTAAAGATTTGTTCATATTCAGTTAGCTCTGTTTTATAAACCTGCTCATATTTCTTGTTTTCTTCATTTTCTATCTCTTTTTCTTTTTTATTAAATTCGTTTTCATTAATATCTTCTGATTTTTCAAGTTCTTG
>NZ_JPUF01000075.1 GCF_014737315.1 Treponema zioleckii | reverse complement strand
ACAAGCTGACTCTCATTCCACAAGCCAACTCGCGGCGTTTTTACAACTAAAAAGCCTCCAAAGTGAAGCGTGAGTTTTTCCTTTGAAAACTTGCGGGAAACGCACAAGCTGACTCTCATTCCACAAGCCAACTCGCGGCGTTTTTTTATATCCTAAAAGATTTCTAAAGTGAAGCGTGAGTTTTTTCCTAAAAAACTCACGGGAAACGCACAAGATGACTCTCATTCCACAAGCCAACTTGCAGCGTTTTTTCATATCCTAAAAGATTTCTAAAGTGAAGCGCGAGTTTTTCTTTTGAAAAACTCGCGGGGAGCGGTAAAATTAAGTTTTCCGACTAACAGAGGAACTTCACCGCTCCCTAGTATTCCTTTGAAAAATTCGACTTTTTATAAGATGACGCACCGTTTCTTTCAGTCGGGGTATGAACTCTTGGACGAGAATTATCGCGAGAAAAACCTCGGTCGCATCCACCAAATCCTCGGTCTCGGTCTCTACCACCGCGTCCGCGTCCGCCAAATCCTCGCTCACCGTGAGCAACATCATATCTTCCGCTACGGTCAAAATCACGCTCGCGACGAGGAGCACCACGGTCTCTTCCGCCAAATCCTCGGTCGCGACCAAATCCACGACCGCCTCTTCCGCGTCCGCCTCCGTTATCTTTTGTATCAACATGAATGTGCGGAAGATTTGAATTTCTCTTTGACATCTCAAGAACTTTGTCCGCTGTTTCTGTCGGCAAACTAATCAACGTGAATGAATCAGCAACATCAATTCTGTCAACCTGACGACCTGGAATATGAAGAAGCTGGCTGAAGTAGCTGGCAATTTCTTTTGCGTTGAATCCGTCTCGACGACCAAGCTGTACAAAAAGTCTCTTCTGGTTAGGATTTCCGCCACGGCCACCTCTATCACGAGGTCCACGAATTTCCTGAATTTTTCCGTAATGAGATTCGTCCAAAGACTTTCCGTAAGTAATCGAAAGAACCCCTGCAAGAACTTCAACAGGATCCTGCCCGTCAGAAATTTTTCTAGCCATATCTTCGAATACTGCATCAACTTTTTTGAGTTGAGGAACAAATCCGTCGTCTACAATAGCATTCTCGCCTGGAAGCTCAGCCTGAGCTTCAACAGAAAGAGTCTCGCCCTCTGGAAGCGGAACGACCTCATCATTATCAAAAGTTTTTGCATTTGGCTTTCTGTCGCCAATATATGCTGGAGAGTCAGCAACAAGAGCTGGATCTTTTTCAAGACCGAGCTGAACCTTCAAAGTGTCAAGCATTCTAGAGCGTTTTACTTCAAGAACTTTTGAAACAGATGGAACAGATTCCTCGACCATTTCTCCCTTCGCCGCAGAACGAACACGGTTTCGCAAGAATTCAAGTTTTCGACGCTCCTCTGGACGAACGAATGTAACAGCTGTTCCAGAAGTGCCTGCACGACCTGTACGACCGATTCGGTGAACGTAAGTCGCAGCATCATAAGGAAGAGAATAGTTTACAACGTGCGAAAGACCGTTAATGTCGATTCCGCGAGCAGCAACGTCCGTAGCAACAAGAACGCGTGTCTTTCTCGCACGGAATCTTGCAAGAATCTTTTCGCGCTGTCCCTGAGGAACATCTCCGTGCAAAGCTGCCGTGTCATATCCTCGCTCGTCAAGAAGACGGGTAACGTTATCAGCATCATTTTTAGTCTGAGTGAAAACAAGACCGAAAAAGTTCGGACTCATGTCGATAAGGCGAACAAGTGCCTCAATTTTATCGCTCTCGCGGACAAACCAATATTTCTGATCGATGAGCAAAGGCTCCTCAACGAAGCCCTCTTCCTCACAAACCTCATACTCGCCCATGAACTGCTCTGCAATTCGGAGAATAGGTTTTGGCATTGTCGCACTGAACAAAAGGATTCGCGCATTCGGGTTAGCCTGTGCAAAAATATTCTCAATATCGTCGATAAAGCCCATGTCGAGCATCTCGTCGCCCTCATCAAGAATAAAATAATCAATGTTGTCAAGTTTTAACGTGCCACGTTCAAGGTGATCCTGAACACGACCAGGAGTTCCGACTACAATCTCGCAACCACGCTTTAAATCGCGAATTTGGTCTCTGTAAGATGCACCGCCATACAAAACCGTCACTCGCGGATAACGGGTGCTAGAAAACGACTGCAACTCTGTGCAAGTCTGAATGGCAAGCTCACGGGTTGGCTCAAGAACAAGCGCGCGAACGTGGTCGCTTTCCTCGTGAATTTTCTGTACGATTGGAAGACCGAAAGCGGCTGTTTTTCCGGTACCGGTTCTAGCCTTTGCTATAATGTTTGAGTCACCGCTCAAAAGTCGCGGAATTGCGAGTACCTGAATTGGAGAAGGTGTTTTGAACCCTTTTTTCTCGATTGCAGACAAAATTACATCATCAAGGCCAAGATCTGCAAATGAAATCTCGCCGTCATCTTCTGCATCCTCAATTTCAGAATCGCCCGACTCATCATCAAATTCTTCTGAATCTGCGTAATCTGTCTCGTCAAAAAGTTCAGGATTTTCTTTTTCTGCTGAAATTGCTGAATCTTCGAGCGAAGCAGCAGTATTTTCTTCGTTCAAATTTTCCTCATTGATTTTTTCGCCAAAAACATCGTTTTGCATAAAAAATTCCCCCATGGCTTACACGCCAAAGCGTGCAGAAACCTTGTGGAATCGCGAAAACCTGTACCCTAAAAATAATTGTCGATTTCTAAGAAGTGAGTTAATTGGGAATCTCCCCTGCGAATCAAAAGCGTCTACACGCAAATCAAAATATAATGCCCGAATCACGGACATTCAAACAGTATGCAACAGTATAACAAAATGCACTAACTATTTCAAGTAAACCGCAAAATTTTCAATTACTTTCAAAAAGATTCTGAAAATATCTTAATATCAGATTGCTTACTGTAACAAAAATCGTATGTGCCTTCGCTACAGCCCATAAAATTAACATTAGCTTCGATGTCAGATTTCAAGTATCTCCAATCAAAAAAAATCGTCGGATTGAAAAACCATACATTTTATGCTATACTATCCGTTATGAGTACAGAAAATGTAGAATTCTCTATAAATCAGAGAGTTGTTTACCCAAGTCAGGGTGTTGGCACATTAATTGATATTTTTGACAGGCAGGTTGGCGATAAAGTCGTTAAATATTACAAATTTTATATTGATGTTTCAGAAATGAACGTTATGGTTCCTGTTGCGAACGCATCAATGATTGGAATTCGACCTATCGTTTCGGCAGAGGCAGCTCAAAAAGCACTCGATTCTCTTGCAGAAGAAATTGAACCTGTAACTTCCGACTGGAAAATGCGCTACCAGATGAACCTCGATCTTCTCAAAAAGGGAAGTATCGAAGACATTGCGACAATCGTTCGATGTCTCTATCACCGTTCAAAGGTAAAGGAACTCCCGATTTTGGAGCGCAAACTTTACGACAACGCAAAAAAACTCCTTGAAGACGAGATTTCCTACGCTCTCGACTTGCCTGTAAAAGAGGTCGAGGCAATGCTTCACGCGAAGCTTGAGCCACTCGGTCTCTTGCACGAAAAAAAGTCAATTCTTCACGACGAAGATGAAGATGATGAGGACGAATTCGCAGACAACGAGACTGACAACGATTCGGATGACGATGAAGATTCTGATGATTCAGACGACGCAGATGACTCAGATGATTCAGACGAAGATGATGACGATGAGTAATTCAAAAAATACAGAGCTGGTTCTGATTCTTACAGCAGCCGGCTCTTCAACCAGAATGGGGAACGACCGTTCTGGTTACAAAATCAAAAAAGAGTACCTTCCGTTAAATGAAGGAACGGTACTTTCCACTGCCGCAAAGGCATTTTTATCCGCACTTGACTTTTCGCTGGTGATAGTCACCTACCCTTTTTGCTCTTCCGAAGAAGAAAATCTGCTCGCACAAAAAAAGAGCATGGGAGCCTTGTTTGCTGACAAATCTATAAATCAAAGCAAATCAAAATTCATTTTTATTCCGGGCGGTTCTTCCCGCCAGAGTTCTGTTTTTGAAGCCTTAAAAACAGCTAATGATTTTTTTAAGAACGCTCCCAGCAAAACAGCGAACTCTCCGATGGTTTTTATACACGACGGTGCGCGTCCATTTGTTTCATCAAAAATCATAAATGACACACTAAAAGCTGCACTTGAATTCGGTGCGTCCGTTCCGGGCTTGCAGCCAGTCGACACCCAAAAAGAAATCGACTCAAACGGATTTATCGTCCGGCATTTGGTTCGAAAGAATCTTGTTGCCGTGCAAACCCCGCAAGTGTTCAGGCTGGAGCCGATTTTAAAAGCACACGAAGAAGCCGCAAAATCTGGCAAGGAATTTACTGACGACACAGAAATTTGGGACGAATTTGTGGATACTCAAAAATATTCCCGCGTAAAAGTCGTCGAAGGCGATTCTGAAAACAAAAAAATCACCTATCGGAGCGACATTTTATAGGAGACAAAATGATTCATGTTGGATTAGGATACGACAAGCATGTTCTTACAGAAGGACGGAAACTCGTTCTGGGAGGCGTGCACATTCCGTTTGAAAAGGGCGAAGCGGGTCACTCCGACGGCGATGTGCTTTTACATGCCATCACGGACGCACTTTTGGGGGCCGCGGCACTTGGCGACATCGGTTCGTACTTTCCGCCGAGCGAAGAAAAATGGAAGGACGCGGATTCAAAACAACTTCTTTTAACTTGCTGGAACGACGTTAAAAAAGCCGGATGGTCGCTCTGCAACTTGGACTGCGTTATCGCACTCGAAAAGCCAAAATTCATTCCGCACAGGGAAAACGTAAGAAAATCGATTGCACAAGTTTTGGATTGCACAATCGACCAAGTTTTCGTAAAAGCAAAAACTGGCGAAAAACTTGGGGATGTTGGCGAAGGCAGAGCTGTAGAAGTTTGGGCTACCTGCCTTCTTGAACGCCCATAAAAAAAGCCGTCATGTTTTGAAGTGCAGTTCACACTTCATTTGGCATGACGGCTTTTATTTTATAGAGGCAGTTTCAAAACTCCGTTTTTGTCATGCTGAATTTATTTCAGCATCTAGCTCCTACGCTCCCGGCGCAAAGACCTTGCGTATTGGTTGGAATGAAACATTTGAAACAGACTCTACAACCTACATTCCCATTTCAAGGATAACTTCAACTTCGCTCTCACTTATTTTGAGTGAACGAGCAATTTCAGAATTCGTCCAGCCCTGCCGCTTCAAATTCAAAACAGTTTCCTTGTCTTGCGGCGTAAGGTGCCCCTGGACAGGCGTTACCATTTGAGACGAAGAAAGAGGCTCTGAATTCTGCACGTAACGACCATTCATATCGTTTTGCGTCATACGTGCGAGAAGCTGAATCTTCTCATCAACATCTTTAGAAAGTCTCTCCAAACGAGTTTCGCTTCGGGCAATTCCCTCACGAGACTTCTGAACTTGGTCAACACGTTTTTCGGCTTCCTCAACGATATTCTGCAAAGAAGTTACAGTATCAACAGCCGAGGTGATTTTTTCAGCATTGTCGGTAAGGAATTCAACCTGCTTTTTAATGCCAAAAAGTCTGTCAGGCAAAGCCTCTGCCTCATCTGTAATCTCGTGAACTTTTTGCTCCATCTTTTTGAGTTCTTCAAATGCCTTGTCAACATCGTCATTAACTTTATCGATTACAGACTGCTTCTTTTCGAGACGGTCGTAGCGACCAGAAATCTCACCAAGTGACTCCTGGAATCCACGGACAGAAAGTTGCAAAGCCTGCAAATCGTCACTGGTTGTCTGCAACTCGTTGATTTTCTGGTCCATAGTGCCACTTAAATTAATAAGACGGTCAAATTTCTGATTCATCATATTAATCTGATTCTGCTCGGCTGAGAATTTTGCAAGTTTGCTTTCAACATCATCATTGATTTTTTCGATAGACTCAAAATTTCTGTTGAGGCTGTCAACCACATTCTGATACAAATCAACTTTCGTAAGATTTTTCTTCAAGTGGTCAAGGCTCGTGTCAAGCTCTTCTTTGAGCTGGTCGGCAGTTTTGTAAGCCTGCAACTGGTTAACAAAATTCTTTACCTGCTTGTCGATATCACTTAAACGAGACTGCAATTCAGTCGCATCATTCTGCATTCGAGTCATCATTTCAGCTTCACGTTGGCTGTTTTCTTCATTCACGAGCTGAATCTGAGCCTTAATGTCGCGAAGATTTCTTTCTGCCTCGGCATTCACCCCACCGATTCGCTCCTGAGTCTCCTGAACCATCTTGTCGTAAAGCATTTGCTGCTCCTGCAAAATGTTCTGAGAACGCTCGTGATAATTTTTTACAGACTCATTAACTTCGAGACGGAGATTCTGAATGTCCTGCTCGATTTTAGCCTGCTCTTCAAGCGCACCGTTCTTGAACGACTCCAAATTTGAATCAAACTGCTCTGCAATCTCAACGATTTTTTGTTTAGCCACATCATCAACAGACTTAATCTGATTAGCAAACATATCTTTTGACTGCTCAAACTGCTGCTTCAACTGAGTGCGCCAAGTATTGAACTCATTCACCAAACCTTCGATTGCCGTAGAACTAGTCTCGCTTCGCGTCTTAAGAGTCTCTTCAATGTCGCCAAGTCTACCTTCAACGGCTTTTGTCGAGCGGGCAAGGATTTCATCAATACGTTCATTGTAAGAATCTATCGAATTTTTGATGTATGCTTCAGAAGAATTTTTAGCCTCTTCCAAATCGGTTCTGTTACGCTCGGTAAAATCGCGGATTGTCTGGTCAATGTCAGTAATCTGACGCTGCAATTCCCCCTGCGTATTTCTTATAGAAGACTCGATTCTGTCAGTCTGCTCAAAACTCTTTTCCTGCAATGCGCCAAGACGTTCTTTCATGTCCTCGCCGTATTTAGCTTCCAGGGCGCGTCGCTCATTTTCGTAATCCGAAGTGAACATAGAAATTCGGTTGTCAAAATCCTGCTTGAGCGATTCAAGTTCCTGGTCAATTACGCCGGACTGTTTTTGAATCGTCTCAGAAAGATTCTGCTCGAATGACTGCTGACTGCCCTCATATTTCTGAACGAAAAGCGAAAGTTTTGTGTCAAAATTCTCTTTCCAAGCGTCAAGCTCCTCGTCAAGCGAAGTACCTTTCTGTCGCAAACCAGAATCAAGGAGAGCTTCCAGTTTAGAATGCTCAGTCTTATACTTCTGAGAAAAATCTTCGATTTGCGCGTCAAAAGTTTCTTTCCAACCAGACAAAGTTTCGTTTATCGAGCTGGCTTTTTGCTGCAAGTCCAAGTTATAAGTGTTTTCGAGATTCTTGTAGCGGTTCGTAAAGTCAGAAATGAACGCATCAAGTTTGGAATCAAAAGTAGATTTCCAATTATTCAAACTTTCTTCTATACTATTGCCGCGTTTTTCAATATCAGCACCAAAGTTATCTTCAAGATTCTGCTGAGCGGCCTGATATTTGCTTACAAACTCAGTAAGTCGGCTCTCAAAAGCATCCTGCCAGTTGGAAAGCTTATCTTCCATTCCGGCACCTTTTTCGCTCAACGCATTATTGAACTGAGACTCAAAATTCTGCTGCTTTGACTCAAATGAATTGATGAATTCAGAAATTTTTTCATCAAAATTCTGTCGGATTTGCGCAATCTGTTCCTTAAGATTTTCGCTTCGCGCGTTAAGGTCATCCTCGTAATTCGATTCAAGCTGCTGATTCTGACTCTGATAGTTCTGAATGAATTCATTGAGTTTAGAATCAAATTCGTTCTTCCAGTTGGCAAGATTGTCATCAAGTCCAGAAGCCCGTACCTTCAAGTTCTCATTAAATTCTCTTTCGAACTGAGCGAGAGTCTCGCTTACATTGTCAATCGAAGCATTTTTGAGAGAATCAATGCTGCTCTGAAGAGTTATAATTTTTTCGGTGATTTTTTCGGTTTCAGAATTAACGCTCGCCTGGAATTCAGACTGACGCTGACGCTGTGTCGCCGTAAAATCAGAGAAATCTTCAAGGATTTTGTGCTCGGTGTTCGAAAGTGCCGTTCGCAAACTGTCTTCGAGAGCCTCAACGTCATCTCCGGTCTCTTCAAGTTTTGCAAAGCGGTATTCCAGATTTCGCTTATAATCATCAAGCTGGTTTTCAAGCATATTTAGAAGCTCGGTCTGCTTTGCATCGTAAGTGGCAGAAACTTTTCCCATAATCTGAGAAATCGTAGAATTAATAGAGTTGATTTTTTCGTCAGACTCTTCTTTGAATCGGTTGATTTCGTATTCCGCATTCTGAACCGTCTGAGTAAGGCTTTCGGCCGTCATCTCCGCTTTTGCAGAAGAATCGTCGAGACTCTGCTGAATTGCGCCCATTGTTGCCGTAACACTGCTCTGCATATTGTTCAAGCGGGAATCAACAGAAGTTTCGAGATTCGAAATCTTAGATTCAAGGCTTTGGTTCAATTCAGAAACAGAAGAACGAACTTCGCCTTCAAGAGACTTGATTTTTGACACAACGCTGTTCTGCAAGTTCTCAGAAGTCGTGTTTACGTCTTCATTCATCGAAGCGATTCGAGAATCAACGGTCTCCTGCAACTGCTGAACTTTTTCTTCCATGCTGTTCTGAATAAAATCAATACGTCCGGTAACGGTTTCTGAAATATTGCCGACTTTCTCGTAAACAGAACTCTGCAAGCCGTCAACCTGAGTATTGATTCCGCTTTCAATTCCAGTGACGCGGGAAGTTACATTTTCTTCGAGCGAGTCAACGCGGGCTGTCACGCTCTGCGTGAATGAATCTATCGTAGACTCGATTTCATCTTTAAATCCCTGAACCTTTCCGCTCAAATCAGCACTGAGGCCATCAACATTTTCTTTTACGGATGCAGTAATTCTGTCCGCATACATTTCGGCATCGTTAGAAGTGTTGACCAAATCATTCTGCAAATTCTCGATTCTGCTTCCGAGTTCCGCTTCAAGATTAGAAATAGTTTCGCTAATTTCTACATGGAAAGTGTCAACCGTATTTCGCACGCCGGAAGTAATCTGGTTCGCGTAGCTTTCAGCTCCGCTACTAGCATGTCTCAAATCCTCCTGAACCGAGGCCATCGTGCTTTCAACGTTGTTCTTTAAATTCGCAACGGTTTCGTCAACCATGTTCTGCAAAGCGTCAACTTTTGAATTTACGTCGTTTTCGATTGAATCAACGCGCCCAAAAACAGACTCTTCAATTCCGCCAACCTTTGAATTGACCGAAGACTCAACTTCATTAACCTTGGAATCGATATTTCCCTGAACTTCATTGATTCGGTTAGTTATAGACTCCTCAAAATGGTCAACGTTGTTCGTAACATTCTGAATAACCTGAACTGCGTAGTTTTCGGAACTGCTGTTAGCACGGTCAAGTTCTTCTTTTATTGCCGCAACTTTGTCTGAAAGATTTACGCGAAGCTCCTGAACCTGCATTTCAAGAGTATTCTGCAAATCCTGAATTTTGCCAGTGATTTCGTTATTAAAATTCTCAACGTGGCTATTTACGTTCTGCGTAATCTGGTTCGCATAGCTTTCCGCACCGTTGCTGGCTTTTTCCAAATCAGAATTGATTACCGCAAGTTTGGAATCAAGCTCGCCCTGGACAGAAGTCATCGTTCCTTCAACGTGGTCTTTCAGCTCGGAAACAGTGTTTTCTACCATCGATGTCAAGCTGTCAACTTTTGAAGTCACGTCGTATTGCAAGTTGTCAACCTTCTCGTTCACATCCTGCTCAATGCTTCCGACTTTGTAAGAAACCGTATTCTCAAGGTTCGTAACCTTTTCGTTCATCTCGCCGACTACAGAATCAACACGCTCGCTCAGAGTTGACTGGATTCCGTCGATTTTTTCGCTAATCTGATTGTTGAATGAATCAACTTTTTCCGCAACGCCGTTCGTAATTCTGTTTGCGTAGCTTTCGGCTCCGTTGCTGGCTTTTTCCAAATCTTCCTGAACAGAAGCCATCGTGCCCTCAACATGAGATTTGAGATTTGAAACGGTGTCGTCAACCATATTCTGGAGCGAAGTTACTTTTTGAGAAACGTCATTCTGAATAAAATCAATTTTTCCGTAAACTTCATCGTGCAAATCGTTTACGCGGTTATTTACGCCACCAACGAGTGTTGTAACTTGAGTATCAATATTTTCCTGGAATCCGTTGATTTTATTTTCAACCTCATCCTGAATTCCAGAAAGTTTGTCTGCAACAGAAGTTTCGAGCCCCTGAACTTTTTCCACAACATCATTTCGGAGCAAATCGATTTTTTCATCAACGCCAAGATCAAGCCCCTTAACTTTTTCGTCAACAACATTCTGTATATCAACGATTTTTCCGTCTACAGTATCGTTGATTCCAGAAACACGATAGTCAACGCTGCTCTGGATATCGTCGAGACGATTTTTTACTTCACTCTGAAGGCCGCTGACTTTTTCGCTCACTTCATTGTGAAGCTCAGTGACTTTTGACTCAACCGCATTCTGCAATGAACTCATTCGCTCACCAACATCGTCGGCAAGCTCGTTAACGCGACCTGTCACTTCATTTACCATCGACTGAACTTTTTCGTCCGCCGAAGATTCCATGCTCTGAACTTTGCCTTCAATGCTGTCTTTAATCTGATTGACTTTTATTTCAACGCCATCTTCAAGTCCATCCACAGCGGTAAGTACATCTTCCTGCAATTTGCGGACTTTATTGTTCACGCCTTCTTCAAGACCAATAACTTTATCTTCCACCATTTCAAGAAGCCCAGAAACGCGATTGTCAACGTTAACCTCAAGACCAGAAAGTTTAGTATTTACCATTCCGAGAAGGTCAGAAACCTTACCGTCAACATCGCTTTCAAGCCCAGAAACACGGCCTTCAACGCGGTTCTCGATTTCGCTTACGCGCTGGTCAACGCCGTTTTCAAGCCCGCTTACGGAATTCTGCACGTTCGAAAGAATCGTGTTCACTTTTTCGCTAACTTTGCTTTCAACGCCATTAACCCTAGAATCTACGCTGCCCTGAAGTGCGTTGACTTTATTTTCAACATCAACAGAAATTTCTTCGATTTTTGAATCTACGAGAGATTTCAATCCGCCAACTTTATCGTCAACCTCGCCGGTCAACGAAGAAATCGTACCGTTTACCAAAGATTGCAAATCATTGACTTTTGATTCAACATCATTTTCGAGAGAAGAAACTTTGCCGTTAACTCTATCCTGCAAGCCTGCAATACGGGTTTCAACCCCCTCTTCAAGCCCGCTCACGGAATTCTGCACGTTCGAGAGAATCGTGTTAACTTTTTCGCTAACTCCGTCGTCGAGTCCGTTTACGCGGGTGTCAACCATTTCTTGTAGGCCATTGACTTTAGAATCAACCAACTGCTGCAAATCATTGACTTTAGAATCGACCATCTGCTGCAAGTCGTTTACTTTTGACTCAACTCCGCCTTCAAGCCCGCTCACGGAATTCTGCACGTTCGAAAGAATCGTGTTAACTTTTTCGCTAACTCCGTCGTCGAGTCCGTTCACTCGGCTGTCAACCATTTCCTGAAGATCGTTTACTTTTGAATCAACAAAATCCTGCAAGCCACTGACTTTGGAATCGACCATCTGCTGCAAGTCGTTTACCTTTGACTCAACTCCGCCTTCAAGTCCGCTTACCTTCTCGCCAACCACGTTTTCCAGCGTTCCGACTTTGTACTCAACGTCGTTAGAAAGTGTGTTTACCTTGCCGTCAACCAAGCCCTGCAAATCTGCAACTTTTGCCTCTACAGCATCTGAAAGCGTATTTACTTTGCCGTCAACGAGATTCTGCAAATCAGTAACTTTTACAGAAACATCATTTGAAAGAGTGTTTACTTTTTCATCAACAAAATTTTGCAATCCAGAAATCTTAGAATCAACACCGTCTTCAAGTCCGCTAACTGAATTATGAACGTTTGAAAGAATCGTGTTGACTTTTTCGCTAACTCCGCCCTCAAGACCGTCAACCTTTTCTTTGACCATAGATTCGAGAGAGCCAACTTTAGAATCAACTTCATTCGAAAGACCTGTAACTTTGTCGCTTACCATCTGTTCAAGACCACCTACACGGGTCTCAACAAAATCTGAAAGTTTTTCGACTTTTCCTTCAACCTCGTCAGAAAGTCCGCTAACACGCTTTTCGACCATGCTCTGGAGGTCGCTCACCTTATACTCAACATCGCTCGAAAGAGAATTTACTTTATCATCAACAAGATTCTGCAAATCGCTGACTTTTGCTTCAACTCCATCTTCAAGTCCGCTCACGGAATTCTGCACGTTCGAAAGAATTGTGTTCACTTTTTGAGCTACGCCGTCGTCAAGGCCGTTTACGCGAGTGTCAACCATTTCCTGAAGTCCGTTGACTTTTGAATCAACAAAATCCTGCAAGCCGCTGACTTTGGAATCGACCATCTGCTGCAAGTCGTTTACTTTTGACTCAACGCCACCTTCAAGTCCGCTTACCTTCTCGCCAACCATGTTTTCCAGCGTTCCGACTTTGTACTCAACGTCGTTAGAAAGTGTGTTTACCTTGCCGTCAACCAAGCCCTGCAAATCTGCAACTTTTGTCTCTACAGCATCTGAAAGCATATTTACTTTGCCATCAACGAGATTCTGCAAGTCATTAACTTTGAGTTCAACAATATTCTGCAGGTCAGTAACTTTAGAGGAAACATCGCCTGAAAGTGTATTTACTTTTTCATCAACAAAATTCTGCAAGCCAGAAATTTTGGCATCAACACCTTCTTCAAGCCCGCTCACGGAATTATGAACGTTCGAAAGAATTGTGTTTACTTTTTCTGCAACGCCGTCGTCAAGGCCGTTTACGCGGGTGTCAACCATTTCCTGGAGTCCGTTGACTTTTGAATCAACAAACTCCTGCAAACCGCCGACCTTAGAATCAACCATCTGCTGCAAGCCGTTTACTTTTGTCTCAACTGACGACTCAAGGTTGTTTACCTCGCCATCAACCATATTCTGTAAGTTCGAAACTTTAGATTCAACACCGCCTTCAAGTTCCGTAACCTTATTGTTTACCATCTCTTCAAGACCGCCTACACGGGTCTCAACAAAATCCGAAAGCTCCAGAACCTTGCCTTCAACCTCGCCAGAAAGCCCCGTTACGCGAGTTTCAACCATACTCTGGAGGTCTCCAACCTTGTACTCAACGTCGTCTGAAAGAGTATTTACTTTATCATCAACGAGGTTCTGCAAATCTTTTACTTTAGACTGAACATCGTCAGAAAGAGAGACAACCTTGCCGTCAACAAGATTCTGCAAGTCGTTTACCTTTGAATCAACAGATTGCTGCAAAACAGATGTTTTTGTCTCCATAACCTGCTGTAGAATGTCTGCCTTTTCGGCAATAACATTATTAAGCTCAACCATGCGCTCCTCAACAGAACCGTTAAGCCCGTCAACCTTGTTGCTAACTTCGCCGCGAAGCGCATTTACTTTGCCATTTACATCGCGGGTAAGTTCCTCAACCGTAGACTGAACCTGAGTTGTAAGCTCCTCGCGTTTCTGGTCAACCTCGCGCTGCAAGCTGGTGATTTTTGTAACGACATCGTTCTCAATAGTCTCAAAATTCGTTCCGACGTAATTCTGAATGTCAGAAATCTTTCCTTCAACCTCACTCTGCAATCCGCCGAGTTTGTCATGAACAACGCCCTCAAGCCCGCCAACCTTGCTGTCAACCAAGCCCTGGAGTCCAGAAACCTGCTCTGTAACACCTGATTCAAGACCAGTAACCTTGTCATTAACAAGAGCCTGGAGGTCGCCAACTTTCGTAGAAACTTCGTCATGCATTTTGTTGATTTCTTCTTCAACTTTTACACGATAAGACGTAAGATGCAAATTCGAAATCTGCTTGAATTTCTCGTATGCGGCACTTTCTTTTTCGTCCGCATTCTGAACAGCTTTGTCGTAAAGTTTTCCGTAACGGTCGGTAAGCTTTGCAATCTGAGTACTCATTTCCTCGCGAAGGCCAGCAAGAATTTTTCCGTTACCATTATTTTCAGCCTGCAACTCGTTCGCGGTCTTTTTTGCCATCGCAAGAGATTCGCCGAGCTGTTTTTTTAGATTTTCGGTAGTCGTTCGCAAAATCGTCGTCAGGCCAACAGTTTTCTCGTTGTATTCCTGAGTGAGTTCTTCCGCCTTTTCGTTGAATCCGGCTGTAAGATAATCAGTTTTTTCGTTGAATTCCTGAGAAAGCGCGGAAGTTTTATCCTGCAAAAGCTGCGCCGCCTGCGAAATATTTTCGTCAAGAGCCGTAGAAAGTGCGTCCGTTCGAGTCTGAAGCTCATTTTCAAGCGCATTCAAAGAAGTCTCAACATGATTGTGCATATTTTCGGTCTTGGAAGTGACCTCATCGTAAATCGTGTTTACATTATGATTCAAATTCTGCTGCAATTCGGCAATCTGCGATTCAAGAGAATTAGAAAATTCATTTGCACGGGAATTAAGCTCATTCGTAAGCTTCGAGGTCTTTTCGTTAAAGTCACTTTCAATCGTTCCAGTGCGCTCTGTAACCTCTTCAACAAGCTGCTGAGTTTTTGATACGAGAAGTTTCTGAGTTTCAAGATTTTTTGAGTCAAAAAGATTTTTGAGTTCCTCAGTTTTTTCTTCAAGGTCTTTTCTGTAATTATCGCTTCGGGAATTTGCCTCTTCCTGCAAAACTTTGAACGTCTCAGCTTCAAGAATTGACGCGCGCTCAGCCGCATAATTGTAAGCTTCCTCAATGTCCGACTTGATTCGGTTCATCAGCTGTTCCATTTTGTCAACAGCCTCTTTAGAAGCCTCGTCAAGCTCATCGGCGCGGGAAGCATATTTGTTCAAAAGTTCGTTTCCGATTTTTACGAGACTTTCATTATTTTTGTTCGTAAAATCGTCCGTCAGCTTAGGGATTCGCTTTTCAAGCACATCAACAGCTTTTTCCTGAGCCGTGATTCGAGAATTGATTTTATCGATAATCTGCGATTCATTCCGAATCCGCCGAAGATTCTCTTCAACGCTGTCGGTCATCGCAATGAGTTCTTTTAGAGATGCTCCGTAGGCTTCGATTCGCTGGGTAATCTCGTCCACATAATCAGATTTATTGTTGATTTCTATTGCACGCTGGTCAAAATCCTGCATCTGGGCATCAAGACGCTTTACGGCCGCAACGGCCTGCGCCTGCTGGGTTTCCATATTCGCAGAAAGTCCAGTAAGTTTTTTTTCTTGAACGCTAAAGTAATCGTCAAAATCACCGATACGTTTATCAGCGTACTTTTTTACTTTTTCCATTGAGCTGTTGCTTTTATTCATCGAAGCCACAATAAAAGCGACAATGACAGAAACACCTGCAGAAATAAAAATAGAAGTCCACATTTTTTACCCACCCGCGAATTCTTTTTTACTTAAATTTTTAGAAAAGAAATTTCCCCTAGAAGTTATGAGTTTAGCACAATCTCAGTTAATTGACGATAGTTTACAAACGAAATATCAGCCTGTTTCACTTTGCGCCGGAACAATTTTCTAAGCCCCGTAAGGATTATCGCGCTTTTCATTCCGGCCCGCTTCGCCCCAACAACATCATATTTTATGCTATTTCCAACGTAAAGGATTTCCTCTTCCTTAACGCCAAGACTCCGTGCCATAATTCCAAAAGGATATTTAGAAGGCTTTAACGCACCGAGTTCCTCAGAACCAACGATAAAATCACAATATTTTTTAAGCCCCCAGAATTCACCTTTCTGGCTCGGCGGAAAGTCTGAAAGCACAGCAATTTTGTAGCCAGCTTCCTTGAATTTTCTAAAACAGTCTTCCACGCCTTTGAAAGTCTTTATTCTCGAAAAAAACTTCGTAATGCCTTTATACATAATACGGTCGATTTTTTCTTTTGCCTCTTCAACGGTGCAACCAAGCTCCGTAGCCAAAAGCCGCCCCTGATACTCGTAAAAATCTGGAAGCGGAGCCGTTCTATGCATTACTTTTCGAACTTTTCTAAAATGCAAATAAAACCGCAAATTTCTCAATACATAAAAACTCATACGCCAATAAAGGCTAAAAGCAGGATAGAGTGTACCATCAATATCAAACGCAATTGCTTTTAAATTTTGCATAAATTTTATTATAAATGAAAAATCCCGAAGTGTTGAGTACTTTTTTAAAGATTTCGGAGTATGAATTTAAGGAGCAAAAAGAACTTTCGGAAAAAATCACAAAACTTTCAGCGCTACTCGTTCACTTACAATTCCGGGCTATTCGTGGCTCCGGCTTTCGCCTGCGACCCGCTTCGCGGTTTTGCTACGCAACCACTACTATCCCGGCTAGGTTTGGTCTAGTGCGATTCTCATCAATTTGCATCCTCAATCGCCCTTTTCTCCTCCTCAACTGGCAAAATTGCCTGTTCCGCCATTTTGTCATCAATCAACTTTTCGGTGTTCGGCTGTTTGTTAACCGACGCAGTAACGTTCGACGATGTTCTGATACCTCCGGCAGAAGCCTCCGAAGCCTTCTTTTTTAACGAAGACGAAGCAATCGAAGATTGTGCACCGTTCGTAGAAGGCTTAATCGCCCGTCCAGACGTAGCAGCATTTGTTTTCTGCGCGTTCGAAGCAGGCTTGTTCGATGCGACGCCCGTGCTTGCAGTTTTTTCGTTTGTTTTCTGTGCGTTCGCAGTTGGCTTGTTCGACACGACGCTTGTGCTTAGTGTTTTCTCGTTTGTTTTCTGCACGTTCGAAGCAGGCTTGCTTGACGCGATTCCCGCGCTTGCACTTTTTTCGTTCGCTTTCTGTGCGTTCGAAGCTGTCTTGTTTGACGCGATGCCCGCACTTGCAGTTTTCTCGTTTGTTTTCTGTGCGCTCGAAACTGTCTTGTTTGACGCTACGCTTGTGCTTGCAGTTTTTTCGTTTATTTTCTGCGTGTTCGAAGCTGTCTTGTTTGACACGATGCCCGTGCTTGCAGTTTTT
>NZ_JPUF01000074.1 GCF_014737315.1 Treponema zioleckii | reverse complement strand
CTTAGTCTCATGAGTTCTTTTGCCCAGGTCGATTCCCACATTTCTTCCTTCGCAGTCTTTCATGTTATGCCTCCGTTCGGTAAAATGGAATCAGGAGTGAAGGTCTGGTGGTGGAACACCGTACTCCTATCCGCGGTAACGGGGAAACGTCCCCGTTCCGCATTATGTCTTACGGCGGTCGGTTTTGGTTAATCTTGTTTTCGAAGTAAGGGGCTGTTTTTGCAGTGCCTTCTTCACAGTTCAGCAGAACCTTCCGCCGACTCTCTGATTCCGTCGAATCAGAGTACCACCTTTTCCCAGACTTTCATATCATGGCATCTTGTTTCAGCATCTGTGTTTGCTGAGCGAAGTCGAAGCATAGCCCAAAAGATTCCGAAACGAGTTCGGAATGACCAGCTATTTGAAATCCAATGTACTAGCGATAGCACAAAAGCAGGCAAAAATCTCTCGCCTGCTTTTCAGGCTCGCTCGCAGTAACGTCAAAAGAAAATTCCTCGTAATCGCTTTGGGCAAAACCGATTTTTTTGCCAGAAAGCGACGCCTCTTTTTCGGAAAGCAAGGCGAGATGCTTTTCCTTGTCGTAACGTCTTTTATACCACGCAGGAAAATTATTTTTCTTTCCGCCACGAATAAAATCGTACCGAAGCAAGTCGCTCAAAAGCGCAAAATCAAGTGACGAAAATTCGGGTGCGCAAGAATCAAATTCATTATTAATAAAAGAAAAAAACGAATCCAAAAAATCAAACCAAAACGATTCTTTTCTGGAAAGCGAAATAGCATCGGTCTTCCGAGCAAATTCGGTCAGCACGCAAAGGAATTTCCACGGACTCACAATCCTAAAAATGTAATTCATCGTGTAATAAAAAATTCCCTTGTTCCAAAAAATGTCCGTAACGTTTTCAATGTCCTTCAAAAAATTCACGTCGTCGTAAGAAAGATACGGAGTCGAAAAAGTCTCGTACACGGGATTTTCCATCCACGCCCAGCCGTTCTTACGGGCATAAAGCTCCATCTCGGTTCCGTGCAGGACTTTTAAAAATCCCAGCTGCAGCGCGTCAGGACGCAAATCCATCACAAAATCAAAACTTTTTCCAAAACTCTCAAGATTTTCGAACGGAAGCCCCGCAATCAAATCCAAATGTTGATGAATCGTGCGAGGAATCCGCCGAATATTCAAAGCCAGTTTTTCAACGTTCGGAGAACGATTTATAGATGCGAGAGTTTTTTTGTTCGCAGACTGAACACCCATCTCAAACTGCATTACGCCGCTCGGAACGTTCTGCAAAAATTCCAGCGCCTCCTCCGACAAAAATTCAGCCTCAATCTCAAAATGAAACATCGTCTTTTTGTTGTGATGATTCAAAATGTACCGCCAAATCTCAATGTACCTTTCAGGATTCAAGTTATACGTGCGGTCAACAAATTTTACAAGCTTAACGTTCGCATCCAAAAAAATTTGAAGCTCGGAAAAAACGCGGTCAAGACTCTTAAAACGAACGCTCTTGTCAACCGAAGAAAGACAGTACGCGCAGCCGAACGGACAGCCACGGGAAGACTCATAATAATAAATCTTGTGGTCAGGGTCAAAATCGCCCGAAAGAATCTCAGGATACGGAAAAGGAATTGAATCAAGATTTTGAATCAAACTTCTATTGCCAGAAAAATCCACATCCCCGCGAAGCGCGCTTCTAAAGAAAATTCCAGGGATTGAATCCCAAAGCGCACCACCCTTTTTGTCGGGCTGACCAAAATTTTCTGCGAGTTTTTCCGCCAGTTCAGAAAAAGTCACTTCGCCTTCCCCAAAAATCACAAAATCCAGCGAAGGAAGCTGCAAAAGATACTTTTTAGCGTCATAACCGAACTCTGGTCCACCCGCGCCAACAAGACACTCCGGCACGATTTTTTTTACGTCTGGAAGAATTTTACAAACGTACTCGGCATTCCAAATATACGTCGAAAAAAGCACCACGTCCGGACGGTGAGCGGCAATTCCGCGGAGAACTTCGCCCGCAGGCTGATTTATAGTGAATTCCGCATAGTCGATTTTTGGAATTTCAAATTGATTTTTTTGTTCGGATTCTTTTTGACAAAAATATTTTTCTGCAAAATTCTTTAGGCAGCGCACAGCAAGACTCGTGTGCATAAAACTTGCATTTACGGAAACAAGAAGGATTTTCATAGGGCAATTATAACAAATGGAAGCACGGCTGAAAACAAAAAGCCCGGCTCCTACAAATTTTGATTTTCGGAAGCGGGCTTTTCAAGTTCCACAAAGCTAAATTTTAGCCGCGGACGCGAAAGTTAAATCAATCTTAGGCGATTACTTATTTTTTTTCAGACTCAGCCAAAGCTTTGAGCAAAGCGTGGTTAGCAGCAACTCTTTTTGCCTGTTTTTTGCTGTTAGCACGGATAAATTTATTTGTTCTAAGTGGTCTAAAGCGTCTTGCCAATCTCATAACGGCGACTCCTTCAAAATAATTTTTCTCAACTTAAAGTCGGATTTTGAAACTATATCAAAAAACAAGGTCAAAATCAATGCGTATGTTAATAGATTTTGAAATTTGGTAAACTATTTAAAATCATTTTTTTATAAAAAAAACATAACAAAAAAAAAGGAGAATTCTATGAACAAATACGCAAAGCGCTATTTGATTGATGCCATGTCAGGCATGGCACAGGGACTTTTTTGCTCACTTCTAATCGCAACAATCGTAAGGACTTTAGGAAATCAGCTTTTGCTGCTCGGTACAAATCCGGTGTTCCAGTTTCTTGTGGATGCAGGCAATTTTGCAAGGGAGCCGCACGTAGTCGGCGCAGCAATGGCTGTTGGAATCGGATTTGCAATGAAAGTTCCAGCCCTCGTTCTTTTTTCGCTCGTCGCGATTGGTGCGGCAGCAAACGTTACGGGAAAGGAAGGCGGACCGCTTGCAGTCCTTATTATCGCAATTCTAGCGGCGGAAGCAGGCTGCCTCGTAAGCAAAAAAACGAAAGTTGACATTATCGTAACTCCGGCCGTAACAATTCTTGTAGGCTCGCTCCTAACTCTTTTAATCGCAGGATACATTGGTACGGCGGCAAATTCGGTGGGCAAATTCCTCGTTTGGACAACAAAACTCCACCCATTCTGGATGGGAATTCTAGTCTCGGTTGTAGTAGGAATCGCGCTCACTCTGCCAATAAGCTCAGCCGCAATTTGTGCGGCATTTGGACTTACGGGTCTTGCAGGCGGGGCGGCCGTGGCTGGTTGCTGCGCCCAAATGGTCGGTTTTGCAGTTATGAGTTTTAAAGAAAATCGCTGGAGCGGAATTATTTCCCAGGGACTCGGAACAAGTATGCTTCAAATGCCGAACATAATCAAAAATCCAAAAATCTGGATTCCGCCGATTCTCGCTTCGGCAATTATAGGCCCAATAGCAACATGCTTATTCAAAATGGAAATGAACGGAGAAGCCGTAAGCTCAGGAATGGGAACATGCGGGCTTGTAGGACAGATTGGAGTAATAACAGGCTGGTATGCACCGAACGAAACGGCAATAGCGCACGGAGCCACTGCAATTGTGCCAAGTCTTTTTGACTGGATAGGACTTTTTGCAATCAGCTTTGTTCTTCCGGCAATTCTTTGCTACATTTTTGGAAAAGTTTTCCGCAAAGCCGGCTGGATAAAAGAAGGCGATTTATCGCTCCAGTAAACACCCACTTCAGATAGGCCGTCGGAAAAGTGGTGGTTGAGCTTGCTATAAACTCATTTTGGCGGCTCGGCCACCCCAAACTTACAGGGCTAGGATTGTCCCTCCCATATAACAAAATATTTTTTTCATTCCTGAAAAGTAAGTTAAAATAATCTAAATATAGGCTTTGCCTGTAAAATCCACATTTAAGGAGTTGTGTATGAAACAGCTATACAAACGCACGGGGGGGGTACTACTATTTATCCTTTTGATGACGGCAATTCTAGCGCTCGGATGCAGTTCTGACTCTAGCAGTGATGATTCTGGAAGTGGAGGTAATGAGGAGAACGTCGCATTTAACGAGCCGCTCACCCTTGAAGCAATTGAGGCTGGCTCAATTACAATCGACCATCCGTGGTCTACGCTGAAATTCACTAAAAACGGCGGGGAACTTGAGGCATGCGCAGGTGAAGAGCATGAAATAATTGTTGCAGCCGGAGACAAAATCTGCTTCTATGCAGAAAATTCTGAAAGCATGTCAGACGATAGCTCATACATGAGAATTGACAGTTCCAATGACAGTTACATCTATGGAAACATTATGAGTCTTGTTACGCTTGAATCAGGCACCACAGATGCAAGCAAATGGAATCCGAATGAAACTGTACTCACGACAAATAAAGCCTTCTACTACTTGTTCCAAGCTAATTCCCATATTAAAAACCACAGTACTAAGAAACTGCATCTTCCGGCAATAACGCTTACAGAATGCTGCTATAAGGGTATGTTCATAAGCTGCAGCGCTTTGACGACTGCCCCTGTACTGCCTGCAACGACTCTTGTATCCGATTGCTACAACAATATGTTCTATAACTGTCAAAATCTTAACTACATAAAATGCCTTGCAACCAATGTTTCTGGAACCCAATACACTGATCTTTGGCTTGGTAGTGTTGCTTCAAGCGGAACATTTGTAAAGGCTGCCGGCACAACATGGAGCACAGGCAGTGATGGAATTCCATCAGGCTGGACTGTTCAAGAGGCAAACTAATTCCAGGTGCAAAACAAAAAGAAATCCCGCTTGCCTTTTTTAAGGTTCGCGGGATTTCTTTTTCAAAGTGGATTCCTAAAAGTATTGTCATGCTGAACTTGTTTCAGCATCTACGCTGCATATATGTAGAGATTCCAAAAAGAGTTCGGAATGACACTGTGCAACGAACTTATTGGGCAGTCTTACTTCAAGTTGATGATTGACTTGTCGTAATCCGTTGGCGGAACGTAACCCATGAGTGTCATGAGTGTTGCAGGCCAAGAAGAGATTCCCAAACCGTCGTTGAGTTTTGTATTGTCGTACTCGCCCTTGTACTCTGGGTCGTAAATAATTCCAGGAACCGGGTTCAAAGAGTGAGAAGTCTTTGCTTTTGGCTCGCCAGACTTGTCTTTCTTTACGCTGCCGTCTTTTGCGTGCTCGTACATGTCGTCAGAGTTTCCGTGGTCAGCTGTAAGACAGAGGATACCGCCGGCTTCATCAATAGCTTCCTTGATGCGTCCAAGCTGAAGGTCCATTCCTTCCATTGAGCAAACGACTGCATTGAAAACACCTGTGTGTCCAACCATGTCTCCGTTCGGGAAGTTCAAGCGGATGTGGTCGTATTTTCCAGATTTGATTGCTTCGATTACTTTGTCAGTGATTTCTGCACATTTCATCCAAGGTCTCTGCTCAAAAGGAACAACGTCAGAAGGAACTTCAACGTAATCCTCAAGTTTCTCATCGAATTTTCCCTGTTTGTTTCCGTTGAAGAAGTAAGTAACGTGACCGTATTTCTGAGTCTCAGAAATTGCGAGGAGTTTTACGCCAGTCTTTGTAAGGTACTCGCCCATCGTTCTGTCGATGCTCGGTGGGTTTACGAGATACTGATGAGGAATGTGAGCGTCTCCGTCATATTCCATCATTCCGGCATACTCTACGGCAGGAACGCGCTTGCGGTCAAATTTGTCGAATGAGCTTCCTTCCTCGAATGCTTTTGTGATTTCAAGAGCACGGTCTCCGCGGAAGTTGAAGTAAATTACGCTGTCACCGTCGTTGATTGTTCCGACAGGTTTTCCGTCCTTTGCGATTACGAATTCGTGCATATCTTGGTCGAGAAGCCCCGCAACCTCGTTTCGGTAAGTCTCGATTGCCTTCGTTGCAGACTCGAACATTCTTCCTTCGCCAAGAACGTGAGCGTACCAACCGCGCTGAACCATTGACCAATCTGCGTTGTAGCGGTCCATTGTAAGATACATTCGTCCGCCGCCAGAAGCAATCTGGTAGTCACAGCCGGCGAATGAAGCAAGATATTCTTCAAGCGGTGTAATGTAGTTCAAAGCTGATGTTGGGTCAACATCGCGGCCGTCAAGAAGTGCGTGTACGCGGATTTTTTTGATTCCCTCTTTGTTTGCCTGAGCAATCATTGCCTTCAAGTGGTCAATGTGCGCATGAACGTTTCCGTCAGAAACAAGACCAATAAAATGCAAAGTTGAATTTTTATCAAGAACGTTCTTTGAAAGTTTCTTCCATGTTGCATCCTGGAACATTTTTCCAGAAGAAATAGACTCACCTACAAGCTTTGCGCCCTGTGCGAAAACGCGTCCGCAACCCATTGCGTTGTGTCCAACCTCGCTGTTTCCCATGTCATCATCTGTCGGGAGACCTACGGCAGTTCCGTGTGCCTTGAGTTTTGTGTGTGGGCAGTTTGCCGTAAACCAGTCAAGATACTTCATTTTTGAAGCTTTTACGGCATCACCTTCCTCATATTTTCCATATCCTACACCGTCCATAATTACAAGAACGACAGGACCACGACGACCTTTCCAATTCGGATTTTTTTCCAATGCGTGCATTGTATCAGCCATTTGTTTCTCCTACGCAAGCTGCGTTTTGTTACATTTTTTGCACATAGATTATAGATGATAAACGTGATTTTGAAAACGGGAGCGAGAATAGTAATTCTTCAAGTTTGACACAGATGAACAGAGATAGACACGGATGGGACACAGATAAAGTGAAACCGCAATTCGACACAGATGAACGCGGATGGACACAGATGGGACACGGATTTGTTCGGAAGTGCGTTCCTCACTTGAAGGTCGTTAGGGCTGAACAAATCCGTGTGTTACGACTTATTTTTTTCGGCCGCTTTCTTTTAGCTCGCGTTCAAAGGCTTCGGGATTCTTTAAGTAATAATCCTGATGCTCTTCTTCTGCCCTGTAAAATGATTTGAACGGCTCAACGGCGATGAAAGTTTTTTTTCCGCTCCGCGCTTCAAGCTCATGGATTTTTTTTAAGGCGATTTCTTTTTCTTCGTCAGTCTGATAATAAATTGCAAGAGTGTACGAAAATCCCTTGTCAATGAACTGCCCCTGACCATCAAACGGATCAACGTTCGAAAGAAAGATGTCGAGCAATTTTTCATAATTCACGGTCTTTGGTTCGTATTCCAGCTCAATCGTTTCCCTGTGCCCCGTCTTTTGGGCCTTTACGTCCGCATAAGTCGGATTCACTTCGTCTCCGCCGGAATAACCGCAAACAACTTTGTCAACACCATAAATTTTATAAATCGGAGTGACGCACCAAAAGCATCCTCCAGCAAAATAAGCCTTCATTCAGCCTCCTCGCACACGAATGATACATGAGCAGATTCTATCACAGAAATCACTTCCATGCCTCCACAAGCTCTTTCGCGGCCTCATAAGGATTCTTTGCCCCGGCGACTGCGGAAATGACGAAAAATCCGTCCACCCCCGACTTTTTCAATGCCGGAATGTCTTCGACCTTCACGCCCCCTCCGACGACGACGGGAATCGGGCTTGAGGAAGCGAGAGCTGAAAGTTCATCAAAAACCGTTATCACTTTTCCCGACGCATCCCGCTGGCAGTCAAGTTTAGAATTCGTCTCGTGGACAGGGCCGGCACCAAAATAGTCTATATTCGCGGTGTCGCACGTCCTAACGTAATCTACAAGTTCGCTCGTCAACGCGGAAAGACCGACAATAGAATCCTCTCCGAGATATTTTCTGCATACGTCAACCGGAATGTCGCTTTGTCCGACATGGATTCCATCAACCTTTATTCCACGCTCCCTGCAAGCAAGAACGACATCGAGCCGGTCATCCACGACAAGCGAAACTGAATCCGACTTACCCAGCCTTTCGATTACGGCTGCAGATTTTTCGCACAAATCAATCATCTCTTTCGCGCCAGCAACCTTTGAGCGAATCTGAACAATCGTAAAACCCGCGCGCACAGCGTCTTCCACCACGCTCTCCACAGGACGGCCAAGCGTGTTCTCCGGTCCGACTACAAGATATGCCGAAACGTCCAGCGTTTTTCTGTTGTATTTCAAAGTTTTGCCTCCAGCCTGTCGAGTTTTTCGCTCATCATGTTCTCATATCCCGGCCGAATATCCATCTTCATAATGACCTCGGTTCTGATTCCCTTTTCCGCAAGCACGAAAGTCGCATCCTTCACGACCTTCATCACATCGTCCCACTCCCCTTCAATCTCGGTGAACATGGAATATGTCTTGTTCTTCAAACCGGAATTGCGGATTATTTTTACGACCTCGGCAACCTCAGCCGAAAGTTCGTCCCCAACTCCAAAAGGCGCAATCGCAACGGCAACAAGTGTGTTCATTTTTTCCTCCAAAAATCATGCAAAGTCAAAAGGATTCTCAGCGACATCGGAAGGTGCCGCATTGTAAAGTTCGTCAAGGAATTTCACCTGAAAGCTTCCCGGCCCCGAACATTCCTTCTCTGCCCTCTTTCCGGCCAAATTGTAGATTTGAGTGGCCGTGAGAGCCGCTATAAAAGGATTTGCAACGCCAGAATACACGGCGCAGACTCCGCCAAGAGAGCAACCGGCCCCGGTAATTTTTTCAAAAAGATAAGAGCCGCCTTTAGACACAACGGAAACTTCTCCGTCAGTCACAAAATCCTCCTCTCCAGAAACGGCTACAGCTCCGTGAATGAATTTTGCAAGAGCCTTCGCAGCATCTTTCGCATCGAGTACAGAATCCACAGAATCAACTCCTTTTGGGCCTTCAGACGAAGATGATGATGAAAGTCCCCACAATTTTGAAAGCGCAATCACTTCCGAAGCGTTCGCGCGAACGATTGTCGGAGGAAAATCCTTGCAGAACGAAACAAGCTTAGTCCTGAGGCTTCCGATTCCAAGCCCAACAGGGTCAAGAACCCAGGGAGTCTTGTTTTCGTGAAGGGCTTTCATTGTCCTTGGAAAAGTCTCCTCGTAAACCGGGAAAAGAGTTCCAGCGTTCAGATAAACGGCATCTCCGTTCTCTGCGCACCATTCGCCCTCGTCGGGAAGATACACCATTGCGGCGCTGCCACCAACAGCAAGCTGCGCGTTAGCCACAAGATTTACCGTTACGGTGTTCGTTATTGACGGCGCAAGCGGCTTTTTTTTCCGAGCGTCGTCTACAGCCTTTTCAATTTGCATTTTGATTTGAGATTTTTCCATTCAAAACTCCGTTTTTGTATTTAAAATAAAAAAGCTCACCCAAAGGTGAGCCAATGATTTCCAGTAAAATTCTCCAGTCTTACATTCAGCTCCCTACGACAGTGTTAACTGACAGGTTCAAAGAGTATTTCTCAACCTCCAAAAAAAATCGGAAGTACCTCTGTGAAATGACAAGCGTGATTAAATCCTTTTTTTTGATTTTTGTCAAATTCAGGACAACGCTAAAAACAGGGATTTCAGCATTATAAAAAAATTGCAGGTGTAAAAATTGTCTGCGTGTAATAATTCGGAGGCCATGTAATAGGTTCAATTTCGAGTTTCACGACCTAATAAAAATTTTCCGTGGTTGCAAAATATTTGCTTTTTTAATATCGTTCTATACGAAGTTAAAAAACTTCCGGGAGCTGGCAGAAGCCGGCTGAGAGGAGGACTGATTCGTCCTCGACCGCACCTGATTTGGACAATGCCAACGGAGGAAATACAGATGAAAACCGCTTTGACGATTGCAGGAAGCGACAGTTCCGGCGGAGCCGGAATCCAGGCCGACATCAAGACGATGACGGCGAACGGAGTCTTTGCGATGAGCGCAATCACAGCCCTCACGGCGCAGAACACGACCGGTGTTTTTGCGGTGCAGGTCACGGAGACTGAAATTCTGGAAAAGCAAATCGAAGCGGTAGCCACGGACATCTTCCCCGATGCGGTAAAAACGGGAATGATTCCGACAGAAGAACAGGCACATTCAATCGCAGAATCAATCAAAAAATTCAATTTCAAGAACATCGTCGTTGATCCCGTAATCGTCTCCACAAGCGGAACGAAGCTGATTTCCGACGAAGCCATATCGAAAATCCAAAAGGAACTCTTCCCGCTCTCGACACTCATCACGCCGAACATCCCGGAAGCGGAATTCATGCTCTCAACAAAAATCCAAACGAAAGAACAAATGGAAAAAGCGGCAGAAACGCTCTCCAAAAGGCACGGCTGCTCGGTGCTCATAAAAGGCGGCCACATGGTGAACGACGCCTGCGACTTTCTCTTCAAAAAAAACGGGGACGGAATCTGGTTCGACGGAAAAAGAGTGGACAACAAAAACACGCACGGAACAGGCTGCACGCTCTCTTCCGCCATAGCGTCTAACCTGGCGAAAGGGCTTTCACTCGAAGAAAGCGTCAAGAACGCGAAGGACTACCTGACGCTCGCCCTAAAAGCGATGCTCGACCTGGGGAAAGGCTCAGGCCCACTGTGCCACAACTTCAGATTTCTGTGAAAAAAAATCAAGCAAATACAAAATTGGAGAAAAGCAAAAATGGAAAGCAAAAGCTACACAACGCAGATGGACGCGGCGAGAAAAGGAATCGTCACGAAAGAGATGAAGATTGTCGCCGAAAAGGAGCGCATGGACGAAAAGAGGCTCATGCAGCTCGTGGCGGAAGGGAAAGTCGCGATTCCCGCGAACAAGAACCACAAGAGCCTGAATCCAGAGGGAATCGGTTCAATGCTCAGGACGAAAATCAACGTGAACTTGGGAGTCTCAAGGGACTGCAAGGACTACGACATAGAGATGCAGAAGGTGATGAGCGCGGTGAACATGGGTGCCGAGGCGATAATGGACCTCTCCAGCCACGGGAACACCCAGCCGTTCAGGCAGAAACTCACGAGCGAGTGCCCGGCGATGATTGGAACGGTTCCGGTCTACGACAGCGTAATCCACTACCAGAGGGACTTGGCGACTCTCACGGCTGACGATTTTGTTGAAGTCGTGAGGATGCACGCGAAGGACGGAGTGGATTTCGTCACGCTCCACTGCGGAATTACGAGGAAGACAATCGAGCAGATTCGGAAGGTCGGACGCAAGATGAATATCGTAAGCAGGGGCGGCTCCCTCGTCTTCGCATGGATGGTGATGACAGGAAACGAGAATCCGTTCTACGAGCGGTACGATGAGATTTTGGACATCTGCGAGGAATACGACGTAACCGTTTCCCTGGGCGACGCGTGCAGACCGGGCTGTCTTGCCGACGCTACGGACGTGTGCCAAATCGAGGAACTGGTGCGTCTTGGCGAGCTCACCGACAGGGCGTGGAAGCACAACGTGCAGGTGATGGTGGAAGGTCCGGGACACGTTCCGCTCAACCAAATCGCGGCGAACATGCAGGTTCAGCAGACAATCTGCAAGGGCGCACCTTTCTACGTTCTCGGCCCGCTCGTAACCGACATCGCACCCGGCTACGACCACATCACGTCCGCGATTGGAGGGGCTGTTGCGGCGGCTTCTGGTGCGGCGTTCCTCTGCTACGTCACCCCGGCCGAGCACCTCGCGCTCCCGAACCTGGACGACGTGAAGCAGGGCATCATCGCGTCGAAGATTGCGGCCCACGCAGCCGACATCGCGAAAGGCATACCCGGCGCGCGCGACATCGACGACAAGATGGCCGACGCACGAAAGAAGCTCGACTGGGACGCCCAGTTCGAATGCGCGCTCGACCCGGAGACGGCAAGAAAAATCCGCGACAACAGAAAGCCGGAGGACGACCACTCGGAAGCCTGCTCCATGTGCGGAAAATTCTGCGCCGTCAGAAGCATGAACAAGGCGTTGTCGGGCGAATATATCGACATTCTGTAAATTCCGTTGCGTATGCTGTAGCGCAATTGCAAACCGGCATACGCGAATTTTGGGATAAATAAAAAGGGACAATTTTGAGTTTTCTTACGAAAGCCATGTGTTACAACAATTTTTTTCCTACGAAAAAAGAAATACAAACTTCGAAACATTCGAACCTTGCTTGGTTCGCAACTCAAAAATCCCGTCATCAAGATGTTCTGAACGGGCTATTATAGGGTAAATCCCATATTTATAAGGAGCCACCATGAAAAAATCGAAAAATTAAAGACAGAATTTTTAAATTTCCTTGACGAGGATATTGAAGTATTTCTAAAAAACACAGTTCAAGAATTTCATCAAAATTAATCGTTACATTTTTTTTTCTGCAAACTGAGCAATAAGCCGCTCCACGAGCGCAATGTCGGGCGTGTCAGCGCGGTAAATGCCGTAAATGTCCCAAGTGTACGAGCCCTTAATTTGAACGGCTTTTATCTCGTCGGTGTCTTTAAAAAACTTTGGCGCAACGCCGATTCCGATTTTGTTTTTTACGAGTTGATAAATTGACTGTCCTTCCGAAACGCGGGCCACAATTTTTGGGTTAAAGCCATTCAAAAGGCAGGCATTCACCACGTCATGAAAAATGTGATAATGTTCGTTCATTAAAATTACTGGCTCATTTTTTATGTCGCAAAGCTCAACTATATTCTGCGACCAGAGCCTGTGCCCGTTGAAAACGTAAAGAACCACGTCAATGCTTTTTAGCTTTACAGATTTTAGATTTGAATCTTCGTGCTTACCGATGACAAAACCAAATCCTATTTCATTGTTCAGGACTCGCTTAAAAACGCTCTCGTTCTCCTGCTCGTGCCAACTCGCAAGAATCTGAGGATTTTCGTCCATAAATTTACGTACAGTTGCAACATTAATCGCACGAATTGTTCCGCTCGCAAATCCGATTTTAAATCTTTTGTCGCGACCGCTTATCGCCTCAATGCTCGAAAACATTTCGTTCAAATCTTTCGTCACGATTTTTGATTTTTCATAAAAAACCTTTCCGCTCGCAGTCGGCACAAATCCCTCTTTTGTCCGCACAAAAAGCGATGCGCCGCATTCATCCTCAAGGCTCTTTATAACCTTGCTGAGCCCTTGCGGCGACAAAAAAAGCTTGCTCGCCGCAGTTTGCAGATTTTTTTCTTCGTATACGGTTTGAAAACATTTTAGGTTGCGTGTGTTCATTCTGAATAGCCCAAAGACTATTATCATACGCTTACCCTAAAAAAGCATTAAAAATCCTGTGGATTTTTCCAAGGCTAGCCGATATAATAAAAAAAGAAGTGCAACTAAAGTTTAGTTGGTCTTCGTCCTAATTTGGTTAAAAACCGCCTTGGTGTGGAGACTCAGGCGGTTTTATTTTGCTCTCTCAGAAATATATCGAAGAGAGGTGCATTAAAATGCAGGATAACCGAGCAACAAAAGCACGATAATCCAAAGTATCATAAAGATTACTTTCGCACTCACCGCACGCCCTCCAGCATTGTCGGAGTTCGCAAAAGCCCCTACAGTTGCACAGTTTCACAAAGAAACCATTTTGATTTATCGGGAAAATTACAAAAAAAATCGAGTTAGCGGAACTTCAACAGAACACTAACTCGATTTTTTATACTTAATTATTAGATGTTGTTCGCTACCTCAAAGGCATCCCAGATTGCGTACATGATATTCGAAACCTGCCGAGCGTCGCCGAGAAGGTACACTTCGTCAAGGCAGTCCTTGAACTGGTTGTAAAGCGAATTCTCGCTCGAATATCCAACGCAGAGAACTACGCTGTCGGTCTTGAATTCCTTTTTTCCGCCAGCTGTTTCTGCACAAAGAACGCCGTTCTTGAATCCAGTGACTTTCGCGTTGCAGCAAACGTCGATTCCGTTGAACGGAATAAGTTTTTCGAGCATTTCGCGGTTCGCAGAGCAAAGAGGTCCGTTCACAGCCAAAAGTTTTCCCAAAGCCTCAACGATTGTGACTTTCTTTCCTTTCATCGCAAGGTCAAGGGCAAGCTCGCAGCCAACAAGTCCGCCACCAACGACAACAACGGTGTTTCCGGCATCTTTCTTTCCGAGAAGAACTTCCTCTGCGGAGTACACTTTGTCGTCATCGCCGAGCGAGAATCTCTTCGGGCGTGAACCTGTCGCCATAATCACGGCATCGTAAGACTTGTCCAAAATCTCTTTTTCGCCGGCTTTTGTGTTCATGTGAACTTCTACGCCGAGTCTCTTCATCTCGTCCTCGTACCATTTTGCCAGAGCCAAATCGTCCTCTTTGAACGAAGGAGCGCCACCCGGAATCAGGTTTCCGCCCAAGCGGTCGCTTGCCTCGTAAAGAACAGGCTCGTGTCCGCGCTCAGCAAGTACGCGTGCAGCTTCGCAACCAGCCACGCCGCCACCAACAACGAGAACCTTCTTTCTGCGGACAATCGGATTGAATCTGTTCACCCGTTCCTTTCCCGCCTGCGGGTTAACAGCACAGTTGATGAGGGAATACGTCTGGATTCGTCCCATACAGCCTTCCTGGCAAGAAATGCACGGACGAATCTGGCTCAAGTTGTTCCTTCGGATTTTGTTTACAATGTCCGGGTCTGCGAGAGTCGGGCGACCGAGGGAAATCATGTCGCAAACGTCTTTTTCAAGACAGTCGAGCGCCGTGTCCGGATTATCAACGCGGCCTGCCATGATTACAGGAATCTTAACGTTCTCTTTTGTGATTCTCGCAAATTCCTTGTACGGAGCCTTTTCCATGTACATCGGCGGATGATTCCACCACCAGGCGTCGTATGTTCCAGCATCAACGTCGAGCGCGTCGTATCCGTACTGTTCGAGAAGTTTTGCGGCTTCAATTCCTTCTGCAATGTCTCGGCCTTTCTCTTCAAATTTCTCGCCCGGAAGAGCGCCTTCGCGCCAATCCTTAATCATCGATTTGAGGGAGAACCGGAGCGCGACCGGAAAGTCAGGACCGCACGTGCGCGCAATTTCCTCGCGGATTTCGCGGGCAAAACGCAATCGGTTTTCAAGGCTTCCGCCGTATTCGTCATTTCTCTGGTTAAAGAACGAGATTGCGAACTGGTCAATCAAATATCCTTCGTGAACAGCGTGAATCTCCACTCCGTCAAAGCCAGCCCGTTTTGCGTTGAACGCGCCTTTTCCGAAGCTTTTTACGATTCCGTGGATTTCTTCAACGGTGAGCGGACGACACGTTTTGTCGAGCCATCTGTGCGGAATTGCAGATGCTGAAACCGGCGGGAATTCTCCAAGATTCGTAGGAATCGTAACGCGTCCGAATCCGCCGCTCATCTGCAAGAAAATCTTTGCGCCATAAGCGTGAACTTTTTCAGTCATCTCGCGGCTCGTGCGCACGAACTGAACAGGATTGTAAGTTGAATTTGGCGTGTTCGGGAACGAAGGCTTCTCAACCTCCGTGTCCGAGAAAGTAACGCCTGTTATGATAAGACCGATTCCGCCCTGGGCGCGACGTGTGTAGTAATCGATTCCGCGGTCATTCCATCCGCCCTCGCAGTCACCAAGACCGAGCGGGCCCATCGGTGCCATTGCGTAGCGGTTCTTGATTTCAAGTTTGCCGATTTTTATAGGCTCAAAAAGTTTCTGATATTTCATTAGATTGTACCTCTTCTACAATCATTTTAAATCCAGTTCGCCCGCAACTCCATAAACAAAAGGTTTAGCCTCGTTTCCATTTTTTTGACACCCACTATTCTGCTGTCTTGCACGTTTTTACGCAGATGAACGCGGATAGGCGCAGATGGGAAAAAAATCGGAATGGCGGGGGGTAGTCGCTCTGAAATGACCGTTTTTGTCACCTCGAGCGTAGTCGAGAGGTCTACACGCGATAGATGTCTCGACGTCGCTCGACATGACAGACTGGACGTTCGGAATAACAACTTGCAAGTTTTAACGCGGATAGACACAGATGGGGAAAAAATACGGAATGGCGAGGGGGAGTCGCTCTGAAATGACCGTTTTTGTCACCTCGAGCGTAGTCGAGAGGTCTACACGCGATAGATGTCTCGACGTCGCTCGACATGACAGACTGGACGTTCGGAATAACAACTTGCAAGTTTTTACGCGGATAAACGCAGATGCAATACACTTAGCTTTGAGTCATGCTGAAGTTATTTCAGCATCTGCATTTCTGTTGGTTCGTTTAGTCTTGTAATATCCAATCTCCTGAAATATCAGTGCCATCAACCTGCCATGATTTTAAAGTAATTGCTGTACCGTATGTACTGTCATTGCTGACTGTGTAAGTTTTATTTACAGTATTAACAATAATATCATATTCATCATCCGGAACCTCTTCCATAGGAATTACATGCAGCACAAGATTGTCTCCATCTTTTTTTAATGTTGCTCCGCCATCTGCAAACATCTCTCCGTTTTCATACGTGTACTCATCACCAGCCTTTGAAAAAGTCAATTTTGTAGTATACGTATCGTAATTTATCTCAATATAAATAGAAGCGGTCTCTGGCAGAATCACTCCATCCTCACTTTCATCCGAAGAACTCTTCATCAAAATGGAAACATTTGCGGTTTCGCCGGCTACAACTTTGGCTTTTGCTTCTCCGCCGGCAATAATCAACTCGTCTTCGTCAAATCCCTCCACCCCAATGCAGTATTCGCCTTCATCAAGCTCATCAAAAAACACGGATTCGCCGGGCTTTGCAACCTTGGTATTTTCTTCACTCTCAGACTGATCCTCTTTTTGTTCGGCTTCAGGAATATCAGCACGCCAAAGATAAACATAATACCCCGCAATACGCTCCTGAACCGAAGCTGCACGCGCGGACGATGGAAAACTCACAACAAGGGAAGCTTTTGTTTCAGAAATATCAGAACATGAAAAAAACAAAATCAAAAACAGAAATGAAAAAATAAATGAATTGAAAAAACGACGAAAAAACATAGGCACCTCCGAACACGGTCTGCGGAAGGGCGCGCACGCCCCCGTGCATACGTATAGTAGAAAAAAGTATCACTTCGCTAGCAGGCACTGAGCCGTTTAAAGTCTATTTTAAAAAATTAAAAAAAGTAAAGAAAAATCCGTTTTATTTTCCAAAATCTTAAAGGAACCTCTAAAAACTGAAGTTTTTTTGAGATGCCCTTAAGATAAAAAAAGTTCTAGCGTTTCTCCAATGTTTAAGTTAAAATCAATATTGTATGTCCGTAGTTGATGACGAGTTTTTTTCAGAAAACATCACAAATATCAATAAAATGGTCTCAAAAATTCTGCTTTCGGCGAATGTGATTCCGCTTTTATTTTTGGTCCTTACCCCATTAGGAGTTTTTGAAATCAGCTACAAAGGAATTCTACAGACTTTCGCATACACGCTTTCATTTTCTGGAATTTCATATTTTCTGCAGAAACGTCCCGGAGCACAAAAATTTCTCATGCACTTCGATTTGATAGGAATTGCGCTTTTTATTGCGATACTCGGAAGCAGAGCAAAAATCGGAATATACATCGCTTACGGTTTTATCCCGTTTATCGCTTGTCTTTATTACAACAAAAAACTAACAATCAGCATGAATATTTTGGGCTACATACTTCTGAGCTTTTCACTTTACCGCAAGTGGCAAAACGGGGGCGATATTTTTGGCTCAAAAAACACAGACAGCTTTTTGCAATCATTCATGCCGATTTTTGCAGGTCTGACCATAGAATATTTTTTCGTATTCTTAATCACATGGTTGCTTTCTAGACGAAATTACAAAACGCTGCGGCATTTGATTTCGGCAATTGATGACAGAAACAGTTTTGTAACCAGCCTAAAAGAACGGACAATCGAATTTCAAAGCAAAAATGAGGAATTAAAAAAGGCACAGGACGACCTTGAATCAAAAAACGCTCAGCTCGAAAACACGCAGTTTAAAATCATTCAGTTTGTTGCAGAGTGTCTTGGAAGCCATGACCTTTTTACAGGGCGGCATGTTGTTCACACAAAATTTTATGTTGAACTAATAGCAAAAAAACTCCGTGAACGAGGATTTTACGTAAAACAGCTCACCGACGAAGCTATTTCGCTTTATGCCAGCGCAGCTTTCTTGCACGACATCGGGAAAATTCATATTCCCGAAGGAATCTTGAACAAAGTCGGAAAATTTACGATTGAAGAATTTGAATTGATGAAGAGCCATCCGTCGGAAGGCGAAAAACTTCTGAATTATCTTCCGCAAATCGGCGACGGCGAATTTAACAAAATTGCCCGCGAAATGGCATTGTATCACCACGAAAAATGGGACGGAAGCGGTTATCCGAGAAAGCTCGCCGGCGAAGACATTCCGTTGTGCGCGCGGATTCTTGCGGCGGCAGACGTTCTTGACGCGCTCATAAGCCAACGTCTTTACAAGGATCCAATGCCAATCTGCGACGCAATCGAAGTCTTCAGAAAATCGAGCGGAAGCCATTTTGAACCGTGCATTGCAAATATCGTAATAGAGCTGCAGAACGAAATTTCCGAAATCGACAGAAAGTTCAAAGAACAAGAAACGTCAGCCTACAGCGAAGAACTTGAATGGTGGCAGCGTTACCACGGACTAAAATAACGGAAACGCTTCAAATTCGCTTTCAAATTAAAATCTTTCCTCGGACGTTTCCCGCAAGTTTTTCTCACGAAAAACTCGCGCTTTGGTGGGTCTTCTTGCAGGTGTTCGCAAAACGCGGCGGCAAGCAGGGCCTCGTTTTGCGAGTCAGTTTTATTGTCCGCGCTTCGCGTCCAATCTTTGACAATCGGAAACGCTTCAAATTCGCTTTCAAATTAAAATTTTTCTTGTGCGTTTCCCGCAAGTTTTTCTCACGAAAAACTCGCGCTTTGGTGGGTCTTCTTGCAGGTGTTCACAAAACGCGGCGGCAAGCAGGGCCTCGTTTCGCGAGTCAGTTTTATTGTCCGCGCTTCGCGTCCAATCTTTGACAATCGGAAACGC
>NZ_JPUF01000073.1 GCF_014737315.1 Treponema zioleckii | reverse complement strand
GTGCGCTTCCCACTAGTTTTTGAGATTTCCAAAAACTCGCGCTTTGGTGAAGAAACTTTAAAAAACGCGCTACAAGTTGACTTTTTAAATTTAAGTAAACTTTGTGCGCTTCCCGCTAGTTTTTCTTACGAAAAACTAGTGCTTTGGTGGGGCTTTTTGCGCTTTCCAAAACTCACGATTTGGTTGACAAACTTATAAAAAAAGCGCAGGTGAAATTGTCATGCCGAACTTGATTCGGCATTTTTAAATTCAAAATACAAAATATGACATATCAAGAAATCAATTCAAAAACAATCGACAGCTGGATAAAATCTGGATGGGAATGGGGCACGCCCATAAACCACGAGATTTTCGAATCAGCTAAAAAAGGAATTTGGGATGTAAAGCTCACTCCTGTAAAATTTGTGCCACATGAATGGTTCGGTGAGCTTAAAGGCAAACGCATTCTGGGACTTGCTTGCGGAGGCGGTCAGCAGATGCCAATTTTTACGGCACTCGGAGCAGAATGCACAGTACTCGATTATTCAGAGGAACAGCTAAAAAGCGAAAGACTCGTTTCGGAGCGGGAAAATTACAAAATCAACATCATAAAAGCGGACATGACAAAACAGCTTCCGTTTGAGGACGAAACTTTCGATCTGATTTTTCATCCAGTCTCAAACTGCTACGTTGAAGAAGTAAAACCAATCTGGAAGGAATGTTACCGAGTTTTGAAAAAAGGCGGAATTCTTCTTGCTGGCCTGGACAACGGCACTAATTATCTTTTTGCCGACGACGAAGAGACTTTCGTTAAAAATTCGCTGCCGTTCAATCCGCTAAAAAATCCAGAGCACAAAAAACAACTCGAAGAAAGCGATGCGGGAATCCAGTTTTCGCACACCCTCGAAGAGCAGATTGGCGGTCAGCTTGAGGCTGGCTTTACGCTCACGTCAATTTTTGAGGACACGAACGGAGAAGGACGGCTTCACGAAATGAATATTCCGACGTACATTGCAACAAGGGCAATAAAAAAGGAAGCGCTACAAGTTGACTTTTAAAATTTAGGTGGATTTTGTGCGCTTCCCACTAGTTTTTCTTACGAAAAACTAGTGCTCTGGTGGGTACTTTTTGCAGCTGTTCGTAAAACGCAGCAACAAGGAACGCTGCGGTTTACGAATATAATTTTAGTGTTCGCGCACCGCTCACACTTTTTAAATTTGAGTGAACTTTGTGCGCTTCCCGCTAGTTTTTCTTACGAAAAACTAGTACTTTGGAGGGGGCTTTTTGCAGCTGTTCATAAAACGACAAGTGAATTTTCGAGCGAAAAGCCAGTATTTGCGTTTCATTCTTATCAGAAAATCAAAAATACAAAATATGACATATCAAGGAGAGTATTATGGTAAAAAAAATTGCAATCGCAAGTCTTTCAAGAGGGATTCTTGGAGAACCTTTCATAAAACACGAACTCGACATTGGCTTAAAACGACTTGAATCATACGGAATCCAAGTTCAAACAACGCCTTCCGCGCTCAAAGGACTCGAATATGTCGCAAAACATCCCGAAGAACGCGCAAAAGATCTTTTGAATGCACTAAAAGACAAATCAATCGACATGATTCTTTGTGCAATCGGCGGGGACGACACATACAGACTTCTTCCGTATTTATTCGAAAATGATGAATTGAAAAATGCAGTTCAGGAAAACAAAAAGATTTTCTTGGGATTTTCAGATTCCACAATGAATCATTTTATGCTCCACAAAGTCGGACTAAACACATTTTACGGACAATCTTTCCTCGCCGATGTGTGCGAGCTTGAAAACGAAATGCTTCCGTATTCAAAAAAATTTTTGGAAGAACTCTTGAATACAGGCAAGATTGACGAAATCACTCCGAGCGACGTTTGGTACAAAGCCCGCGAATCTTACGAGCCTTCCCAAATCGGCGTAAAAAGACCATGCTTCCCGAACAAAGGATTTGAACTTTTGCAAGGAAAACCGACTTTCAGCGGAAAAATTCTCGGTGGCTGCATCGAAACGATTTTTGACATGTTCGACGGCACCCGCTATGCAGACAGTCCGTCCCTCTGCCAAAAATACGGACTTTTTCCTTCAGTCGAAGAATGGAAAGGCAAGATTTTACTTTTGGAATCAAGTGAAGAGCAAACAAAGCCGGACTTGTACAAAAAAATGATTTCTACGCTCAAACAAACCGGAATTTTCTCGGTAATAAGCGGAGTTCTTGTGGGAAAGCCATTTGACGAAGTTTACTACGACGACTACAAAAAGATTCTCGTTCAAGAAATCGCAAATCCGAATCTTCCGATTCTTTACAACGTAAACATTGGTCATGCCGCGCCCAAATGCATAATTCCGTTCGGAGTCGAAGCCCAAGTTGACTTTAATCAGCAGAAGATAAAATTCAAGAACTGATTTTGAATCTCGGTGCAGTAATTAACGAGTCAAATTTCAACTTTTCTGCCATGCGGATTGAACACTGTGCCGTCATGCCGAATTTATTTCGGCATCTCTGCACTGGCAGTGGACGCATTTTTTAAGCTGATTAAAAAAGTCAATTTTTAATGGAAGGGAGCGAAAAGCGGAAGTTTTCGAACGCCTCTATTTTCTCCCCAGCACACTTTCGCCAAAAAAAAGCCAAAATCACGAGCACACAAATTCCCAAAAGCACTTGAAGAGGATAAAAAATCACAGCACTCTCAGGAATCAGCATTGCAAGAATGCTCATTGCGGCGGCGGGAGGAAAAGGAAAAGAGAAAATCCTTACAAGAACAAGAACGCAAATTGCCACCAAAAAAGCTGCCAGCGTAAGCGGAAGGCCAAGTTTTACGCACAAAAAGAATCGGCTCACAGCCCCAAAAAATGCGCACAGAAAAAACAAGAGAATCACTGAAAAAGGTCTTTTTAGCGCAAGACTTGATTTTCTTGAAAGCTCAGTGAACGCTACGAGAAGCGGAGGCGCAACACAAAAACGCACATCAAAATGAATGCACAAAAACGAAAGCAAAAACACTGCCCCGCACCTAAAAACAATATCAAAAAGCTCCCTAAAAGATTCGTGCACAACAGGCTCATATTCGTTTTGGTCTTTTGCGCCAAGTTTTTCAAGAACAATGCTCAAAAAGCACACAAAAATCGTAAGAACCACCGCAGCCCCAACGTAAACAAAACTCCGAGTCTGAATGAGAACCGGAAGCGAGATTGCAGAAATAAGCGGGGCAAATGTCGTTCGGGAAACAAAAAGCACAATCTGGCCAATCAGGAAAGCAAGAAAAAACTGCACCCAAACAGGTAGCGGAACGTGCGTCACAATCAGCACGCCAAGCAAAGCACAAACAGAAATGCTCACAAGGATTTTTATATAGTTGGTTTTCCAAACCAATCGTGGCGTTATAAAAGCTCCCACGGAAAGCGCAGCCACCTCTGGAAAAATAATTTCTTTTTCGTCAGAAAGTTCAGCTGCAAGAATCATCGCAGAAATTACGAAAAGCGTACAAACATAACCGAAGATTTTTGATTTCATAAAATGAAGATTAGCATATTTTTAAAGAAAAAAATGCCCGCGTTTCCACGGGCAGTAAAAAATCTTTAGACCTGTTCAAAAAGCTGAAGTTTTCGAACACATCTTTTATACGGCGAACTGGTCGATTTGGCCGCCAATGTTGTCGATTGACTTACCAAGATCCTTCGTAACGTCACTCAACGCATTTCCTGTCTCGTTGATTTTTGTTGCACTATGAGCCATTTCTTCTACGCTCTGCTTAATCGAAGTTGTAGCAGTCTGCAAACGCTCCATTTCATCAAGAATCGCCTTGTTGCCTTCTGTCATCTCGCGGGAAGCAAGCTTAACCTCAGAAGTACTGTCGTTCATAGAGTGAAGAGATTCTACAATCTGACGGCTTCCTTCCTGCTGCTCTTCCATCGCGCCCTTAATGAGCATAACAAGTTCGTCCGTTTCCTGAATTTTTGAAGTGACCGACAAGAACGCCTCGCTAGAAGATGCAGAAGCATGAACTACAGAACCGATTGACTCCTTAATTCTGTTAAGCTGGTCACCAATTGAACGAGATTGCTCGCCCGAAGTTTCCGAAAGTTTACGAATTTCATCCGCAACAACCGAGAATCCTTTACCAGCCTCGCCGGCATGGGCAGCCTCAATCGCGGCATTCATAGCAAGAAGATTAGTCTGTTCCGCAATCGCAGAAATCGCCGCGTTAGCTTCTTGCAGCATGACTGACTGCTGCTCAATATCCTCAATTTTTGCGTTAACGTCATTCTGCTTGTTAAGTCCGTCCTGAGCCGCAGTGCGGAGCTGATCGAATGACGAAGCCATTTTCTCAACGCTCTGGTTTACGCTCGAAATATTTCCAATCATCTGCTCTACAGCCGCAGACGCATTTCCAACCTGATTAGACTGTCCCTCAATCATTTTTTCAAGAGAAGAAATGTTCGAAGAAATTTCGTTCACCGCACCGGCCGCTTGGTCAACACTGTTCGCCTGCTGCTCAACCTGACTCTTAACATTGTCGATATTTGCGATAATCTCCGAAATCGAAATTGAAGTATCCTCCGCGCTCGCCGAAAGATTTTCGCCGGCCACAGAAAGCATTTTCTTAGAATCTTTTACCTGCTTGATGATTTCGTGCAGTTTTTCGACGAAAGTATTAAATCCTCGAACAACCGCACCAATTTCATTATTCGATTTCTTGATTTCGATTCGTTTTGTAAGATCTGCATCTCCGCTTGCAATGCCTTCGATTGTAGTTTGCACAATTTTAAGCGGTTTGAGAGCCACTCCGATTACAGCAATAAGAAGGCTCAAAACAGCAGAAAGGAACACAAAAGAGAAAATACTGATGAGCCGAGTAACTTTCGTAGCAACAGATTTAAGCTGAGATTCCTCCACAGCAACAACAATCGTCATTGGAGTTCCCTCAACCTCAGAATACGTGATGAATTCTTTTTTGCCTGTAAGAGAAATAATCGAATCAACACCTTTTCCGCCCTGGACAGCTTTTTGGAACACAGCTCTTGTAGAACTGTCCAAATCGGTGTCGTCAAGCACATTGCGGTTCAAAATCAAATTCGTATCGCTGTGAGCCGTAATAAATCCTTTTTTGTCGATTACGAACGCATATCCAGTTTCACCAAGTTTTATAGAATTTGTAAGAGCAACAAGTTCTTCAATCTGAACGATTCCCGCAAAGAATCCAACGGTCTGTCCATTCTGCTTAACAGCTTTTGCCACGTGAAAAACGTGCTTTCCGTTGTTTTTGGAAACTACAACAGAATCAATAAATTCATCTTTTCCCTCGCCGATAATCGCCTTAAAATATGTTCTGTCGGAAACATCGCCCGTTCCGCCATCATCAGAATTCCACGTTCCGTCGGGCGTAACGTAAATTACATAGTTATAAATCTCAGGTCTCTGCTCCTTATGAGCATGGAGCCACTCTACGATTTCCTCGGTAGTTCCATTTCTCGCAACATCAGATGCCGTATAATAATGAAGCTGATTTGCGTAACTGTGCAACGTCGTATAAACATCATCGCGGAAAATATCAGCAATCTGAGTAACACTATCTTTATAAAGATTATTAATTTCAGACTCCGCACTATTCTTTACAAGAAGCCCCTGGCCCATATTCAGCAGGAGAATTGCAACTCCCAAAGCAACAACAACTGAAACAACGAGTTTCCCCTGCTTTTCCTTCTTTTTGCCCATACAAAATCCTCCGCAATCATAAAAATAAGCAAAAATATTTAAATTATCTTTATTAAGTATAAAGTCGATTTTCATAAAAGCAAGCAAGATTTTTTGACATAAATTCCGCATTAAAAACTTACCGATGTAAAAAAACTTCGTGTTTCTATTTACAGAAATACATAAAACATATAGAATAGTACTAACTCAAAGATGAGCCGATGATACGGGTGTATTGTCGGCTCATCTTTTTTTATGTCACAATAAAATATTTAAAATTGGGGAGACGAAATGAGAAAATACATTCTTAAACGAATACTAATCTCACTTTTTACACTGCTGGCAATTACTCTTGTGCTGTTCATCTTGCTGCAGCTCATGCCAGGCTCACCATTCAACGACGAAAAACTGAGCGACGACCAGAGGGTTGCGCTCTACGCAAAGTACGGGCTTGACAAGCCGATTGTCATCCAGTTCTTCAAGTACGTCGGAAGCATGATTCGTGGCGACTTTGGGCTTAGCTACAACATTTCAAAGAACACGCCAATCTCGCAGCTTATCTCGCAAAGGCTTCCAATTTCGTGCAGAATCGGATTTCAGGCCGTATTCATCGGAGCTTTGATTGGTCTTATTCTCGGAATAATCGCCGCAATCAAGCACAGGACAATCTGGGACACAATCGCCACCGTAATCTCGGTAATCGGCGTTTCCGTTCCAAGCTACGTCTTCGCTCTGGCTTTAAGTTACCAGCTCGGATTCAAGTGGCGAGTCTTCCCAATGCTATTCTCAAATCAGTCCCCGTACTTTTCTTCTATATTACCAAGCATTTCCCTATGTATGTTCACAATGGCATCCATCGCGCGCTTTACGCGCACAGAAATGCTCGAAGCCCTCGGCTCAGAATACATGCAGCTCGCAGAAAGCAAGGGAATTTTTGGCCCAAGGCTGATTATTACTCACGCACTAAGAAACACGCTCATTCCAATCATCACGGTTCTGGCTCCGCTCATCGTAGATTTGATGACAGGCTCACTCGTAGTCGAAAAAATCTTCTCGATTCCTGGAATCGGCTCGCTTCTCGTAACGGCAATCCAGTCGAACGACTACAACGTCGTAATCTCTCTGAGCTTTATTTACAGCGCGATGTACATTGCAATCATGCTTGCGGTTGACATTATGTACGGAATCATAGACCCAAGAATCAGACTTTCAGGAGCAGTAAATGAGTAATTTTGCACAAACAGAAACAACTTCATCTCAGGACGAATTCCTTGCGGACGACTTTGAGCTAAAAGCAGACTCTTCCGCCTCAAAAATCGACAGGAACTTTGCGAGCGTAAGCTACTGGAAAGAAGTTCGGGCAAGATTCTGGGCAAACAAAGGTGCCGTGGCCTCGCTCTTTATGATTCTAATCATCATGTTCTTTGCATTCGTCGGCCCGCACATGACAAAATATTCATACTCGGAGCAGAATCTTGAACAAAAAAACTACGCGCCAAGAATTCAGGGCATAGAAAAACTCGGAATTTTTGACGGACACGAGACAATGAAAACCACCCGAAGCACAAAAAAAGTGAACTTGTACGAAAAGAACGGAGACACAAACGTTTACTACTGGTTCGGTTCTGACGTGCTCGGGCGCGACATTTGGACACGCACGTGGATGGGAACACGGGTCTCGCTCTACATTTCGATTGTCGCAGTAATCATCGACATGATTATAGGTTTGAGCTACGGACTTATCTCAGGCTACTTCGGAGGCTTCATAGATTCTTCCATGCAGCGATTCAGCGAGATTGTAAACGGAATCCCGCGCCTCGTAATCGTAACGCTTTTAATGCTGATTCTTAAACCTGGAATCGCGACGATTATTTTTGCGCTGATGATTACAGAATGGATTGGAATGAGCCGAATCGCCCGTGCCGAAATGCTGAACTTGAAGGAACGAGAATACGTTCTTGCATCGAGAACGCTCGGTGCCTCAAACTTCTCGATAATCTTCCACGAAATTCTTCCGAACATAAACGGACAGGTTATAACACAGACAATGTTCTCGATTCCGACAGCAATTTTTACGGAAGCATTCCTGAGTTTCGTCGGTCTCGGAATCCCGGTTCCGCAGTGCTCGCTCGGCTCGCTGATTAGCGACGCGTTCAACAGTTTTACGACACATCCTTATCAGATTGTGCCGCCGATTGTTGTCCTTGCCCTTTTGATGCTCAGTTTCAATATTCTTGCGGACGGACTCCGTGAAGCAATCGACCCTAAATTCAAGGAGGCGTAGTTTATGAGCGAACAGGAAATCAGACAAGAAAGCAAAAAAGAAGACATAATTTTAAGCATAAAAGACCTTTCAATCTCATTTAAGACAACCGCAGGAATCGTAAACGCAATCCGCGGATTCAACATGGACGTTAGGCGTGGCGAAACTGTCGCAATCGTAGGTGAATCAGGTTCCGGAAAATCAGTCACCACAAAAGCCGCAATGGGAATTCTCGCAAAAAACGCAATCGTAAATTCAGGAACCATAACTTACAACTGTCTTGAGCCAGACGACGTTACGCACACGGTTTACGACATTCTGAACATGAAGACGCGGGACATCCGAAAAAAAATCAACGGAAAAAACATCGCGATGGTCTTTCAGGACCCAATGACATCTCTAGACCCAACAATGAAAATCGGCAAGCAGATAATGGAAGGAATGATTTATCACTACAACACTCCAAAGGAAGAAGCCTGGAAAAAGGCTGTAAAACTTTTGAAGGAAGTAGGAATCACGAACGCCGAAGACAGAATGAAGAACTATCCACACCAGCTTTCAGGCGGAATGAGACAGCGAATCGTAATTGCAATCGCGCTCGCGTGCAACCCGGAACTTTTGATTTGCGACGAACCAACCACCGCGCTCGACGTAACGATTCAGGCAAAAATTCTTGACCTAATCAAAAAAATCCAGCGCGAGAGAAATCTTTCGGTAATCTTCATCACGCACAACATGGGCGTTGTTGCAAAAGTTGCCGACAGAATTAACGTAATGTACGCGGGAAAAATCATTGAGCGAGGCACCGCCGACGAGATTTTCTACGACCCGCGGCATCCGTATACATGGGGACTTTTGAGCGCAATGCCTGACTTGGACACGACCGGAAAACGGCTCTACACGATTCCTGGCTCGCCGCCAAACCTTTTGCACCGCGTAAAGGGAGACCCGTTCGAGCCAAGAAACATTTACGCGCTCAACATTGATTCAAGGCGGGAACCTCCAATGTTCAAAGTGCCGGGAAGCGAGACTCACGAAGCTGCAACGTGGCTTTTGCATCCAAAAGCACCAAAAGTAGAACTTCCGGCAGAATTAAAAGAGCGAATCGTCAAAATGAAAGCCGACGCTGAAAATATTAAAATCAACGAGGAGGAAAAAGCATGAGAGAACCATTATTGAAAGTCGAAAACCTTTGTCAATATTTTAAGGTTTCTTCAAGTTTTACCGTAAAAGCAGTCGAAAACGTTTCATTCGAAATCTTTCCGGGTGAAACCTACGGACTTGTTGGCGAAAGCGGAAGCGGAAAATCCACAATCGGTCGAAGTGTAATCAGATTGTACGATCCGACACAGGGAAAAATCACTTTTGACGGCCGGGATATTTCAAGCAAACTGAACCGCGGAACAAAAGATTTTTTGCGCACAAACATGCAAATGATTTTTCAGGACCCAATGGCGTGCTTGAATCCACGAAAAAAAGTCGGCGAAATCATCGGCGAGGGACTTGATATTCATCACCTTTACAAAAACCGCGCAGAACGAGAGGAAAAAATCCAGCGAATCCTCAAAAAAGTCGGACTTTCCCCGGAACACATCGAACGTTATCCGCACCAGTTCTCAGGCGGACAGCGCCAGCGAGTCGGAATTGCACGCGCGCTCATAATGAACCCAAAACTCGTGATTGCGGACGAGTGCATATCTGCCCTTGACGTTTCGATTCAGGCGCAGGTCGTAAACATGATGAAGGACATTCAGGAAGAAACAGGCGCCGCTTACCTCTTCATTGCCCATGATTTGAGCATGGTAAAATACATCAGCGACAGAATCGGCGTTCTCCACCTTGGTCATCTTCTTGAAACTGGCACCACGGACGAGATTTTTGAAAATCCTGTTCATCCGTACACAAAAAGCCTTCTTTCTGCAATTCCGCGTCCAAACCCAATCGTCGAAAAGAATCGCTTGATTCAAACATACGACCACAAAACGAGCGGAATAAAATACTCGGAAGGCACGCTGCATCACATAACAGGACAGCATTACGTTTCATGCACCGACAAGGAATTCTCCGAGTGGCTTCCAATAAGTGACAAAAACACCGAACACAAAAAAGAAACAGTTGCTGTTTGAAGATAAATTTAGTCGGATTTAAAAGCAAAAAAGGAATCAGATTGAAATCCAAAACTGATTCCTTTTTAAGCAAAATTGAAACTAATATTTAAAAATCAAAAATTAGTTAAGAGCATTAAGAGCGTTTGCTGCTGCATCTGCGGCCGCATTAGCTGCGTCAACTGCTGCGTTGAGTTCTTCTGATGATACAGCTGCCGCTGTATTTGCAACGTCTTCTGCTGCTGCATTCAATGCATCTACGGCTGCATTAATTTCCTCTGATGATACAGATGCGGCAGCGTCAACTGCTGCATTTACTGCATCAGCAGCCTCTTTAGCAGCGTCAACTGCTGCGTTAAGATCTGTAGTTTCAGCAGGTGCTTCTGCTGCAGGTGTTTCTGCTGCCGCTGTTGTCTCTGCTTTCTTTTCATTACAGCTAATCAATGCACCGCTCAACAAAAGAACAGAAGCTGCTACTGCTGCAAAAGATGTTAGTTTTTTCATTCTATAACCCCCTGAAAAAAAACTTTTTTAAGTTTAATTATATATTTCAAAAAGTCAATATATTTTCACTTTTTCTCTTGTTTTTTCAAAAAAGTCATGCTAAAATTTTTGCACTTTCTAGATATTTTGGACATTTGAAGGAAGTTTCGCACACATCTTTCGTTCCTTTGAATTGAATTTTTTAAATAATGAACTATAATAGATAAAATAATTTTTTCTTTTAGGAACAAAAAGTATGAAACGTGTAAAGCTAATTTCATTTGCAATCACTTTTGCAGTGGCTGCATCTGCATTTAATGTATTTGGCAATGAACGGAATTTTTCTGAACAAGAGATTACAGCGCAGGTTGCAGGTTACACAGAAGATGCACAGGAAACAAGTGAGCCCGCAAAAACAGAAACTAAAGAGGAAAAATCTGCACGCTTAAAAAAAGAAAAAGAAATCGCGGCTCTTAAAAAAAAGCATGAAAGCGAAGCTTCAAAATTAACAAAAAAACAATCTAAAGAATTAAAAAATCTCACAAAAGCTCAGGCAAAAGAAGTAAAGGCTCTTTCTTCAAAACAGTCAAAAGAACTTTCAAGCGCAAAAAAACGCAAAGACGTAGAGCAGACTGAACTTGATGAACTAACTGAAAAACACGCAAAAGAAACAGAGGAACTAAAAAGCAAGCAGGAAACTGCTGTAAAAGAACTTCAAGAAACTCATGCGCAGCAGCAAAAAGAACTTGAAAATTCATTCAACGCAAAGCTTGCCGAATTGACGGGCACTTCATCAGACTCAGAAGAAACAGAAACAACCGCAACAGTTGAGGAAATTGATACCGAAACTTCAGTAACAGTTGAAAAAAGCTCTGACACCGCAAAAGACGATGTTCCCGTTGAAAAAAAATACAAGCGCACAATCCACATCGGAACATTTGCCGACATTTCAGGAATTCCTGCCGCATACTTTATTGAAAACAAACCAGAATTTGAGGGAAAAACAAATACGGTCGTAGAAAAATGCGACTCGGCCGAGGACGAAATTCAAAAAATCATTTCGGGCCAGCTGGAATTCGGTTTTGTTCCGACAGAACTTGCCGCAAAAACTTACATGGAAAACAAAGGTTCCATCGTCGTTCTTGGCATAACCGAAACAGGAAATCTCTCAATTATTTCTAAGAATGACTCCGTAAAATCAATCGAGAATCTAAAAGGCAAAACAATTTATATTCCAAAAAAGAATTCTGGTGCTGAATATATTTTAAGACACATTCTCGAAAAGAAAGGACTTACGGTTGCAACTAGCGAAACTGACGGAGACGTAAAATTCGACTTTTCGATTCCGAATTCAGAAATCGCAGCGGCTGTAATCACGAACAAAATTGAATTCGCACTTGTTTCAGAACCATTTTCTACTGTCGCAATGCGAAAAAGTAATTCTGTAAAAAAAGTGCTCGACATTCAAAAAGAATTTGCGTCTGTCGAAACAGAATCAAAATTTCCGCATTCAGTTTTGATTGCAAACGGCAATTATGCAAACGGCAATAAAGAAGTCGTTGCACAAATCATAAAATCTTGTGAAGAAGCTACAAAATGGGTAGTTACCAGCCCAAACAAAGCAGCCCCCCTCACCCAGAAGCACACCACAGGAATTTTGGCACCAATCGCCGCAAAATCAATTCCTACGGCAAACTTCGTTTGGGAAAGCGCAAAAGATGGCAGGGTTTCTATCGAGCGGCTCATTTCAATTTTTATGAACTATAATCCAGAATCAGTTGGACAGGAATTGCCTGACAACAATTTTTACTATTCGAAATAGGAGTTTTTTATGAAAGAATTTTTACCATACGATGTCGTCAGAAACGATGCTATCAAATTGGCAGACAAAGTGCTAAAAGAAGGGTTTGTGCCGGACGTTATATACACTTCTCTTCGTGGCGGAGCGTACATGGCAAACGTTATGAGCGAATATTTTAAGCTCGCCCTCAAAGGCAAAAAGCCAGTTCTCTACGCAGCAGTAGTTGCCCGCTCGTACACAGACATTCACCAGAGCGGAAAAATCCGTATTGACGGATGGACTTATTCACCAGAATATCTTCGAGCCGGCGACAAGATTCTTTTGGTCGATGACATTTACGACACAGGACGCACACTGAACTATCTCGTGGAAGTTCTTATGGAACATGGAATTCCACGCGACGATATAAAAGTTGTCGTTCATGATTTTAAGAATTTCACTTACAAAGACACACTTCCAATAAAACCTGATTATTGGTGCAGAAAATTCGATATTTCAAGTCCGGACGATGACCGCTGGATTCACTACTTGAGCCATGAGCTTGTAGGTCTTACCGAAAAAGAACTCGAAGATTACTACTACAAGCAGGATCCTGAATTGCGCGGAATCCTCGAACCAATAATGAACAAAAAGAACTAGTAACGCAACTTTCGAGTTTGCTATCACTCGTGCTCGGTTGCTGAGCGTAGCCGAAGCACGATTAATTTTTCAGAATCAAGCACATTTTTAATGAGACGATTTAAATTCTTCATCCTTTCTTCTATATTTTTATTCTCGCTTTCAATGTTGTACGCTCAAAATTCAGAGAGAATTATTAGCCCTGCACGGGGCACTTGGGCAAACAAACAAAGTCTTATAATCGATGTGTCAGACGGGGCGGAATGTTACTATTCACTTTCTGGCACGGACCCGCTCGAAATGGGAATGATTTACGAAGAGCCATCCCTTATCAATCTTGAAGGAAATGTGACATTAAAAGTAGCAGCCCTCGTAAACGGCACAAAAGAAGAATACGAAATCAATTACACGGTCAACGAAGAAAATCCATTTAAAAATGATTCAGAAGAAAAAAAATTCATAGACGAAATCAAAGAAAAAAATATCATTACCTGCGGCGGAGAAAATACAATCTCAATTCCAAAAAATTTTTTGTATTCACTTGCCGACGACACAAGTTCTTTCATTCAAGGACGACAAATTAGCATTGACGACAAAAACGCACTTTCAAGATATATTTCATGCATCGTTACGGACAAAGCCAGAAACTGGAGATTTATAATTCATCAGCGTGGCGCAAACATGAATGCAGACGGGACGAAAGCTGATTCCGATTCAGTTTCCCGCAAAATTCCGTTTGAATTTACCGACTGGGAAACGTTCACTTTTAACGGCAAAAATTTAATTTGGACGCTCGATGACGGAACGTGGTCAAATTCAACCGAGCCTGTAAAAATCGACCGAACTGAACCGCATACGTTAAAATGGCAGAGCGTTGCATACGAAAACGGAAATCCGGTTGAAACTTTTGAAATCCCTTCAAAACCAAAAATCAGCGCACAAACAAAAAAAGGTTCTGTAACGTTCAAATTGAATGGCGAAAAATCTTACAAACTAAAAATAAAATCCTCTGGAGCAAAAGGTGATTTTGGAGAAAACAAGTCATTTTTTGATTCCGTAGTTTTTGACACGCTCGAAGGCGAGCAAATCGATTCCACAGCAGTTTTTGAAATCTACTCGCAAGGGCTTTTTCAGGGAACTCTATCTCAAAACTATTCGATTGACAGAAAACCGCCGTCAAGCCCAAGATTCACTTCAAATCAAGACGGAAACCATGCGCGGGGCAGCGTAAAAATAAAAATCGAAACCGATTCTGATGCAGAAATTTTTTACGCGATTTTAGGCCCGCTTTCAATCGATGCAAGTTTTTACACTGATAAAAACGACGCACCGAATTTTACGGACTCAATTATTTTTAGAAAATACACGCAATCATCGCTCGTGCTCAACGGCAAAGATTCTGCGGTTTGCTATAAAATTCTTGCCTACGCAAAAGACAAGAACAACAATGTAAGCACAACTTCGGAATATGACATTGTAATCGATGAATATAATTATTTTATTTCGGCAAACGCCTCCGCTTACGGTGCGGACGGAAGCCGCTATCATCCATTCGTAAATTTTGAACAGGCTTTAGAAGCAATCAACAATACGAACTTTGCGCATTTTTTTGTTGAAGGAAAAATTGTCCTAAAATCCGGCAAAGCCGAAATTCTCTCGAACTGCTCGTTCACGGGCATAAACGACGGAAGAATTGTAATTCCGGCGGACACCCACATAAAAATAAAAGATTCAAGCGCAGAATTTCAAAACTGCATAATCGAAAAACTCGCCCCAGAAATTGGAGAGCAGAATGACGAAAAGATTTTTGAGCTGGACAATGCCGCAACTTCGTTTGAAGACTGCGAAATTTTCGGCACGTTCAATTCAAACGGCGTGGGATTCAGCGCAAAAAATTCACTAATTTCTCTTGAAGATTCAAGAGTGACAATAAATTCGCGCACCTACGCCTGTGTCTTCTCTGCAGACGCCTCACAAATCTTCGCAAAAAAAGGCAGCTTTAACTCCATCGCACAAACGGCAATAATTTTTAGTCTTTCTGGCGGAATCCTCGAATCAACTGACTCAAACTGCAAATTAATTTCGCATCTTGGCAGAATCGCAGAACTCAACAGCGTTCTCGTAAAATTCAACGACAATGGATTTTATGCACATTTTGACAAAAAGATTCGCGGTGCAACCCTAATTTGGAAAGACAGCGAAACAATGATTCTTGAAAACAAGAACAATACAACAGAAACTCACATACAAGGAAAATAAAATGGAAAATATGATTTTGACATGCGGTCTTGACGAGGCCGGGAGAGGTCCGCTTGCAGGGCCAGTTACGGCTGGGTGCGTAATCTTGCCGGCGGATTTTCCGATTGAACTTTTGAACGACTCAAAAAAGCTTACCGAAAAAAAACGTGAGAAAATCGAGCCGATAATCAAGGAGCAAGCTTGCTGGGGACTCGGAATCGTAGACCACAAAACGATTGACCAAATGAATATTTTGCAGGCAAGTCTTTACGCAATGTCGCTGGCGTACAACGAAATGATAAAAAAACTTCCGGAATGGGCAAAAAAACACGGCATCATTTTGGAGACAAAATTTGAAAATCAGATTTCCGCAATCACGGACGGAATCTACAATCCAAAAATCGGCTGCCAATGCCGCTGCGAGCCAAAAGCTGACGGAAAATACCCAGAAGTTATGGCTGCAAGCATAATCGCAAAAGTTGAGCGAGACCACATGATGATGGAATACGACAAGCTCTACCCTGAATACGGTTACGCAAAACACAAGGGCTACCCTACAAAAGCCCACAAAGAAATTTGCCAAAAACTGGGGCCAAGCCCGATTCAGCGGCTTTCGTTCAATTTTGAATAATTACAGGCAAAATAAAAGCCCTGCTTACCAAACGGTTTGCAGGGCTTTGTTATAACTGATTATAAATTAGTTCTCTGAATTTGTCTCTGCCTTCGAAGCATCCTCTCGTTTGCTTACAACGTGAATTACGCGACCTGTGCGTTTAATTCCGTCTGGCTTGCGTGGCTCTTCACCTTTTCGGCGGTAGATTTTTTTCTCGCCAAAACCCGCACCAAATTTAGCATCTTTAGCGGCTTTCTTTTCGGCCCGAATCTTAGCTTTTTCCTTTCGGTCTTTTTCGATAAATTTGAGAGAAGCGTCAAGTCCACCGAGAACCTGCTGCATATCCTCTGCAAAAATTGCAATCTGGTGACGGTCAAAATCTGCGCCCTCACCTTTTTTGCTCTCTACAATCTGTAGAAAAACATCACCGGCACGGTTTTCTTTTACATTGAAAAAATATGAACGATTTTCCAATGTAACCTGAGTTGTAAAAAGTTCTCCACGAATACCCATGTCATCCTTCCCAAAAATAAAATTAGTTCTCAAATTGAAAACTTATGAAAATAATACAGTTTCTTACAGAATTTTGCTAAGTTTTTTTTTCTTTATCTTACAATAAGTTAGTTCCCGACAAATCGCGATTTTTTGGGGGAAGACTTGCAAATTGTAAAAAATTACATAGTCATATAAGGACAGTTGTTCTCATATGCCCATCTTAAGGCCTGGTTCAGGCGATTCTGGTATTCCTTGCCTCCACGCTTGAGGGCTTCAAGAAGATCCATGTCTATCTTTGTATGTACGTCACCTTTTTTCATTTCTACCCATTCTGGATGAACTTCATACCATGGCTTGAATTCCTTTAGCTCTTCTTTTGTCATCACAGGACAGTCGGAGAAGTCTGTGCTCTTGAAATTCATTGCGGTATCGATTTCTTCTTTTGTCAGCGGTGGAAGTTTTTTTAATTCATCTAGCGTCATAGTTTTCATAATACTCAGCCTCCTCATATTTTTCAGCCTTTCTGGCCGAAATTATTCTTTTGTTGCCGTTTCGGTCTGTCGCCACAACAAATAGCACAAGCATGTCAGCAACTCTTCCGATTATATTAGTCCGTTCTTCCTCAAAAGTCGAATGCGCAAAATCAAGTTTTTCGATTCGCTTTTCATCAAGAAAAACACGGACGGCCATCTCAAATGAAATGCCGTGTTTCTTTTTGTTTACGGCATTTTTTTTCTCGTCCCATTCAAATGTCATTAATTAATCCTATGTACATAATTCTGTGTATATTATCATTCGTCAACAGGGGCCTTAAAATTTTGATTTTTTTTCAGCCCCCTCTCACGTAAGAGAAAAGAATCCAAACAAATCCATAATTAATAAAATCAGGAAAAATAAAAAGTAGCAAATTGTAAAACCGATTTTTATTTTACTAAATTCTGTTTTTTCTACCATTCCGTTTTTTTAGAATAGGCTCTATAAAATATCTTGCAATAAATTGCAGTGATGTTAGCAAACCTATTACAAATAAAATTATTGCACCACCGTCTTTCATATTTCTACCTTTTTTGTTTTGCATAGTTATCAATAGATGTTGCTATATCAACATCTGGCGGAGTTAATGTGTTGGTAACATCATTTTCAAACGGCTGGTTATTTGAACCTGCCAGTCGGCTTATTCCGTACGCGAAAAATTCTAAAACCACTCGTCAGTTGATTCGGAGCGATTTTAGAACGACAAAAACTACGCTATATGTAGCGTAATCCTTAATTTTCCCCGGAAAAGGCGCTTTTTGTGGTGGGTTTTCCGAGGAAAAGTGGATTTTTTGGTATTCCTACAAATCGCGATTTGGGGGAATAAGAATATCACACCGTTTCTCCAGGTAAAATACTATTTGCGCTCCATTGTCAACCATAATTCATGGTTTATACATAAAAAGAAATGGTCCGATAAGCAAAAGTAAAATCATCAAAATAAAAAACAATACCATCGGAACAAGAGACAATATTCCAAACAAAAATCCTGCCGTTGCAATCAAACCTTTGACGGTGATTTTTTTTCGAACGTAAACATTACAAATAAAGCAAATAAGTGAAATAAGCGGAAAATATAAATACGGCGGATTTCCGAAATTTATACCGTTCTTTCGATAAATCCAGAAAAAAACACAGACAATTGCAGTTCCAAGAAAACCGACTGCTCCCAATATAAAAGAAATCCATGAATAAAATTTATCATCACTCAATTTTTAATACCTCACTCTTGATTTTCAATTTCATTTAACCGTCTTTCCAAAAACTTTAGATCCAAAAGTATATTGATTCCGTCTAAATCTACTTGCCCCAAATCGCCTATTGTTTCAAAATTGTTTAGTATAAAATCTTGGAAACAATCTGCCAAAGAGCCATTTTGGGCAAAATTAAACAAAGATTCTCCTGCACCATAAGCAAGATCTTTGACTGTTGAGAAATAATCTTCTGTAAACTCCTCAAAAAATTTTAGGGTCTTTTGATATTCTTGTGTAATGGCAGTAATCTTTTGAGCTTTTGACATTTTCCCGAATTCAGTCTTAAATGCAATACAATATTCAAAACCGCGCGATTTTTGTCTGTAAAAAGTTTTTTTGTCTGGAGGTAACGCACCTCTAGTCTCTGTGTAATAATTATATTCTTCAAAAGTTATAAATCTTTCAATATTATAATCATAAAATCTAGCATACTTATGCTCGCGTTTTTCAAATGCATCAGTAAAGCTTGACGCAAGGTCTTGAATATCAAACTCACCCGTAGGGTCTGTATACCTCACCGGATTGTTCCCCGCGTAGTGGTAACAATTGAGATTGATGTGATTAAACACACCGCCCATACCCGGCAATTTGGAATTATGCTGTTTTGCCTCGTCATTTGTAGGCGCAACAGGGATGTAATCTCCCAGAGCAGGGGCTGTGCTAATCCACATGCGGTTTTTATACTAAATTACAATTCTTAAATGAGTATTAACAGTATAAAACTTGGTTGATTCAATTCTGCAGAACTTAACTGGATTGGCACCGATTTACGCAGATTCCGAAACAAGTTCGGAATGACAGTACCGCTAAGGAGAGTTTGTCTAAAAAGTTGCGTCATGCCGAATTTATTTCGGCATCTATACTGCATTTTGTATGAAGGACTTCGAAGCAGGTTCGGAATTACACTGGATTTTTCAAAAAAACACGCCGAGTTTTACCCAAAAACATACGGAGAATTTTTTAAAACACGCCGAGTTTTCCCTCAAAACACGCCGAGAATTTTTTAAAACTCCGTATGTTTTTTGTTGAAGGCATGACTGGCGAA
>NZ_JPUF01000072.1 GCF_014737315.1 Treponema zioleckii | reverse complement strand
GGACTACCCCCAGTCATTCCTAGAGTTTTTTCACCATACCGCGTGCATCCGCGTCGAAATTTGCAAGTCGTCATTCAGAGCGTTCCACGCTGTCATGTCGAGCGAAGTCGAGACATCTACTGTTCCAAGACGATAGTAGACCTCTCGACTACGCTCGAGGTGACAAAAAAGGTAATTCCAGAGTGGCTACCCCCGTCATTCTAGAGTTTTTTCACCATCCGCGTGAATCTGCGTCTATCCGCGTCGGAGAGCTGGAAGCTGACTTTCATCTGTGTAAAATTTTTCAGATTTGTGGTACAATGAAGCAAAATACGTGGAAGGAGGATATTATGACTTACGGAAAATATGTTCGCTGGCAAGATTTGCCGGATTCGCCAGGAAAACGCGTTTTGGAAGAAATCTTGACCACACCGCCTGTGGACTATGAAGCAATGCATCAAAAATCGCTCCAATATCAGCAGGAACTTTTTGATTTGTGGGCTGAAGAAGACAGACAAAAAGCTGAACAGGAGGCAAAGGTCAAATGATGGTCTTTCCTGTTGAGGACAAGAATTTTTATGTTCAGCATTTGGCTGAAAATCCAGCAAACCTTACCGAGATAAATTCATTTTCGATAAGCCGAGAAAGTGGGGCAGGGCTTGAAAATTATCTTAAGAATATTGCGCCAAGCGATGAAGAGTCAAGTTTTGCCCGCACTTATCTTGTAAAATCAAAGTCAAGCCACGAAATTGCCGCTTACTTTACTTTGCGAAATGGTTTGTTCACTCTTGAACTGAACGATGATAATTTTTATACGATTCCTGCGATTGAGCTTTCCAATTTTGCCGTAAATTCCGTGTTCCACTCAAATCACCCGGAGATTGAAAAAATAGGTTACACAGTTCTTTCTGACTTCGTGCTTCCGATTGTGAATTTTATCCGCTCGTTTTCGGGCGTAAAAGCTTTGTACATTTACGCTTTGCCAGAAGATAAGCTAATTTCGCATTATGAAAGAATGGGATTTAGACGGCTTGCTCCTGAAAAAGAAAAATTCGTACACAGCCATGTAAAACCAAAATACGATGACGGCTGCATTTTTATGTATCAATTGCTTGCGTAGTTGTGCTTTGAGCTGTAAAAAATAGCCCCCGAAACAAGTTCGGGGTGACGTGGCAAGCCCGGTAATGACCCGAAAACTGCGACCAATCCGCGTCGAAATTTGCAAGTCGTCATTCAGAGCGTTCCACACTGTTATGTCGAGCGAAGTCGAGACATCTACTGTGCCCGGACGATAGAAAATATGGAGAAATCTATCGCGTGGAGACCTCTCGACTACGCTCGAGGTGACAAAAAAGTAATTCCAGAGTGACTACCCCCATCATTCCTGTTTTCACCATCAGTGTCCCTTCTGTGTTTATCTGCGTCAGTGGAACGGCAATTTAAACTTTTCGCTCCGCAACATTTTGTTTCGCCGTTCCTCTCAGTTTTTGTTCTAAAAACTGAAAATTGTGTTTTATACAGTTTTTTTGTGGTACAATAGGGGAACGAAAAAAGTGGAACTTTAGAATATGGCTAATTGTTCAAAACTTTTGCAGGAGGTGATTTAATGCTTGCAGTAAATGGATATTATGACGGAAACAATTATATTGCCGAGGGTAATGTGGTGGCCAAAACGAACCAAAAAGTAATAATTACATTGCTCGATGATTATTTGCCATTCCGCCGTCCTCGTTCACTTTCTGAAATAAAATCCTATATGAACGGTGCAACAAGGTCTGTTCCGAAAGGAATTACGGCAGTTGATTATATCCGTCAGCTTAGGGATGAAAATGAGTAAGATATATTTTGATACGACTCCTATAATATATTTTCTCGATGATGAAAAGCCGTTTTCTGATAAAATTGCGACCTTTATTTATAATCATCAAAATGAAGACGATTTTTATCTTACATCAACTATAACTGATGCTGAATATCTTGTTTTTCCATATCGAACAGGCTCTGAAGAAAAAATTAGAGCTTATGAAGCATTTCTCAAGGATTTTTATTTTCAAATTATCGAGCCAAATCGGGCTATAACAAAAATCGCTGCAAAACTTCGCGCAAAATACAAAGGTTTAAAGGGAATGGATGCAATTCACATTGCAACAAGTACTTATTATGGTTGCGATATATTCTTGACCAATGATGCTCAGCTTAAACAGGTTATCGAAACGAATGTTCTCTTGGTTGATGATATGTAATATCCGCTCGAACTCATAAAATCAAATCTGCGTTCCACACTGTCATGTCGAGCGAAGTCGAGACATCTACTGTTCCAAGACGATAGTAGACCTCTCGACTACGCTCGAGGTGACAAAAAAGGTAATTCCAGAGTGGCTACCCCCCATCATTCCTGTTTTTCATCATCCGCGTGAATCTGCGTCGAAATTTGCAAGTCGTCATTCAGAGCGTCCCACAACCTACTAGACAAAACTTCTTTTTCCTGTAAGAATGCTTCATCTGCATTGGCGCAGGTCTTGTAATGAGGCCTGCGCTTTTTTTTTGCCGTGCGGCTCGTCCCGTGGGCGTCAGGAGGAACACATGACTAAATTGATTACAGATGTGAATAACGCGGTGAACGGCGTTGTTTGGGGGACATTCGGTATTGCGCTTCTGCTTCTGGCAGGTATTCTGATGACCGTGATAAACCGCGGATTTCAGTTTACGCACATTGCGTTGTGGCTTAAAAAGACAATCGGTGCGATTTTCCGCGACAGGCACATTACGGCTCATACCGGAAAAAGCAGCAAGTCAATTTCGCAGTTTCAGAGCCTTTGTACCGCAATGGCTGCCACAATCGGAACGGGAAACCTTGTCGGCGTTGCATCTGCAATTATCCTCGGAGGACCTGGGGCGATTTTCTGGATGTGGGTCATGGCACTATTCGGAATGATGACGAACTATTCTGAAAACGTTCTCGGAATTTTTTTCAGAAAGAGAAGTGAAAGCGGCGAGTGGCGCGGAGGCGCGATGTACTACTTAAAATACGGCTTTGGCGGTTACAAGGGGATGAAGCAGGTCGGAGCCGTTCTTGCAGTTATTTTCAGTGCGTTCTGCCTTCTTGCGAGCTTCGGAATCGGTAACATGAGTCAGGTGAATTCGATTGCCGGAAATATGGAAAGTGCGTTTTCAATTCCTTCGTGGGTAACTGGAATCGTTCTTGCGTTGGTTGCGTGCGTCGTAATTCTCGGCGGACTTAAGCGCGTTGCAAACGTTGCTGAAAAACTCGTTCCGTTCATGGCACTCCTTTATATTGTGGGTGCGCTCATCGTTATTCTGGTTCATGCGGAAGCTGTTCCGGCAGTATTCAAGGCAATTTTCCGCGGTGCATTTGCGGCTAAGGCAGCCGGAGGCGGAATCGTGGGCTACGGAATCAAGCAGGCGATTACGATGGGATTCAAACGAGGTGCTTTCAGTAACGAAGCTGGTCTCGGTTCTTCGGTAATGGTTCATTCAAGCTCGAACGTAAAGGAACCAGTTCAGCAGGGAATGTGGGGAATCTTTGAAGTCTTTGCCGACACAATCATCGTCTGTACGCTCACGGCACTCGTCGTTCTTTCGAGCGGTGTCGTTGACCTTGAAACTGGTGCGGTGATTTCTAAAAATGACGGAGCGGGTCTTGTAGGCGAAGCTTTCAGTACGGTATTCGGCGGCGTGGGTGCTCAGTTCATTGCAATTGCAATCCTTCTTTTCGCATTCTCGACCGTTCTCGGATGGAGTCACTACGGAGCAACCGCCTGGCAATATCTTTTTGGCGAAAAAACTCTCTTGATTTATAAAGCGGCCTTTTTAGTGATGATTTTCTTTGGCTGCACGATGAGTTTGAATCTCGCCTGGGATTTGAGCGACACTTTCAACGGACTTATGATGATTCCGAACCTTATCGGCGTGATTTCTCTGAGTCCTTTAATCGGAAGAATTACAAAAAACTACCTTGACCGGGAAATTCTTAAAAAAGAGGTTGAACCGCTTGTAACGGCATGGAAAGATGACAGTATTTGATATTTTGGGGCCGGTTATGGTCGGCCCTTCAAGTTCGCATACGGCAGGAGCGGTGCGGATTGGTTTGGTGTGCAGAAAACTTCTCGGTGATGAGCCTGAGACTGCTGAAATCCTACTGCACGGCTCGTTTGCCCAGACAGGGCGCGGGCACGGTACTGACCGTGCGATTGTTGCGGGTCTTCTCGGTCTTGAACCGGATGACCTTTCGATTCCGAAAAGTTTTGAACTTGCAGAACAGCGCGGAATGTCTTTTAAAATCGGGACGGTTGAACTTGAGGATGCTCATCCGAACACCGTCCTTCTTAATTTGAAGGCACGCGGAGGGCGTTCGTTAAAAATTCAGGCGTCCTCAACCGGGGGCGGAAGAATCTGCATAAACAAAATCGACGGAATTGAAGCCAACTTTACCGGCGACTATCCGACACTCATCGTTCATAACCTTGACCAGCCCGGACACGTTGCGGAAGTTACTTCAATGCTTGCGCACAAGTCTGTGAACATTGCCACAATGAACCTGTACAGGAATAAAAGGGGAGGGTATGCGGTAATGGTCATTGAGACTGACCAGCATGTGCCTGATGATGCAATTGCATGGCTTCATCGTGTTGAAGGTGTAATAAAAGTAACGTATCTTGATGCAGGAATTTAAAAGGATTTAAAAATGGCTTTTGAAAGCATGAAAGCGTGGTGTTCCCTGTCTGAAGAAAAACAGGCATCGCTATTTGAAACTCTTCTCGCAGACGACTGCTCTGAAAGCGGAATGACTCGGGAAGCTTCTCTTGAAAAAATGACTCATTTGTGGAACGTAATGAAAGAAACTGCGTCTGGATATGACAGGGATTTGCGTTCGCAGAGTTTTCTTTCCGGCGGAGACGCCGAAAAATACCGCATTTACAAGGAAGGTGGCGGAGCTTTAATCGGGCCGTTCGTTTCAAGCGTGATGTATTACGCACTTTCTACGGCAGAATCAAATGCTTGTATGAGGCGAATCGTGGCATCTCCTACTGCCGGTTCCTGCGGCATACTTCCGGCGGTTTTAATTCCTTATGCGGAGCGTTTTAAAACAGATGACTCAAAGATAATCGAGGCACTTTATGTCGCTGCCGGAATTGGTTCTGTAATTGCATGTCGTGCAAGTATTTCCGGTGCTGAGTGCGGATGCCAGGCAGAAATAGGCGCGGCTTCCGCAATGGCTTCGGGTGCGCTCGTTTACCTTCAGGGCGGTTCCTGCAAGCAGGTGTGCAATGCAGTTGCCATCGCGTTAAAAAGCCTGCTTGGGCTTGTGTGCGACCCAGTTGCAGGCCTTGTAGAAGTTCCGTGCATAAAGCGGAACGTAATCGGTGCCGTAAATGCAGTCACTTCTGCGGACATGGCTCTTTCCGGCATAGAAAGCAGGATTCCGGCCGACGAAGTTATTGACGCGATGAAGTCTGTCGGAAAAGCACTCCCAGAGACTTTACGCGAAACAGCCCTCGGTGGACTTGCCGCAACTCCGACCGGTAAGGCGATTGCAGAAAAACTCAGTAAGCTGACGAGCTAGCATAAATGCTGGCGGTTGGTCTTTCTGGCTCTGGAGGCGAGTAACTGTATGGTGAAAGTCAAATAAAACAGCTGGGAGACGTGCAGTGAGCCGAATCATAATGATTCTGATAATCATAGCGCTTTTGTTGCTTGGTTATCCGGTATGGTAAACTGCTTTCTTCGCACTAAAAAGTAGAAGAGCATAAAAAAACCGCCTAGTCTACCACACTAAGCGGTTGTACCCGAATGGGTATTAATCCATGTATGAAGACCAACCATAACTTTGGTTGCGCTTCTTTCATATAGTATATCGTAGTTCTGTGTAAAAATCTATAGATTTTTCACGCTTGTTAGTTCGAGTTTGGCATTTGCGTACTCAAATCTGGAAAAATCTGTTTTAAATTAACGAGCTAGCATAAATGCTGGCGGGATGAAAATCCTTCTTTTTTAAGTTCCGCGTCGAGATAGTCGAATTCACTCGGCGTGATTTTTATCAGCGGCATGGCTCTCGGAAGGTTTTTCATCGCTTCGACGGGAATCTTTTTTATTTCAAGGAGTTTGAGGTATTCGTCGCTGAATGGTTCGACGATTTCGGCTTTGCCGGTCACCTGAACGCTTTTTAAGTTGTTGAATCCGCTGAACGGCTCAAAAACCGAAAGCGCGACATTTTTGTTTTCTTTTAGCGCCTTGAATTTCAGCCCGCCTTCCGAAAAAAGGTAGAATTTTCCGTCGCAAAAAATGTATTCAATCGGCGTGCAGCGCACGAACTCCGCGCATGAAGTTGCAAGCGCGCATGTGTTGTGCGAATTCAAAAAGGCTGTGATTTTTTCTTTTAACGCGTCTTTTTCCATTTTGACGGAATCCCGGTCTTTTTTAATCCAGAATTCCGCAGCTTCATCATAATCCATAATTTTCCTTCCTTTTTTTATTTTTCCTGCGGGTAGACAAGTCCCCAGTCTTTTCTGATGCCGTCCATCTGCTTCATTATGTAGAGCGTGTCGGAAAGCGGCATTGAAGTGCTTTCGGTTCTGCCTTCGGAAAGGCATTTTTCGCATTCCAAAAGCTCGTATTCGTAGCCCGTAATCTGCGGAGGAACGTCGATTTTTTTGATGAGCGTGTCGCTTGAATCAAAAACGCTTACCGACTGCGGATTGTTTATGTTTTCAACCACGATATAGCCGTTTTCGCCGTAAAAAATTCCCTTGCGGTCGCTTCGGGCATAAATTCCTGCATTGAGAACCGCCATTTTTCCGTCGCGGTAAAAAATCGTGATTGATTCCATTCCGTCAACGCCTTTGTCCGTCATCTGCACGGAACTTTCTATCCTCTCGATGTCGGTTCCGAAGTGCATTGCGGCAAAATTCAGCGTGTAAACGCCGACGTCAAGAAGCGCGCCTCCTGCGAGAGCCGGCTCAAGAATGCGCTCTTTGTGAATCATATTGTATGAGAGGTTTGCCGTAAGGACTTTCAGTTTTCCGATGATTCCGCTTGAGAGTACGTCGTTTATTATTTTCCGGCTCGGCATGTAGCGCGTCCAGATTGCTTCGGCAAGAAAAACGCCGTTTTCCCGTGCAAGCGCGATGATTTTTTCAGCCTGCTTTGCATTCAGCGTAAATGCCTTTTCGCAGAGAACCGGCTTTTTGTGATTAATGCAGAGTTCTGCGTGCTCGGCGTGATGCGAGTGGGGCGTTGCAATGTAAACGAGGTCAACTTTCGGGTCGTTTACAAGTTCCTCGTAGCTTCCGTATGCTTTTTCCGCGTTGTATTTGCCTGCAAAAGTCTCGGCCTTTTCAAGCGAGCGCGACGCTACCGCATAAAGTTTTACTGTTTTCATTTTGGACATTGTTTCTGCGAGAGTTCCTGCAATTCGTCCTGCTCCGATTATTCCAACATTCATGCCTAAAATTATATTCGCCTTTTTTCAAAAAAGGAAAATAATTGTTAAAAAAAGAAACTAATTGTTTGTTTTTTCAAACCCTTTCAAATTTTTCGTAAAACTTGCCATTTTTCTGAAAATGTTCGGCGGTCTGCGAATGTGCAAGTTGCCCCGACTCCGCTCAACCACCAGAGCGTCCCACACTGTCATGTCGAGCGAAGTCGAGACATCTACTGTTCCCAGACGATAGTAGACCTCTCGACTACGCTCGAGGTGACAAAAAAAGGTATTCCAGAGTGGCTACCCCCCATCATTCTAGAGTTTTTTTCACCATCTGCGTGAATCCGCGTGAATCTGCGTCAGAGAACTTGCGCGCGGACTTTGAAAATTTCATTTTCCATTTTCCCTGTCATAAAAGTATATGCACTGTCATAAAAGTATATGTTTTTATTGCATAAACTAAGATAATTTTTACATTCCTTTTTGAAAAATCCCCCTTAAACTTACTATAAAAGTATTTCGAATCTTTAATTCCAAAAAGGGGGACTTTATGAAAAAAATACTTGCTACAGTTATGGCTGGTCTTGCAGTTTGCGGGCTTTCAATGTTCACTGGCTGCAATAATAAGGAAAAGGCTCAGAAAGAGAGCGGACCTGTTACTTTAAAATGGGCTTTGTGGGACTGGGATGCCACGGCTTACTACAAACCGTTGATTGAGGCTTACAACACGACTCACCCAGACGTAAAAATCGAGCCATTGGATTTGGGTTCTTCAGACTATCAGACAATGCTCAGCATTCAGCTCACTGGCGGCGACGACAGCATTGACGTTGTAACCGTAAAAGACATTCCTGGCTACAACACGTTGCAGAAAGCTGGACAGCTTGTAAATCTCAACGATTTTATCAAAGAAAAAGGAATCGATACGAGCCTTTACGGCGGTACTACAGAACAGATTACAGTAAACGGAAACTTGTATGCACTTCCGTTCCGAAGTGACTTCTGGGTTGTATTCTACAACAAAGATTTGTTCGACAAAGCCGGAGTTCCATATCCAACGAACGACATGACTTTTAGCGAGTACGACGCACTTGCACGCAAAATGACATCTGGAAGCGGGGCTGAAAAAGTATATGGCGCACACTACCACACATGGCGAAGTGCAGTACAGCTCTTTGGCGTGCTTGACGGAAAAAACACGATTGTAGGCGGAAAATATGACTTCTTAAAGCCATACTACGAGACAATCCTTAAACAGCAGAATGACGGAATCGTTCAGAGCTATGCTCAGCTCAAAACGACATCAACACATTATTCAGGTGTTTTCTACAACAACAGCGTAGCAATGCTCAATATGGGAAGCTGGTTCATCGGTACATTGATTCAGAAAGTTGCAGCTGGCGAGGCTTTGAGCAAGAACTGGGGAATTGTTAAATATCCTCATCCGGACGGAGTTCCTGCAGGAACAACATTGGGAACAATCACTTCTTTGGGCGTAAGTGCTGCTTCAAAGAAAAAGGAAGCTGCTCTTGATTTTGTTCGCTTCGTAACTGGACCTGAAGGCGCGGAAGTTATCGCAAAAACAGGAACATTCCCTGCAATCAAAAATGAAGCCGTAATCAAAACAATTTCTGGTATGGCAGGATTCCCACAGGACGAGAACAGCGCACAGGCACTTGGCGTAACAAAAACTTACCTCGAAATGCCGTTGCATGAAAAGGCAGCTGAGATTGAAGTTGTTCTTAACCAGCAGCACGACAACATCATGACAGAAAACGTTTCTATTGATGAAGGTCTTAAAGAAATGGAAAAAGGCGTATCTGCAATCATTAAGTAGCCTCCTTTAGGAAAAGCACTTTTGGCAGGATAATGTATTCTTCGCTCGGCTTGCATTGTCCTGCCATTTTTTTGAGCTGAGTTTGAAAATTAAAAAAAAGGAGGACAAAATAAAAATGACTTCAAAGCAACGTACACTCAAAAATAATTTAGTCGCGTACAGCTTTATAGCTCCTAACTTTATCGGTTTTGCCGTATTCACTCTGGGACCAATTTTATTCGCATTCATTCTTGCATTTTTAAACTGGAACGGTTCTGGTAACATCAGTTTTGCAGGATTATCTAACTTTAAGAAACTTATAGCAGACGCATCGTTTAAGGCGGCTCTTAAAAATACAATCATTTATAGTATCGGTACGGTTCCTTTGACAATGGTTTGCGCGTTGGCATTGGCAATCGTATTGAACCGCAAAATATTCGGCAGGAACTTTTTGCGAACGGTAAGCTTCTTTCCGTATGTAGCTTCGCTCGTTGCCGTTGCCGTAGTTTGGAACATGCTTTTTAACCCGGCGAAAGGACCTATAAACATGTTGCTTACATATTTTGGCGTTTCGGAAAAAAATCTTCCGGGCTGGGCGGCAGATAAAAACTGGGCGATGATTACTGTTATCCTTTTTAGCGTCTGGAAAAACATGGGATACTACATGGTCATTTACCTTGCGGGTCTTCAGGGAATCAACCCGGAGCTTTACGAGGCTGCAAACCTTGACGGTGCGAACAAATGGCAGCAGTTCATTCATGTTACTATTCCACAGCTCAGTGCGACCACATTCTTCGTTTCAATCATGCTTACGATTGACTGTTTTAAGGTTTATGACCAAATCTACATGATTACGCAAGGCGGCCCTGGAACTTCTACCCTCGTACTTGTCTACCACATTTACAATACTGCGTTCGTTTCGTGGGATTTGGGCTATGCAAGCGCGATTTCTATGGTTTTGTTCGCTCTCGTACTCGGAGTGACTTTGTTCCAATTCTACATGGGCAAAAAAAGACACTAATAAAAGGGGCAAAAAATGAATACAAATAGAATTCAAACAAAAACGAATTTTTTCGTAGTTGCTGCACTGGTCTTTATTGCCGCAATAATGCTCCTTCCGTTTTTATGGATGCTTAGTGCGTCATTAAAACTCGACAAGGACGTTTTTACGTTCCCGATTCAATGGATTCCAAAAAATCCCCGATGGGCGAACTATAAAGACATTTGGACAAAAATTCCTTTGGGAATCTTCGTGTTCAACACAGCAAAACTCACTGTCATCATCACGATTTTGCAGGTTGTTACATCGAGCTTTGCGGCTTACGCTTTTTCAAAATTGAATTTTAAGGGCAAAAATGTGCTCTTCTTAGGCTACATTGCCACAATCGCAATGCCGTGGCAGGTTTACATGGTTCCTCAGTTCATTTTGATGAGAAATTTTCATTTGAACAACACGCACCTTTCGATGATTTGTCTTCAGGCATTCAGCGCGTTCGGGGTATTTCTTATGAAGCAGTTTTACGAGAGCATTCCGGATGAACTTTGCGAAGCTGCGCGAATCGACGGAATGAACGAATACAAAATCTGGTGGAGGATAATGCTTCCTCTTTCAAAACCGGCTCTTTCAACGCTTACGATTTTTACGTTCGTAAGAACGTGGAACGACTTTTTGGGACCGATGATTTACCTTACCCGAACGGAACTCAAGACGATTCAGATTGGACTTAGAATGTTCATCTCGCAATATTCTTCCGAATATGGACTTATTATGGCGGCTTCGGTCGTAACGCTCATTCCGGTTCTTATAGTGTTCCTTTCGCTGCAAAGATTCTTCGTTCAGGGAATTGCCGCAACAGGTATGAAAGGCTAAGCGAAAAAGGAGCTATTATATGGAAGAATTTAGAAAAGCACTGGATATTGCGATAAGTCAGGTACGAAAAAACATTCCGAATTTTACAGAAAAATGCCAGAATCACTCTTCTGTGAACGGATTTTATCCTCCGTGCGAAAATGACCAGTGGACGTGCGGATTCTGGCCGGGAGAACTCTGGCTTTCTTACGAGGCGACCGGCGAAAAAGTTTTTCGCGACACTGCGGAAGTTCAGGTAAAAAGTTTTATAAACCGAATTGAAAAAAAAATCAGCGTTGACCATCACGACATGGGATTTTTGTATTCACCTTCCTGCGTGGCCGCATGGAAAATAACGGGGGATGAAGATGCCAAAAAAGGCGCGATAAAAGCGGCAGACCAGCTTCTTGGGCGCTGGCAGGAAAAAGGTCAGTTCCTTCAGGCGTGGGGCGCAATGGATTCAAATGACAATTACCGCTACATAATCGACTGTCTTTTGAACACACCGCTTCTTTATTGGGCTTCTAGGGAGACTAAAAATCCTGAGTACGCAAAAAAGGCACGGCTTCACACTGCAACCTGCATGAAAAATTCCATTCGGGAAGACGGTTCGACCTACCACACGTTTTTTATGGACAGACAGACCGGCGAACCGCTTCGCGGAGTAACTTGCCAGGGCTACAAGAATGATTCTTACTGGGCCAGGGGGCAGGCGTGGGGAATTTACGGAACGGCACTTGCCTACCGCTATGACCGGCGCGAAGAATACAAGGCGATGTTCCAAAAAACGCTGGACTTTTATCTAAAAAAACTGCCAAAAGACATGATTCCGTATTGGGACATGATTTTTAACGACCAGAATGCAAGGCACGACGGCGAGACTGAGCCAAAGGATTCTTCCAGTGCCTCAATCGTTGCCTGCGGACTTTTGGACATGGCGCGTCAGCTCGAAGAGGGCGGGGCGAGAGACTCTCAGGACGAAATAAAACGCTACCGTGAACTCGCCGAAAAAATGATTCGCTCGTTAATCGAAAAATATTCGGTAAAAGATTCGGGCGTTTCAAACGGACTTGTACTGCACGGAACGTACAGCAAAAAGTCTCCGTACAACACCTGCACCCCGGAAGGCGTGGACGAGTGCGTAAGCTGGGGCGACTATTTTTACATGGAAGCGTTGACCAGAATAACGAACCCGAACTGGACACTATATTGGTAAAAATACGAAATCTTGAAGTCGAGTTTACGACCAAATAAAAATGCGGTAACGGGAAGAAAAGCAAGCGGCTGATTTGTCATTCTGAAGGTTCGCAAGCGAGTGAAACGAGCGCAGTCGAATACCTATTACCTTCAGCCATGACAAAAGCAGACGCGCTTTTCTGGAAGTGGACGCATTTTTTAAGTTGACTTATAAACTCGACATTTGATTTGTAAAAAAGGGGATAAAAATGAAAGCAGAAGAATTTTTTAATCAGAATAAACACTTCTTTTTTGAAGACAGGGATGCGGTTGCTTCTTATGTAAAAGAAAACTGCAAGGAAGATTTTGAGCACATAAAAAGGGTTGCCGATGAAGTTTGCAACAAAGTGTTCATTTTTGACTTACGTTCGGACATGGAGCGCACTTGCGTTCCTGTAAAATTTGAAGGCGAAATTGACTGGCTAAGACAGCCTGCCGACGACCCGGAATGGATTTATGCATTCAACCGAATGAAATACTGGATTTGCCTCGGACAAGCTTATGCCGCAACAAAAGACGAAAAATACGCAAAAGCGTTTGCGGAACAGCTTGTTTCGTGGGTAAAAAACGTTCCTCATACCGAGAAAAATGCCTTGGCCTGGCGAACGATAGAAGTTGGGCTTCGCATGGAATTCTGGCTAAAAGCCATGTGCTACTTTAAGGGCAGCCCGAACATTACTGACGAGGTTATGACGCTTTTTGTTCAGAGCATGACCGAGCACGCGGAATTCATAATGACTGTATGGAACAGCTACAATCTTATGAGCAACTGGGGCGTGCTTGCCAACCACGGACTTTTTATGGCAGGCGTAATGCTTCCTTCAACGGAGCGCACAAAAGAATACGTTGCAGAATCTTTAAGGCGGCTTTCTGAGGAACTTTCGATTCAGGTGTACGAAGACGGAGCGCAGTGGGAACAAAGCCCAATGTATCACAACGAAGTGACTCACGATTTTCTGGACATTCTGATTCTTGCGTTCAGGAACGGAATAAAACTCGACGGCAGCTTTACGGACAAAGTTCTTCACATGATTTATGCGGCGATTTCTTACCAAAAACCTGACGGAAACGAGCTTTGCTTTGGCGACAGCGACGAAATTGACCGCAGGGACAACGTAACGACCGCGGCGGCGATTTTTGGCGAAAATCCTTTCTACGAAAAGTTCTCGAATATTTTCAAAAAATACGGCTACGAAAAGGTAGATTTTGACAGCGCATGGGACATTGGCGAAAAAGGAATCAAATTTTATAACGAGCAAAAGATTTCTGAGGATTCTGATTTTAATTTGAATCTTGAGTCGAGCGGAAACTATTTTTTGCTGGAAGAAGACAAAAAAAATCGGAAAAACAGCACGTTCCTTCACTTTCACTGCGGAACTCTGGGAGCCGGTCACGGACACTCGGACCAGCTTCATGTGAGCCTTTACGCGAATGGCGAAGACCTTTTAATCGATGCAGGTCGCTTTACCTACGTGAACAAGCCTGAACGCTTTGAATTCAAGGACAGCACGGCTCACAACACGTGCATTGTGGACAACAAGAATTTTTATGAATGCAGCGACAGCTGGGGCTGCTCAAAACTCAATCGCGCCGTAAACCGTGCGTTCAACCAAATCGGTCAGTACGCGTACATTGAAGGCGGTCACTTGGGCTACATTGACTTTGCGAATGGCGGTGTGTTCACGAACCGGCGGGTAATAAAACTCAGGAAAGACCTTTTCGTGATTGCCGACGAATTCTACACGGGCAATGCCCACAAATACAGTCAGTTCTGGCATTTTAACAACACAGGAACGGTTTTGAGCCAGACTCCAAAAAATAGCGATTCAGTGCAAAAATTCAGATATTCGAGCAAGCAGAATGATTTGGATTTGGTCCAGATTGCAGGAAACGCGTCTTCTTTGTATGAGTGTTCGATTATTGATACAAGATTTTCAAAGCACTACAACGAGGCTGAGGAAAACAAGACTCTAAAAACCGACTGGGACGCAAATGGATTCACTTCTTTGTACACGATTCTTTCGCTTAACAAGGCGGGCGAAGCTCAGGATGTTACTGTAAAAAAACTTCCGGTTTATTCGAACTTTAAGAATATTGAATTTACGAGCGACGTAATTGAAGCCCTTGAAATCCAAAAAGGCGACGAGAAATTCACGCTGGTTATTGCCCACAAAGAATACGCAAGCCCAACAGACACATTCTGTGCCGGCGGAGAGGGCCTAAAAACCGACGAAACGAACTTCCAAACCTCAAAAGGTGGCCTTACCGGTTTTGGAAACGTAGTCGTCTTCAACAAAGCGGGCGAGAGAACAGTCTTGCTCTCGTAGCGTAAAAATACAAACGGCGTACCACTCGATTTGGTACGCCGTTTGTATTTTATCTCTGCACGGCTGCTAATTTTTGTGCAATTTGGCGTACAGTTTCCAAAGGAAGGTCTGTGAATTGTGCGATTTTTTCTAGCGGTAACGAGCCTTCTTTGAGCATTTCCTCAGCGACTTCAATGTTGCGTTCTGCGCGAGCTTCTGCGCGTTCTTCCCTTGCAAAGTCTTCCATGATTTTATACATTTGCGCTACCCCCTGTTCATCTTCTTTTAGATATCTGACTTTTTCTGCAAAAATCTTGTTTTTCATGTCTGCTGACTTTTTACATGAAAAGTCATGCATCAAATCACCGATTGGATCATTACCCCGATACTGCCCATTTACATAGATAATGTGGGTACCGTCGTTAAAGTCCGTTCCAAGTTCCTTTATAATTCTTTCAATATGATACAATGGTTTGCTTCCTTTTAGAACATCATTCTTGGTTATGAAAATGACATATGTTTCTGGAAGACATTCTAGGTTCATTTTGGGAACAGTTTCGTCAGCGTCCATCAAGGCTGAATTATATCTGGCACTAACAACATGACCAGCAAAAAATTTAGCATGAATAATATGATTCTTTTTGTCATTTTTTATCTCTGCATAGTCTACTGAGATTGATTAGTTATATAATCAATCTCATCTTTTGAATTACTTTGTTCTGCGGTAGCCGTAAATAATATACGTTCCGTGCTGCTCCTCGTATGGAATATTATATTTTTTTAGGACTGCAAGAAAAGCCTCGGTCTCGTTAATTACTTTGTCTTTGATTAACCGCCCCTGATATTTCAGCAAGCGAGGCCGAATTTTTATCCACTCCACAGCATAAAAGGGAACGGCATAAATGTCTCCGCCCAGATAATTATCCATGTACAAGCCCCAATCACCGGTATGATGAACGTCCTCGTCAAAGTTATGCCAGTCTGTTTCCTGCTCATCCACAGATTTTATTACAAATGGCGGAAGAAACGGCAATTCGGATATGCCCTTTTTCAATTCCGACCATTTTGTATTGTTCATAACAGAGCACAAGCCTTCATCTTGAATTATTTTTCTGATTTTCGCCTTGTATTTTTCAGTTTCACTCATACAACCGCTTCTTTGCCCCGACGTTAAACGGCGAACCATAGACCGCCGTTCGTTTTGAAGTTTTAGGTTTACTTATTTTGTCAGATTGAATCATTTAGTGAAAAATTGTTCCAAAGTATTTTTTCAATATCATCAAAGTTATTTTCGATAAACTTAATTATTTTTTCACCAGCGAAAGTTATGGTACCCTCATGGGAATAATAAATCATTATCTCGTTATCTTCAAATGCTAAAACTAGTTCTGAAAACCAAGCAAAATCAATTTCATTTGAACTGCATTCCCGAAAGTATGAACCGTTGCACTCAAATTCACTTATTTCATAAATTGATTTATAATTTTTTTGCAAGAATTCTTTTATTTTCGTCGGTAAATTTGTCTTAAGAAATTTGTGGATATTAAATGCTACAACTGGTTTAAAATGTGTTTCAGAAAGGGGAAACCAGTATTTTTGGTGCGTAAAACCAAATTTTTCTTCCAAGTTGATTAGTATTTCAAGTGCTTTATTATCATCAATTTTCCTGAACATTTTCTTCCCGTTTTTTTTCTAAAGCCATGCGTCTTCCTGCACGCAGAGTTTGTCAGATTGAATCATTTATTCAAAAATATTTTACTAAGCACCACACTAATATAAAGGGATAGGGTGTAAATATTACAGTAATAATAAAACTAAAAATACTATAATCCTTCTGTAAGTAATTTTTTTATTGTTATAATAATAAATGGCACTCCAATTAGAGAAAGTAATGATAAAGTAAATAGGATTGTTATTAGACAAACTCCCAATGCACCAACAGGGTGGCTATCGTATCTCGCTGAATCTATTATATTGTAAAAGAACTTATTGATAAGGAACAAAAGGAAAATAGAGACTACAATAGATGCAATAATAAGAAAAATATTTAATATTACTTTTTTTGTTTTCTATTCTTTTTTCTTCCCTAAAAAATTAGACTAGTGCGTGTTCATGTTTACTGTGCGGTTTTACCTGATTGTTATTTTCTTTCAGGAAACTTTTCGTATTCTTTTTTACACATTTTGGCTATTTCTTCACATTGGTCTGGTGCAAAAGAAAAGCTATACTTAACGACACCGCTTCCTTTATAAAAGGAGGGTACACATTCAAGACTTAATTCAATGTCAAAGTTTATTGAGTTGCTTATTTTATTTGATTCTTTTAATTGAAATGTAAGATTCGGTTCTATAAAACCTAATCCATCTCTCTTCAGATGCTTAAAATTTGCTCTGTCGGAAAACCATTGTGCAATCGTCAACCAATCATATGATAGTAAAAACGGATCTGTATTTTTCCATTTTTTTGATTATCAATAACTTCAATTTTTATTTGAAGCCAATTTTTATCAAATTTATCATCACCATCAAAATCTGGAAATTGATAATTCTCAGTTTCCAATAAAATACTCTGATTTTGATTATTAGTAAATGAAACCATATAGCAAGTCCTTTGAAAATCTACAAATTCTCCAAGCGTCCTCTAAATGCACAGACTCCAAGAATAGCCGTAAAAACTGAGAAAAGTCTTAAAAAAATTCTGAAGTTTCTGGCTTTTGATTATGCGCTTAAACTAACCAAGCGTTTATAAACTGTTTGGTTATCATCATTTTGCCATATTCTGTAGTTAGCGGATATGCGTCTCCAAAGTCAACAACTTTTCCAGACGCATCAAAAACTTTTCGCCCTTTTACCATCAAATTTATATTTCTCGAAATGCCGTTTTCCTTTATTTCCATTATTAAAATATACTTTTCTTCTGATATGCCGTTGGGTATCAGCCGAACTTTGATTCCGTTTTTCATCTCGATCCAAATATTCAATAAAATATTTTCCAAAGCAAGCCTGCCTGTTAAAAGTTTTTTGTTTCCCGGAGAAACTTTTCGTCTTCGTTTCTTTCTTTTTCATTTTCGCTTTCAGTTCCTCAATGTGTGCTTGTCCCGTCGTCGGCTGTGAACATTTTATTATTCTATTATTCTAATTTTCTTAAGTGGATTATTCATATCCGAAACATACAAGACTTTTCCTAAAACACATTCACAAGAAATTGGTCCTTTACATCGGCTATCTAAACTGTTCCACCGATTATCGCATAAAACAAAAATATTGTTTTTGGGAACTGTAGTCTTTTCTAAATTCAAAAGAAAACTGTCGTACTTATTATTCTTAGGCTTCATCGTTTCATCAAAGAAACAGTATTTTTCGTCCAGTTTTTCGCCATTTAAGTAAACAATATTGTCTTTGATTTCTATGGAATCATTTTCTTTGGCAACACATCTACTGATACAGTAGATATCTTCATTTTGATATATTAAAACATCTCCGTAATTAATATTGCTTTTATATTTTTCTGAACATTGAACAACAATTCGTTCTCCATAGTTTAATGTTTTTTCCATAGAACCAGACGGAACAAGACAAGTTCTTTTAGCACTGGAATAGTGCCACGTTGATGTTGACAATAAAAATATTGCTCCAATTAATAATGATATTTTCATATTTTTCTCACGCACCTGAAGTTGCGATCTTCCCCCGCCGTTGGCGACGAACTTCTTGCTAGGCGATTTCTTTTTTTATAATTTCAACCAATTCTGTTGGTGTTACAACAAACGGCTTTTCGGGAAAATGTTTTCCATTCCCAGTTACAAGAAAAGCATCTTTGTCTTGAGCCGATAATGTTACCGCATAAAAAATAACATCCTTTGGGTCAGGCATTACTTCGTTTACTTCTGTCAATTCTGTAACTTTTATTCCATTGTCCATAATATCTTTCAAAAGATTTATGATTATATTTTCTGGAAGTTTAAACTTATCTCGTCTGAGCACTTCATTATATTCTTTTACAATTTCATCTGAATAAACAGGAACAATATTTCCGTTTGCAAGGAAATGCAAAATCTGAACTGTTGGAGACTTTTCATTTCTGGTTATCAAAGCTGATACAAGAACATTTGTATCAATAACGACATATTTTCTTGTCATTATTTACTAGCCCTTGCTGCAGCGATTTCTGCATTGATTTCATCAAGAGACAGTTCTGGAACATTGTTTTTTTGGATTGAATTTCTGGCCTCTTTGTAAATGTTCCAGCGTTCGGAGAGAGTATCATTTCTCAATTCAAAGGGGAGACCACCTACGGCTATACTTTTTTTGAAAAAGATTCTGACGGCAGTAGGCAAATCCAATCCGAGTGATTCGTAAATATTTGTAACATCTGTTTTTATCTCTGCATCTACTTTTATCTGAACAAGAGCTGTATGTGTCATACCAACACCTCCAAAAGTATGTGTTTGAATATATAATAGCATACTTTTGTTAGTTTTACTATATACTCAAATATCGGGCTTTCCCCCGCCCGTCCGCTTTGAAACGTTGATGTGATTTTACACCAATTTTTCATAATCTCTTTTTGCGTAAAATATATGCATTATCGTGATTTCTTTTTTGTTTTCATCATCTTCTACTAAATACAAAG
>NZ_JPUF01000071.1 GCF_014737315.1 Treponema zioleckii | reverse complement strand
CGGGGTTTTTTATTGGACTAAACTGTTTGCAGTTTTATTCACTGCTAATTTTTTGTCATGACAAAAAATGTCATTCCGAACTTGTTTCGGAATCCATGCTTCGACTTCGCTCAGCAAACACAGATGCTGAACTTCATCCAGCCTTCGCTAAACGAAGTTCAAAGTTTCCTTATTTACCAGTGCTCAAGAAGTCTGTTGTGAATGTTCTGTCTGGAACTGGCTGGTCAACAGTTACGTTAATCATCTTCATAGCTGTTGTGTGTCCTGTCTGAACGTTCTTCATAACGTTTTCCATTGGAACATTGTAAACACGGCCGTTTGTTCCTGGCATCTTTTTGATAGAGCGAATCTCGTTTACTTTTACGAGTTTTCCTTTTTTGTCGTACAACTCGATGTATGTTGGAATCCAAGCATCTTTTGTAATCCAAGAGATTCTGTAAGAATACTGGCTAGATTTTGGGTCTTTTGGAGTTGATTTTACAACGTAAAGATCTTTGAAGTTTCCTTTGTCTTCGCTTTCTTTAAGAAGCTCGTGTGTATCTTCCTCAACTTTGCGAGAGCTCATGTCATCGTAAGAGAAATCTGTTCCTACGAATGCTTTTGAACCGTCTGATGCAGCTACACGGCGAGTTGATTTGAGTGATGGAAGATAAATCCATTTGTCATCATCTTTGCCGTTGTTTTCTTTCTGCAAGAATCGTGTATCTTTTACAGATGCAGGTGACAAGAATACCATTACAACATCTGCGAGTCCGTTTTTGCTTCGTCCGTATTCACCAACGTTACGAGTTTCCTCAACCTTTCCGTTCTTAGAGAGAGTTACCTGTACGGCAGCTTTAGAAAAGTCTGGTTTCTGGCGGTCGTAAACTTTTGTCATAATTTGTGTTCCGTCAATTGCGAATGCTGATGCAGCCATTACGAATGTTGCAGCTACAGTTGTGATTGTTTTGATTAATTTCATAAAAGTGCCTCCTAAAAGTAGACTTTATAATTTCAAACTGCTCTATTGGTTCAAAGTTACGAACCAATAGAACTTTTTTGGCGGAAAATCCGCCGATTTTTTATTTATTCGCCTTTCTCGGCGAGTTTTGCTTTGTAAGCTTCTTTCTGCTCTTTTGACCACATGAATTTAGGGTCGAATGCGTTAAGAAGTCCTGGGATGATGGTCATTGCAAGTGCTGAGCTTGTGAACATAACTACTGCAACCAAAGCTCCGATATATCTCAAGATGATGAATCTTGAGAACAAGAGTACACAGAATCCGAGTCCTACCGCGATTGCGTTTGTAAGGATTCCTCGTCCGCTCGTCTTGAACGTCTGCTTTGTTACTTCCTCAAGGTCGTCTGTGCGTGCACGCTGCATTCGGTATGTTTCCATAAAGTGGATTGTGTAGTCGATACCTACACCGATTGCAACCGACGCGATGATGCTTGTACAAAGGTCGAGTGCGATTCCTGCAAATCCCATAACCATAAAGTTAAGAAGGATTGTAAGTCCGAGCGGAATTGCACCGATGATTCCGGCCCAAGGAGACTTGAACGACAGCGAAATGATGATGAATACCATGAGAAGTGACAGCGCGATACTTGTAGTCTGGCTGTCTACGACCATTTTTGTCATCATGTATTCCATTTCACCGTTTCCGGTTGCCTCAAGTTTGTATCCCTTCGGGAAGTATTTTTCTGCGTATGCCTGTGCATCCTTAATAATTTTCTCGGTGTCAGCCGTAGAGTGAGTTCGGAGCTGAACCTGAGTTCGGATTGCAGTCGGCATTGTCATATTGTTTGCGAATCGCTGAATCTGTTCGCTAGAAAGAAGATAAAGGTACTGAGTTACCAAATCTCCAAGTTCTGCGCGGCTTGCTACAGGGTACTTCGCAACATCATAAGGAATCTCGTAGTAGTCGATTCCGTTAAAATTGAGCTGTTTTTCAAGTTCGTTAACAATCTGGTCTACAGTAGCCTTGTTTCCGCCAGCAAGCGAGTAAGCTTTGTGGAGCATTTCAAGTCCTTCCTGCACCGTGATTGTTGACGCAAGCTTTTCTGCATAAGCTTTGTTCGGGTCAACGTATCCGTCGGTAGTATTTGTGCTAAGCTCTTCGTCGAGTGTTGGAACGTGCATAACTTGATTCATACGTTTGATGAATGTTGTGAACGAAACCATCTTTCCGATTCCATCGTGGCGTTCAAGAAGATAATCCTGCATTCCGTCAACGACTTTAAGAATTTCTGGATCGGTGAGCATGTAATACTGTTTTGGAGCTTCTGCCGGTTCTGCTGTATCTGTTCCGTCTGCAACCTGTGCGTCACTTCCGAATCCAAAATCGTCTGCGCTAAAACCAAAGTCATCTGTTGCAGCAGATGAATCTGTTGTCGAGTCCGCAGAGTCGAAGTTAAAGTCTCCCTCGATTGCATCTGCAACAGAATCTGCAGTTCCTGTGTCGCCGTTAGAGAAGTCAAAGTCGTTCGCAATTTCGTCTGATGTAGATTCCACTGGAGCTGAAGTCTGAACTTCTTCTGCTGTTTTTTCTTCTCCGCTAACGATAAGGTAGAGAGTGTTTGAACCTGCAAGATGTTCGTCAACGTAAGAAATATCCTGGCGGAACTTGCTGTCCGGCGGAAAGTAGTTTACGAGTGCCGTATCAACTACGAGCAATTTGAATCCGATTCCTGCAACGATGAGCACGAGTGCCGTCGAAACAATGAGTCGTGGTTTTGTGCCAGAGAAGAAGTGATAGAATGAATACAAGGTTGAGCTTGTAGCTTCTTCTGAACTCTGTCCGCCACGGCGTTTGAGCTGTTTTTCAAGGCGCATACGGATTTTTTTAGAAAGCTTTCCCTTGTTTTTCCAGTGCTTTCCAACGACTTTAAGCGGCGTAATGTAAAGCATTGCCGGAATAAAGGTCATTGAAAGGAGGAGGGAGAATACAACGCCGGCTGCAGCAAATACAGAGAATGATTTGAGCGGCATAATCGGGCTTGTAATGTTCGAGATGAATCCTGCTACAGTCGTAACGCCAGCAAGGATAACTGCAATCCAAACGTCTTTGAGACCGTATTCGATTGCGCCAGCATGTTTTTCTTTTGTAATCTCGCCTTCAATTTTGTCGAGACCGATGTAGTAGTGGGTAAGAACGTGAATACCGTAAGCCGAACCGCAGGCTACGAGACAAACCGGGATTACGCTGCCGATGATTGTGAATGTGATTCCGCAAAGACACATGATGCCGACTGACCAAACCGTTGCCATCAAAACTGTAATCAACGGGAGGAGTGTTCCGCTCCATGTGTGGAAAGAGAAGTAGAGCGAGAGAAGAACTACGAGAGCTACGAACGGAATGAGAAGCAAAAGGTCAGAAATCATAAAGTTGTAACCGTCATCGCTCAATACTGGGTCACCAAAGTAGCGAACTTCAAGGTCTGTGTCTTTTGTGGCTTCCTCACAGATTGTCTTGATGTCGTGCAAAGCCTTCATCTGCTTTTTTGAGTCGAGCATAACCATTTCTGGTTTGCCGTTAGCGTCAAGGACAGGTTCTTCAGAAACAACTTTGTTTCCGTTTTCGTCTTTTGAAACGACTTTTTTTGTGCGCTCAACTTTTGGTTCGAGCGTAATCATAAGCTGGGTTGTCTTTCCGTCATCAGTGATGATTACGCGGTTGTACATTTCCTGCCAGTCGATGAGTCTCTGCTTGATTGCGGCCATGTCTTCCGGGCTTCCAGTGTAGTCGTCGCCGCCGAGCATATTTGAAGCTTTGAGACTTCCTTCTTCACCAACGATAAAGTCCATATTCGAGAGAGAGTCGATGCTTTCGACGTACTGAACGTTCTCAATCTGTTCTGTAATCGCCTGAACGACCTTAATGTATTCCGGTGTGAGAATTGTTTCCCCGCTTGTCTCAAGTGAGATTCCAAGAACCATCATACTTCCGAATTCTTCTTCTGTTTTGAGCATTCGCTGGTATGACTCAGAACTCTGAGGCATGTACATTCGCACTGTATTCTCGATACTTATTTTGCGAAGCTGCCAACCGAAAAATACTGTGATTGCAAGGCTCGCAATGATTATGAGCCATGAGCATTTCAGCATTTTTTTTATCATAATGCATCTCCTTAATAAAATTTTTTTTCAAATGAATTAATCGGTTTATTGGTTTAAGCAATTAAACTTATAAACTAAATATAGCCTTCTCGAAAAAAACTGTCAATAATTTTTTGCTTTTTTTAAGATTTTTTTCTGGATTTTTTATCTAAGATTTTCTTTGAATAACCTTAAGTCTATTCTAATATTTTGTTTTATTCAATGATATTTTAAGAGAAGTTTGAAAAAATTCAGTTTTCTAAGTTCTCTTAACTTTTAATTTCTTTCAGAGTTTAGAAAATTGTCATATCGAACGGAATTCAGTATGTTTGCTGAGTTTATATTGCGCCCGCAGGATTTTTAGTGGCTTTTGTTGTAAAAAAAATATTGGCAATAAAAAAAATTAACGCTATGATAAAAATATTGATTGTGTTCAAATGATTAAACAGTTAAACTTGTAGTTATATTGAATTTGAAATTGAGGTACTTGAATATGATAGATGAGCAAAAAAAATTGGAAACCCGCCAGCTTTTTGAACGGTGCTCTCCAATGTTTATCGCGTTGGGAGATGCCGTTCGTCACAAGCTGCTTTTGGAGATTGCGGACGCCGGGGCAGAGGGACGCAACGTTTCTGATTTGACGGCGACAACGCAACTTTCGCGTCCTGCAGTTTCTCATCATTTGAAGGTTTTGAAGGACGCGGGAATCGTAAAGCCCGTAAAAATCGGCACGCAGATTTTTTATTGCCTTGACATAAAAGACAAAATCGGCTCGATAAAAGATTTGGTTCTTTCTATCGAGGAGATTGTTAACAATATGTAGAAACTTCGCTTTATTTTGCGAATAATTCCTGATGGCTTTCCATCCAATCAAAAAGGGCGTTCAGTTCATAGAGGAACGAAAGTTCGTCACCTGTCTGAATCGTATTTTTTGCGGCACGGGAAGCAATTTCTTTTACCTGCTGAATATTTTGATTTTCGGCAACTTTTGTAGCTGTTAGAATTTCTTTGTGGCTTGAGTCCATTTGCGAAAGAATCCGTTCCGTAAAGTCTAGGTTCTTGTGGCTGTCCTCGTTGATTTTTGTGAGTTTTATGGAAGATGCTTCCGCAGTTTGTTGCAAGTTGTCGATGATTGTGTCGTGAGATTTGTTTTCGGAAACAATGTTCTGAACTTTCTTGTCGAGTTCCTGCATTTTTGCATCAATGTCGCCTGCAAGTTTTGTTGTGCTGTCGGAAAGCCGTTTTACTTCATTCGCAATGATTCTGAATCCCTTTCCGGCTTCGCCTGCGCGCGCGGCTTCGATTGATGCGTTGAACGAAAGAAGTTTTGTTTGCTCCGAGACTTCCCTGATGTTTTTTACAAAATTGTTGATTTCCTGAATTTTGCTCGTAAGTGCTTTTACGTTTTGATCCATCATTTCGCGTCCGTTCTGCACTTGGGTTACGGTTTCGTTCAGTTCTTTGAATTCTGTACACATGTCTTGAATCTGCTGCCCGTTTTCCTGGGTTGTCTTCATCATTGTTTGTGCTTCTTCCTGAATAACCGTGCTGGATTTTGCGAATTTGTCCATAGCGATTTGTTGCTGATGATAAATCCCATCTTCAGAAGTGAGTTTGTTCAAATATCTTTTTAAAAATCCGCTTATATTGTTCGTAGAATTACATTCTTCTATCAAAACTGTAACTAAGTCTTTTCCTGCCTGCACAAGCTGGCTTGGTGTATATGTGTGCTCCATAAAAGTTAGTCTCCTATTACAAGTGCCACGAGAGTCTGATTTGAATTTATGTGACCGTACTGCTCTCCGTAGGTTGAGAATCCGCTGTAGACCGGAAAATATTTGTTCCAGATTGAAGTGACTGTTTGTGTCTGATTTTTCTTTTTGAATCCGAGTGTTCTCAGAATGCAGTTGAATAGGATTATGCAACCGGGATTTGGAATCTTTTCGCGCAACTCCCGACAAGATTTTTCAGTGATTTCTGCTAAGTTCATTGGTTCAAGGATTTCTTGCTCCGAGCCTTGCAAGACTCGCGCGTACATGTCAAGTTTTCCTTTTGCGTCAAATTGAACGAGTGATGCAATAAAAACTTTGTCGCCGAAAACGCGTCCGAACGGATGTTCAAGGATTGCTCCGTCAACAGCACTTTCGCTGATTCCGAGAATTTCCGCATAACGCTTTCGGGGATTTTTGTCGTCGATTGAAAAAACTTCGCGGGTGGCCGGGTTTACGCTCGTGAGCATAACGCTTTTTCCTGAGCGTTGGAAAATGTTTTCTTTGTAAATTTCAAACGGTGAATCTGTTTTTACGAAAAGAAAAACTCCGCCATGCGAAGAACACTGTCCGTTGTAGCTGACTAAAGTTTCCTTGAATTTTGTGTCATCGCCCGCAGAGCCGCCTGCCACGAGAAAATTCGGGTCTTTTATGAGACTGTACAAGAGCGAAAGTAAACCTTCTTCGGCATTTAAAAGTCCGCAGATCAGTGAAATTGCAAAGGCATTTTTGCCGGCGGTTGGCGAAGAAAGCGCGATTCCGGCTGCACTTGCGGCATTTTCTATGTCTTGTTTGTAGACAATCGGAAATTTGTCGGCATCATCAACAAGAATACCTTTGAATCTTGATTTTGTGTCGTAGAGGGCGTTCAAAACGATTGTATTTGTCGTGAATCCTTCTGAAGTTATTTCTCCTGCCGTCGTTGTTCCGATTACTTCTGCGCTCGGAAATGCGTTATGAAGCTCTTGTGAAAGTGTTTGAAAATCATAAAACGAACTTGCAAAAAAAATTATGGCAGAGTAGCGTGATGGATTTTGCGTAAGCTTTGAGCATAAATCCCTTGCTGCCGAAACTGAGTCCTTTAAGTTTGTTTGGACAACTTCCTGTTTCATGTTATGCTCCTTTACTAATAAAATATCCTTAAAATATTAATTAAAAAAAATTAAAAATACAAGGCTCAATTTTAAGAAAGCATTTTTATGGAAGTGGCGAATATTGGTTTTCGGGAATTCTTTTGTAAACCCCCGAAAATACATTTAAATACGATGGGAAGTTAGAAATTTCTTCCGTTCCAGCCCCAGTTTTCAAAGCCAGAATAGGTGATGTAAATTTTGTCGCCTGGAATTCCGAGTTCTTTGTCAAAAATCTCGCAAATTTTTCCTGTCATTTTGTCGCAGGCAGACGGATTTTCGCCTCCGTAAAGCTGAACCTGAACGAATGCGCCTTTTTCAAGCTGCTTTCCGGCAAAATAAAGACTTGAGTTTGGCTCAAAACCGAGCATCAAGTAAGATTCTGGTTTTCCGAGAATCGAAATGGCTTTTCCGAATTCTTTTGCAAGTGCGTCGCGTTTTTCTTCTGAAAGTTCCATCGTGACTTTTGAATTAATCATTGGCATTTTGTTCACCTCGTTATTTTTATTGCAGCTTCAAATCTTAAAGCTGACTTTTTGCACTTTCGTTATCGTTTTTTTGAACAGCTTGCAAGTCGCTTTTCAAAGCGGGCTATCCAAAAAGTTCGTTTTATAGTGTCATTCCGAACTAAACACCTGTCATCCAGAAAATCAGCTAAAGTTGCTGCACTAGTATAAAGAATAACAAATAAGAGTCATGCTGAACTTGTTTCGGCATCTATATTTAGGGATTCCGAAACAAGTTCGGAATGACCAGTTATTTTAAATCCAATGTACTAGTTTTCCAAAGGAAAACTAGTGGGAAACGCACAAGTCAACTTAAATTCTAAAAATCAACTAAAGTTACAGCACTAGTTTTCGAAAGGAAAACTAGCGGGAGACGCACAAGTCAACTTAAATTCTAAAAATCAACTAAAGTTACAGCACTAGTTTTCGAAAGGAAAACTAGCGGGAGACGCACAGGTTAACTTAAATTCTAAAAATCAACTAAAGTTACAGCACTAGTTTTCGAAAGGAAAACTAGTGGGAAACGCACACGTTAACTTAAATTCTAAAAATCAACTTATAGCGTTTCCCTTTATTCATAATCCTCGTGGTCGTATTTTTCGCTCCAGTCACGCTTATTTTTCCAGGATGACGATTTTTCTTGGAGCATTTCGGCATCTTCGCGGCCTTGAAAAACTCGCCATTCTTCGTACCGCTCTGAAATCGGCTGAGAATCTTTGTTTTTTTCTTGTAAATCTTCTTTTCCGTTAGCCATAAAAACGAGTATAGCATGTGCAAATCTTAGTGTCACGCGAGAAAAAATTGATTTTTGACTTTTTTCTTCTATATATATGATGTTTGTTCGAGTGGGCTGCGGATGTTTTGGCTAAGGATTTACTATTTTTTTACTTACAGATAGATTTATTCTTATGGAAAATAATTTTAAGGCTGTTTTGTTTGATATGGACGGGGTTCTGCTCGATACGGAATCTGTTTGCAAAATTTGTTGGAATCGTGCTGCAGCGGAATATGGTGTTGATGATATTGAGAAGGCATATTATGAGTGCGTTGGTACGAATACGAATGATACTTTGCAAATCTTAAAAAAGTATTGTGCCGGAAAAGTTAGCGTTGAAGAATTTCATAATCGGACTGGCGAACTTTTTTATGTGGTTGAGCGGGAGCAGGGGCTTAAGAAAATGCCTTACGTTGTTGAGTGTCTTGAATCCTTAAAATCTCGCGGGCTTCGTTTGGCGGTCGCTTCTTCGACACGTTGGGAAAATGTTTCGCGTCAGCTCAAGGCTGCAGGAATTTTTGATTTTTTTGAGACGATTACGACAGGAGACACTGTTGAGCATTCAAAACCTGCGCCAGACATTTATATCAAATCATTTGAATCTTTGTCGCTCTTGCCGAATGATTGCGTTGCGGTTGAGGATAGCCCTAACGGTGTTAGAGCTGCGGTTGCGGCTGGCTTAAAGTGTGTTATGGTTCCTGACCAAATTCAGCCTGATGATGAAATGAAAAAAATTGCCTGGAAAATTATTGCTTCGTTAAAAGCCTTGCCAGAAACGATTTAAAAAAACATTTTTTTTGACAAGTAGCCGATACGAATTTAGAATAAGAAAAAGTCACTTGAGAAAAAAATGTTATTTCCCAGCCTGACTTAAGGAGGTTCTTTTATGGTAACGTTTTTTGTTGCTTTAGCCATCCTTGTTGTTGGCTATTTCGTCTACGGCTCGCTTGTAGAAAAAATCTTTAAGCCTACCGACAATCCTACGCCTGCTATATCAAATCCTGATGGCGTTGACTATGTTCCGATTCCTGCTGCAAAGGCTTTTTTGATTCAGCTTTTGAACATTGCTGGTTTGGGACCGATTTTTGGTGCTATTTCCGGAGCGATGTGGGGACCTAGCGTTTACATCTGGATTGTTCTGGGTACGCTGCTTGCCGGTGCAGTCCACGATTTTATGGCTGGTATGCTCTCTGAGCGAAATGACGGTGCTTCGATTTCTGAAGTTACCGGTAAATATCTTGGACCTGTAATGCACAATGTAATGCGTGTGTTCTCAGTAGTCCTTCTTGTTTTGGTCGGTGTTGTATTTATGGTCGGACCGGCTGGTCTTCTTGCAAAGCTTACCACTCCGTCTACTCCTTGGCTCGACATCAAAGTTTGGACGATAATAATTCTTTGTTACTACTTCCTTGCAACTCTGTTGCCAATCGATAAAATCATCGGAAAAGTTTATCCTTTCTTCGGAATCTTGCTTATTTTGATGGCATTCGGAATCATTATTGGAACTATCAAACATTCTGGTGAGAGACCGATGATGGAATTCACGTTCAAGAATCTTTATCCGGGAAATGTTGACGGTACGGGGGTAAAACCTATTTGGCCGCTCATGTTCATTACTGTAGCCTGCGGTGCGATTTCTGGATTCCACGCAACTCAGTCTCCGATTGTTTCGCGCTGTATTAAGAGCGAGAAAGAGGGACGAAGGATTTTCTACGGTGCAATGGTCGCTGAGGGAATCATCGCGTTGATTTGGGCAAGTGCTGCCGTAGCGTTCTTCTGGAACAAAGACGGAAGCGGAACTGGTCTTTCGGCTCTCAAAACAATTGGTGGCGGAAACTCAAGCTCTGTTTACGATATGTGCGTTGCATTGCTCGGTAAGGTCGGCGGCCCAATAGCATTGCTTGGTGTAATCGTTTGTCCTATCACTTCTGGTGACACTGCGTTCCGAAGCGCGCGAATGACGATTTTTGACTGGTTCAAGCTTGATGAGAAAAAAATCAAAGTTCGTTTGAGTGCGGCTATTCCGCTTCTTCTTATCGGTTACGGAATTTCATTCATCAACTACAATGTTGTATGGCGATACTTCTCTTGGTCTAACCAGACTTTGGCGATGATTGTTCTTTGGGCTGCTGCAGTTTATCTTGCAACGAACTATGAGAACAAGAACCGATGTTGGATTGCTGCTGTTCCTGCAACGTTCATGTCTGCTGTTTCTATCACATATTTGATGTACGCTCCTGAGTGTTTAAACTTTGGTGCAAAGGGTGCTTCTGGTCTTACGATTTCGTATGCTGTTGGTGTTGTTGCTGCTGTTCTGTTCCTTGCAATTTTCTTGTTAACTGCTTACAGAAATCCAAAAGCAAGTCTTGAACGACAGAACGGAATTGTGATTGGTAGGAAATAATGGAACCGCGGAAGGTTGACTTTTAGAGTTTAGGTTGATTTTGTGCGGTTCCCGTAAGTTTTGCTAAAGCAAAACTTACGCACTGGTGGGGGGCCTTACAGGTGTTTCAACTTCGCCGCAACAAGCAAGGCGGCGAAGTTGAAATGCAGATTTGTTGCTCAGCGAGTCGCGAGCAACTTTTGAACTGCGGAAAGCTGGCTTTATGCGTTTAAGGAACCGCCACGAGTTGGTTTTTGAAGTTTAACTTGATTTTTGGCGGTTCCCACGAGTTTTCTAAAAGAAAACTCGTGCTCTGGTTAGAGAACTTGCAAGATTAAAGTGCAGTTTTGTTGCTCAGCGGGTCGCGAGCAACTTTTGAACTGCGGAAAGCTGGCTTTGTGCATTTAAGGAACCGCCACGAGTTGGTTTTTGAAGTTTAACTTGATTTTTGGCGTTTCCCGCGAGTTTTCCAAAAGAAAACTCGTGCTCTACTTAGAGAACTTGCAAGATTAAAGTGCAGTTTTGTTGCTCAGCGAGACGCGAGCAACTATTGAACGTCTGAATGTTGAACTGCAGATTTTCTAAAAAAAAGAGAGCTGTCGCTTTTTAGGACAGCTCTCTTTTTTATATTGGCGGGCGATCTGTTGTGCAAAATTCAAAAGGTATAAGGTTCAATTTTGAGTTTTTACAAGCCCATCATTCCGAACTTGTTTCGGAATCTCTTTCAGAACAGAATGGCAGATGCTGAAATAAATTCAGCATGACTCACACCTTATGGCTGCAAACTCGAAATTCGGCCTAAAAATCTGCTCTGGTGGTAGCGAAGAGGAATAAAAAAATGATTATGAACGGTGCGAGTGAAGCGAGTCAGGTTCCTATTCCGTTCAGCCATCATTTTTTAGGCGGCGTAGCGGACGCCAGAGCAGATTTTTACATTTACAAGTTTATAATTTTAGTTTTCTTCCTTTTTGATGCCCACCGTTATGACTTTTATTTTCTTTGATCGGGAGAACAACAACTCGCTTTCTTCTTTTGGAAGTTCGTTGCCAGCAAAGGTACGCTCTTTTCCGTCGGTATAAGTTACGCAGATTCCTATAGACTGAGCCTGATATTCAATAGGTGTGCCGCACCAGCTGAATTTAACTTTGCCGTCGGTGAATTCACTTTTTTCGAGGAAGTGAGGATTGAAAACGGCTTTTCCGTCGTTCATGTCTAGTCCAAGTTCTCCAAAGCGTGCAAGAATTTCTTCTTTTACCTGCCCAGTCATTCCTGGCTGCCGTGCGCCTTGCAAGTACGGCGTGTGCGAATACGGGTCGAATGGGAACGCGCCGTATACTTCAGGCGTTTTTGCACTTCCAAGTCCTCGTTTTACATCTTTGTATGCGCTAAAAAGAGAATCTTTGTTGTTTGTAATGTTCTCTTGAACGGCGAGCAAGAGTTTTGAGACCATGTGCCAGTAAATGCAGCCGAGGCCTTCGTAAGCGTAGAAAGTTCCTGAGCGTCCTGTGAACGACTGGTGATTGAAAGTTTTTTCGTAAAGAGCTTCAATCAAGGCGAGTTCAAGTTCGTTCGGGCGGATTTCTTTATCAAGATTCGCAACGAATTCCCTTATTGTCTCTGCGTTTCTGAATTGCGCATTAAAATGATAGTTTCCGTGCAAATCCATCTTTAAAATCTTGCTTCCAGTTTTTGCGATGACACCCTTCAGAGGTTCAACTTCGGCTTCTGTGAGCGTGTTTTTTTCTGTAAAGTGCTTGAGTTCTGTGTTCGGGTAAAGCATGTAAGAATGCTGAGATTTTTCGAACAGAGGGCTGTTTCTCAATGCAGTTACAAGCTGAACTTTTTCTGTTTTTGAAGGGACTGAACAGCTCAATGCTGCAACCTGACCTTCAAGCATGAGTTTCAAGTGCATTATGCTGAGTTCTGAGTCTGTGAACAAAACCGAGTTGTATGAATGGTAAAGCCCGTCTTCCCGTTTGTTTGCCTGAATTGAGCGGCGAACGCTTTCTTCAAATGACTCCAAGTCTTTGATGAGCTCTTTTTTGCTGATTTGAACGCATTTTCCTGCGAAGCCTTCGCGGTATAAGGAGTTTCGTTCTGATTGAAAAACAAAGCCTGCTTTGTCGCAAAATTCTTTGCGTTCCGTGTCGGTGAGCGAAGTTTTTTGATTCAGTTCCGCGTACAGATCTGCCGTTTTCTGCAAGGTTTCTAAAACAGTCTTTGCAATCGGGAATGAATCTTCCGGGCTTTCTTTTAACAAATCGAGAAGGAATTTGAGCATTCGCTGCAAATAGCACATCGTGACTACGGAAGTGCCGTAACCCGCAAGCGCGTTGTTCGCGTCATTCCATTCAGGTCTTTGCGTGTTCATCCAGATTCCGGCTTCTGGAATATGATTCAGCATTTTTGCAAGAATCAGCTGAACGAGTTTTGTCGTCATTGTGGTGAGCTGAACTTCACCGTTTTCATGAACCAAGAATGCGTCCGTGCCAAAAGTTTTGGCATCTTTTTTTAGCTGAATGTCAAGTTCGTGGTCAAAAACGATTGAAGAACGTGGCGTTTTGCAAATTTCAGAGTAACTTTTGAGCCTGTAAGGTAAATTTGCGCTTGAAAAACTTTTTTCGCTCAAAAGAGAAATAAGCCCTTTTTTGTCATACTTCGCCATGAATTCAAGAAGTTTCTGCAAATAAATTACCTGATGGTCGCCCCAGTAGCCGTACTGTGCCCACGGGTTTCCTTCTTCCGGCACTTCCCAGTCGATTCCGTTCCGGCTTATGCGGTATGGATTGAATCCTTCGATTGTCATTGCGTCAAGGAACACCGAAATTACGCTCTCGCAGTATTCCGGGTAAGACCACAAGAGTGCTTCCCAGTTCTGAAAGATGTCTCGCCAGTTTCCTTCATAGCTGATTGCGTCGTTGCCGTTTTCGTCGAGCAGGTCAATGCTGAATTTGTTCCACGGTCGGCTTGGGTCTCCGTGCCGGCGCGAGAAGGTGAGAGGCAAATATTCGCGGAAGAGTCGCATTAGCTGCGGGCTTTTTTGTGCGGCGAGAATATTTTTAAGCTCGCTTCTCAAAATCATTTTGCCTTCTTCGTTTTTTAGAGTGTCCGCGAGCGCGTTTTTGAGTGCCTTGTTTCTCTGGCCCGCAAAACGCAAGAAGTCTGCGACAGAAATCTTTCCGTCGTTTGCAAAAATTCCTCCGCGCATAATGTTGAACATTACGTTCGTTCTGTGGTGAAGGTCTCCGATTCCGTTTTTGGTTTCTTGCAAGCCGTCTGCGGCGGCGATGTTCAAAGTTAGTTTTTCTTCGGTTTTTGAAATGTCGTCCAGAAGTTTTTTTACGGCCTCGCTTCGCTGCAAGATTTCTGATTCAAGCTGAACGAGTTTTGTGCTGTCGTAATCCGTGTCGAGAACTTGCTCCCAGCGTTCTGCGGATTTTCCCAAAAGTTCAGCCGAGTGGATGATGTAACATTCGCCGCGTTTTCCGTGCAGTTCGTTTATGCCTTCGAAGGCGTTGTCCAAAAGAATCGCGCTCTTTCCATCGATAAAATATGGAATCGCCATGTCTGACAAAATAACTTTGTCGTGCGTCGAGAACCAGCAGACGTTCGCACTGAGTGCTTCGCTCGGCTCGGCGCGGTCGGTGAGGACAGAAGAGAGCGAGAAGAGGGCGATGTTTGATTCCTTCGTAACTTCGCTTTTTTTGTACGCGTCAAGAAGCACGCTTTTTGTGTTCTGAATTTCTGACGGACTGTGTGCGCTCATAATGTTTCTGGCTCCGTCGAGGATTTCGATGGAGATTTTTTTGTCCGTCAGGTTTTCGATGTGGCTCATTTTTACGAGTCCGTATTTTGAGCTGCTTGTCCAGCCGTATCTGAACGAAAGTCCGAGGGCAAGGTTCACTTCTTCAAACCAGATTTTGCTTCCGTTCTGATTTTTGTAGAGATTTCTCTGGATTTCCATTTTTTCTTCGTAGCGACTTACTCCCGTGTACGAAAGATTTTCGAATGGCTGCCAGACTATGCCTTTTTTTCCGTCATTTTTTACCCGAATAATCGTAACGGCACCTGTTGTGCCTTTTGTGTCTGAAAGTTTGTCGCATGTGTAATAAGGAAAAATCGCAAATTCGCTGTTGCGTCTTCCTGCGCTGATTCCGCCTTGTGCCCAGCAAAAATTCCATACGTCGCTTGAACTGGTGACTGTCATAAAAAAGTCGGTCATGCAGTCAAAGTTTTCTATTTTGTAAAAAGATTCTCCATCCAAGAATACCTGGCTTCCGGTCGCCTGTTTTTTCATAAATCACCTCTCGTTTAAAATACATTTTCTTTTAAGATTGATTAAAGCGGGGAATTGGTCAAAATAATATCAAAATCTTTTTTTCTCTGTCAGTATTTTGACAGTTTATGCAATATCCTTATAGTTTGGGTGAATTTTCCGTCGTATAACAGATTAGACTTGTTTGTAAACCCATAAAATGATTGTCACAGGACTTCCGCATTATAAACTTGCCGGTGTAAAAAAAATGTCTGCACTACCGCGAAAAAAATGTTTTTGTTCACGCGGTGCAAGGTGTAAGGAACCTTATTAACGCCGCAAAGCGGCTCACCTTGCAAACGTTCACAAAAGCCATTTTTTCGCTCTCGTTCCGACAATTTTTTTTAGTCTGTTTGCACATAATGCGGAATCACTGACACGAAATGGAAGTTATCGAACAGGTCTATTGTACGTTAAATTTTTGGAGGATATATGAAAAAAACTTTGTTTTGGGGACGGCTTGCGGCTGCTTTTATGCTGCTTGCTATTACGGCTTTTACAGCCTATGCCGCTGGCGGGGCAAAATATGCTTTTAATTCCAAAAAAGCCTTGAAGGACAAGGGGAGTGCAAAATTCAATGAGAGCGTTACGGCTCTGGCCCTTGTGAATGACATGAAGACTGGCTGGAATCTTGGCAATACTCTTGATGCGAATGCCAAAAGCGGTCTTGAATCTGAGACTAGCTGGGGGCAGCCTTTGGCGACAAAAAAACAGATTGATGCGCTTTCTGCCGCTGGTTTTAAGACGATTCGTTTGCCTGTGAGCTGGAAAAATCATATTATCGACGACAAATATACGATTGACCCGGCCTGGATGGCCCGCGTAAAGCAGGTTGTGGACTGGGCGATTTCTGACGGAATGTACGTTATTCTGAATGACCACCACGACAATTTTGAGAACGAGGGGGCCATGAGTTACGGGGACGGCTACTATCCGAGTTCGCTCAACTACAATGAGTCACTTCGTTTCGTAAGAAATTTGTGGGCGCAGATTTCGCTGGCGTTCAACAAGGGCTATGACGAACATTTGATTTTTGAAGTTTTGAATGAACCTCGTCTTCGCGGACATGCCCATGAATGGAATTACAATCCGAGCTGCACGGCTTGCAAGGATGCTGTTTCGAATTTGAACAAACTGAATCAGCTTGCGCTGGACACAATCCGTGCGTCCGGAAAAAACAATAAGAATCGTTTTGTGATGGTGACTGGTCTTGCGGCTTCAATGAATTCTTTTACGTCGCAAAGTTCATGGAAACTCCCGAACGACAGCGCGGAAGGCAGACTTTTGCTTTCGGTGCACTTGTACGTTCCTTATCCGTTTGCGATGCAGAATCCGGGGGTTTCTGAGTTTACGGAGAATTTGACAGCGGAACTGTCGTATGATTTTGAGTGGCTCAACGAGCATTTCGTAAAAAAAGGCGTGCCTGTGGTTATTGGCGAGTACGGGGCGACGAACAAAAACAATACCGAAGACCGCGTTAAGTGGTTCAAGTTTTTTGTGAGCGAGTCCAGAAAGTACGGCATGGTTGCCTGTCTGTGGGATAACGGCGATTGGAACGCAAGAAACACATTCGAAGAAAAGTTCGGATTTTTTAACCGCGAGGAAGGCACGTTCTATTTTCCTGAGATTATCGAAGCGATTATGGAAACGCTGCAAGTTGACTTTGCGAATAAAAATTAGCTTGTGCGTTTCCCACCAGTTTTTCTGATGAAAAACTGGTGGGTTGGTGCTAGGGGAGAGTTTTGCAGGGGAGACACGGATGAACTCAGATTAGCACGGATGGGGCACAGATAAAATGAAAAATGCGCTTCGAGTCCGCTCAGCGTCCGTTACGCACTGCCCTCGGTGGTTGAGTAGCGAAGCGTATCGAAACCACAGATGAACGCAGATGGACACAGATAGGGCACAGATGAATTGAAAATTGAAAGTTGAAAAATCGTTAGATTTTTCGAATCCGTGTGGCAATTTAAGAACGAAAATGTCGTTTCCGTGTGGTTTCGACTCCGCTCAACCACCGCATTTGGGAAAGGCTCCCGAACACTTCTACTTATCCTCAAAATAAGGAACTTTGCTTTTGTTTATGGTTGGATTTCCTCGTTTTAAGGGAAAAGGATTTTATTCAAAATCTTAGTTCCTTATTTTAAGGATTTTAAGTTTTGAAAAAAATTCATCTTTCTTACCATGAGGAATACCGTTTTATAAAAAACTAGCTTTCCTTATCTTAAAAAAATAAAAAAAATCCGCGATTCTGTTTAAAAATTATTATTTCGTTCAAGATTTTAATATTTTTCTGCATTTTCTTATCTGATACTGAACTCGTTAATTCAAAAAAAGGGGGAACCGATGAGAATCAGTAAAAATCTTAAGGTCAGTAGTGTAGCAGCTGTGCTGCTCGGTTGTTGTGTTGCCGCAAATGCGGCCGATGTTAAGGCAAACATTATGATGCATGGTGGGCTTATGAACGTCCAGAAAGAGAAAAAGACTGGCGACAAGGAATGGGCTTATCTTTTGAATCAGCCTAAGAGTCAGATTGACAATCCTGGCGACGGAATCATTCTTTCTGTGGACGACGGACTTATTGGCGCACAGCTCGCTTTGTGGTACAAGAGCGCAACTGCCTCTGCTGAAAATGAATGGCAGGCATATTTTAGACGCTCTTACATTTGGTTCAAACCAATCGACACTTTGAAGATTCGTTTGGGCTACGTTGGAAACGACACGTTCTTTAAAGAAAAAATCGACGAGTGGAAGGTAGGAAGTCCATTTGCCGTTACGGAACGTGACTGGTCAAAGCATCCTGCTTACATCAACTGCAACGACGTAGAAGGCTGGGGATTCGGCGTTGAATATCGCCCGATTGAGCAGCTCGTTTTGAACGCGGGAATCACACCGGGAAAGCAGGGACACGTTGAATCTGACGCGAACAAAGACACTGCCGCAATCTACAACAAGGACGGCGACACTGCAACATATATCGCTCCGTGGGGCGTGGGCGCAAAATATTACTGGGATAAATTTGAATTCCAGGCTTCGTTCAGAAGCGGCGGACGCGATAAGACAAGCCGAAAGAGCACTTGGGGGGTTGCTCGATTCGGCGTGGGCTATTCAGACGACAAAACATATTCATTCGTGCAGCCAATCTTGGGACTTGACTACAACACGACAAACGACAAATGGGAATTCAACGGTATGTGTCTTGACCTTTACAGCGAAGTGTTCTTTGACGCATGGACAGTTATGTTCCATGCTCCTGTAACCTTCCGATGGGGAGACGCAGACACTGACATTAACTACATGGAAGCAAATCTTAAGGTTAAGTACAACACAGGAACTCACGGAAATCTTGATGACGTTGCTCCATACATTCAGCTCGGTTCAAATCAGGATGATGCCGCATGGGGAAATACAGTCACACGCGTATGGCTTTTGGACAAGCACTTTGCAGATTCATTCAATTTGACTTACAAAGCCGGCGTAGGCTTTAAAATTTCTGCTGCCGAACTTGACCTTGGCGTAAAATTCGACCAGTTCTCTGAATATCACAAGGCACAGTACGGAAAATCTTGGGCTGTAAGCGTACCGTTCTCGGTTAAGATTAAGAATTTCTAGTACATCGAATATCGATTAATCGTCATGCCGAATTCATTTTGGCATCTCAAATGCAGAGATTCTGAGACAAGCTCAGAATGACACTTGCTTAGACTGCGCTCATCAACCGGCGTTCAGAAAATTGGTGATTGAGAGCAGTCAAAAAACTTGCTGCTGCCTTACCACAAAAAAAACGTAGGTGAGCATAAAAATACCGCGAAAGCGGATTCTAAAAGGAGAAGTCTATGAAAAAAGTTTTGAGAAACATTGTATGCGGTCTTGCTGCCGTAAACTTGGTTGCCCTTGCAGTTTCTTGTAGCGACGGGCTAGATGACGATGACCCGTTCGTAAAAGGCGGAGTGATTACGAATCCGAATACGGGGGAAACTGGAGAAAATGGCAATAGCTCTGGTGATGCTAATGCAACTGTAATTTTTAGCACTGAAACTGTACTTGATTGGGATATGAGTAATACTGTAAAGATTGAAGCTTCTAAATTTGCAGACGCGACAGATACATCAAAAATAGTTATTACTTATGTTGCCGATGATAATACTGATTATCATACATTTAAGTTGATGGGGGGGGAGGGAAACGAAAACGAATTGTATGCAGGAACCGCTGAGGGATTCTCCATTAACACAACGGCGACAAATTCTGATGATTTACACGGTTGTCAGTTTACTACAGCGCCAAGTACAACGGCTACTAATCTGAGTTATACTCCAACTGATGCAGAATGGACAAAAATCAAAACAAATGGTTTTGCAATTATTGGTCACGGTGCAAAAGTCACAAAAGTCGCACTTGCAAGCTCAGCTACTACCAATAACTCTGCTGCTGAACCGGGGTACGGGGGGGGGTATTGATACTCCTGCTAGTAACGTAGGACCTGTCACTTTTAGCACTGCACGAAAGGCTTATACGTTGACAACTTCTAAAGCAGTAAAAAAAGATGATGTTGGTCTTACATTCCAGCTTTTTGACGGCGGAAGTAGCGTTACTCTCACAAATGTAAAAGTTTCTGTAAAAATTGGGGAGGCTGAAGCAATTGAAAAAACATTTGCATCTATTACAGTTGAACATCATGATTGGGATGCAAATAAAAATGAAGCAAATGCCCGCGTAAATCTTGAGCTTGGTTCTGCTGATGAAGAAATTGCAAGTGGAACGACTGTAGTTTTGCAGATTCTTGAAGGAACTGTAAGCGATTCGTCAAAAGTTGACGGAATCACATTCGCATTGCAGCAAGATGGAAAAAATAATGAGTGGGATATGCTCACCGCTGCGACTAGCAAGGCATTTGCAGAGTAAATACCTCCATCAGATGTAAAAAAAAGTTAAATCCAGTCAATAAAAGATACCTCCACGCTCCCGACTGCAAAAAAAAGCACCTTGCGGCCGGGAGCATTTTTTTTGCTGGGGGAAAAGAAATGCAATGCTTCACATTCTCAAAGTTGCTCGCGGCGCGCGAGCAACAAAACTGCACCTCGACCTT
>NZ_JPUF01000070.1 GCF_014737315.1 Treponema zioleckii | reverse complement strand
ACGGTAGTGCAGACAATTTTTTGCACTTACAAGTTTATCCTATACGACAGCCGTGATTTGAAAGTTAGTTTTCAGAATCAACCTTGAACTTAGCAAGTTCGTCGGCAACGCCTTTAACGCTCTTTACGCTTTCTTTCGTAAGTTTATTTACGTTCTGCATAGAATTGTTCAATCCGTTAACACCAGATGTAATTTCTTCCATTGCACCGTTAATTTCCGTCGTAATAGCAGAAAGCTTAGTCATCTCAGAAAGAATTCTATTACTTCCCTGCTCCATTATTGTCGCGCTGTCACGAACGTCGTTCGTAATGCTGTTAATTTGATGAATCGCATCGATAACCTGCTTACTTCCCGCACTCTGTTCGTCCATGGCACTCTTAATTACGCTTTCCTGATGGTTAACAGTCTGCGTGTGCTCAAAAATAACGTTGAACTGTTTCTCCATCTTCTGTGCGCCCTCTGTAAGGCTAACAATCATCTCGCGAAGATGCTTCATAACATCGCCAATCTTCTTACCCTGATTATTAGAATCTTCGGCAAGGTTACGAATTTCATCCGCAACGACCGCGAACCCAGAACCAGCAGCACCTGCGTGAGCCGCCTCAATAGCCGCGTTCATAGCAAGCATGTTTGTCTGGCTCGCAAGGTTACGAATAATGTTAGAAGTCTCGATTAAGGCAGCAGACTCCTCAGCAATCTGAGAAGTTGTCGTTACAGTCTCTTTTACGATTTTACGACCGGTCTCAGCGGAATCGGCAAGCTGTTTTACGTTCTCGGCATTCTTCTCAAGGATTCCGGTTACAGAATTGATATTGGCAACCATCTCCTCAACAGAAGAAGACGACATCTCAACGCTTCGAGCCTGCTTCTCAACATTTACGTTAAGTTTTATAACGTTGTCGGCAATATCGACAATGCACTCACTAGTCTGCTCAACACCCTTAGCCTGATTCTTTATCTGAACCTGAACGCTATTAATGTTTCCGTTAACCTGTTCCATAGCAGCGGCAGAGTCGTTCATAATTTCAGAAAGTGAATCACTCTGAGAGCGCATATTGTCCGTCTGCAAAATGATTTTCTTCATTGCATTTGCAATTTTTTTAATCGTAAGGTTAAAGTAACCGCTAAGAAGTCCAAGTTCATCCCTGTCTTTTACGCCGACAGGAATCTGAACGGTAAGGTCTCCGTCGCCCTGAGAAATATTTTTGAGCAGGAACGTAACCTGCAAAAGTCGTTTTGTAATCGAATGAGCGATAATAAATGCCATTGCAACAGAAAAAATAAATCCGATTGCAAGAACAATCGCAACGATTGCAAGAACAGCATTTGTAGACGCATTGATTATCGAAAGCGGAATGATAATCGCATAATCAACATTGTACAAATCATTTTCGGAAGAAACTTTTCGAACCTCAGACCACTCTTTTCCAAAAATCTTCTCCTGGCTGATGCCAAAGCTGCCCGGAATGTAACCTTTCAAAGATTCAATTCCCATTTCATCGCAGCTCTTAAAATCAATGTTTACGGAATAAGGATTCAAGAGGACGTTGCTATTTTCGTCTATCAAAATGAATTTAATGTCACCCATTGAAGTTTCGTCACCAAAAAGATTGACGAAGATTTCTGCACCAATTTCAAGAACAGCAACACCAAGAACCGAACCGTTCTCGTCATAAATCGTCTGCGCACCGGCAACTACGATTTGACCGTCAGCCTTTTTGTAGAGCGGTGAAAAATATGTAATTTTCGGATCGTTTTCCAGAGCACGGTCGTACCACAACTCTTTGTCAGATTCAACAATGCTGTTCTCAGGAAAACTTACGATTTCACCGTCATCATAAACAACACCGGCAGCAACGATATGCTCGTTACTCTCTTTGATTTTTCCCGCAAGGTCAAAAACCAAATCTGCATCTTCATCGCCGGCATTGGCAAGAAGATTTACGGTTTTGTCCAATCCCACAAAATAGGAATACAAAACCTCGTCCATAAGGTGCTGGGTGTTAGAAAGACGTTCCGTGAACTGAATTTCATTAACGACTTTGACTTGCCTAAAAATCGTAATTCCTAAGCCAACAAGCAGAATTGTAGTCATCGCTGTGATTCCGATGATTACACGGAATGCAATTGAATGAATTCTTTTCATATTTAGTTCAGACCGTGACGGAACTTTTAATTTTTGTGTACCCTCTTGTTTTTTCGCTGAAACTTTTTTTCTAAACTTCATAAACAGACTCCCAATTGGTAATACGTTTTCCTTTCTATTATATCATAAAATATATTTTTTATCAGTGCTTTTCATAAAAAAAATATTAAGATATTTTTAGGTTTTTTTACAGATTATGGCCAAAAGTGCATGAACAAAATAAAACCTTGTGTTATACTCTAGAAAAAGTTTTCGTTATATTAAATAAGGAGTACATATGAAATTAACCAAACTTCTTGCCCCTATGGCATTTGCACTGACAATCTCTTCATATGCGTTTGCAGACGAAGCTTATGACGTTATGAAGAAATTCTCAACGCTTAAGGCACCGGACTACTCAGAATCCCAGATGAACCTTGACGTTATTGAAAAAAGCGGAAAAGTAGACCATCAGGTTATGATGCAGTACGGCAACAGAAAAAACGGGCTTATCAACACGGTTTTTGAATTCGTAACCTCAAAAGAAAGCAAAGGAACGCGAGTTCTTCAAATGGAGAAAACAGCAAAAGACGACGACAGATGGATTTACATGCCTTCTCTCCGTCAGACACGCCGAATTCCTTCATCAGAACGCTCAAAATCTTTCGTTGGCTGTGAGTTCACTTACAACGACATGTCAATTCGCCACGTTGATGACGACACTCACGAAATGGTAAACGCAAACGAAAGCATTACTATCAACGGCAACACGAACGGCGCAAAATACGGAACAGCAACTTACAATTGCTGGAAAATCAAATCTACACCAGTAAAGAAGAGCACTGTTGAATATTCATACAGATATTCTTGGATCGACAAAAACACTTATCTTCCAGTAAAAATGGAATATTACGACAAAAAAGACACTTCTAAGCTTTACAAAACATTCATCATCGAAAAAGTCGAAACAGTAACTGGCGCAACAGGAATTAAATATCCACTTCGTCGCTCTTGTTTGATTACAAATGAAATTACAGGACGAAAAACACGCGTTTCTGTAACCAATATCAAATGGGACAAAAAAATCCCAGACAGCTATTTCACACAGAACTGGCTGACAACAGGAAAGGCTAAATAATGAAAAAGTTACTCTCAAAATCTCTGGCAGTTTTACTTGCCCTCGGAACATTCTCTGCAGCATTTGCAGATGAAGCACATGACGTTATGGCTAAATATTTGGATCTGAACGTTCCAGAATACAGCCAGTCAACGCTCATTATGGACATTATCGAAAACGGAAAAATTGTTGAGCACCGCGAATTGAAGCAGATTGGTGGTGGAGACAACGGTCTTAAAAACACTGTATTCGATTTTCGTTCACCTGCATCTGTAAAAGACACCCGCATCTTGCAGGCAGAAAAAAGAACAAGGATGATGACAAGTGGGTTTATCTTCCATCTTTAAGAACAACCCGCCGAATCGGTTCGGGAGACCGCTCAAAACCGTTCGTTGGCAGCGAGTTCACTTACAACGACATGGGCCGCCGAAAGATTACCGACGACAAACATGAAATGGTAAATCCAAACGTTTCTGTTACTATTTCCAGCAAGGACTTTGGTTCATTCACTTACAACTGCTGGCAAATCAAGGAAACTCCGATTCCGTCAAAGGCAAAAGAAGTTGAATACGCTTACCGCCATTACTGGATCGACAAAAAGACTTACATGCCTGTAAAAATCCAGAATTTCGACAAAAAAGGCACGCTGCTGAAAACTATGGTCATCGAAAAACTCGAACAGACCAAAGGAATCAAGGGTACTTACCAGGTTCGCCGTGCTGTAAACGTAGTTAACGAAAAAACAAAGCGCGTAACTCACCTTTGGATTAAGGACTACAAGTGGGATCAGAAAGTTTCTACAAGCTACTTTACACAGCAGTGGCTCATAACAGGAAAGATTAAATAACGGGAACCTCCAAAAATATCCAAAATTTAACTTTTTAGAGATACCCTAACGAACAAAACAAGAGGTTTTTTATGAAAATTACAAAGAAAATTTTAGGAGCTGTTTCTGCTGCAGCATTGCTCAGCGCAGTTCCAGCATTCGCACAGGATGCATCTGACTTCGGATTTGGCGACGCAACAGCCACAGACGGAGAAGAAAGCTCGGACGGTGCAGAGGCTTATGTTGAGCCAAAACTCGAATGGAGTGGCGAAGCTGGCGTAAACGCTCGCGCATGGATTGACACAAACGAAGGTTACAAGAGCGCAAACGATGTTTCTACAAAGACAGGAACAGAGGCTAACGGTTACCTTAAACTCGATTTGAACTACAACGGTTCAAGCACAGACTTTAACGGAAAATTGAAGCTTGACACGGCAACAATCAAGGACAACCCAGAGGACGTTCTTGAAGAAGTTACTGTTCGCTCATACCTCGGAAACTGGCAAGTTGAAGCCGGCAAAATGAAGAACGTTTGGGGAAAAGGCGACAAACTCCACGTACTCGACAACTTTAACGCAAACGACTACACAGACTTCGTTTTCCCAGACTACATTGACCGCCGAATCGCTGAACCAATGTTCAAAGTTTCTTACGCAAGCCCAAGCTCAGGCGACTACCTCTCAAACATCAAACTTGAGGGTGTTTACACTCCAATGATGACAGCCGACAGATTTGCAAGCGACGGTGTTCTCGTACCATATTCAATGACAAATTTAACGAACACTGTAACAGGCATCGTAAAACACAACGCCGCAATTGACCTTAGCTCATCATTAGGCAACCAGGACTACGCAGGCATCGTTGACGGTCTTCAAACTATGTCTTCTTTCTCTGCAGATAATTTGTACGAGGACAACATCAAGACTCTCAAATACGGTCAGGCAGGTGCAAGATTCACAGCTACATTCAGCGGAATCGACTTTGGTGCAAGCTACTACTACGGTCACTACAAACAGCCAAGTGCAAACCTTGGAAATTTTGTTGATTCAATATCAAATGCTATACAGTCAGAAGTTGCGACAGTACTCGCAGACTCAACAAAACTTAACGCAAACGATGCTCCATATCTTTATGCACTTGTTACAAGACATAATCAAGAAATCGCTACTACAGCAGCAGCTTTGATTGCTGCCGGACAAGCAACAGAGACAACTGCACAGGCATTGGCAACAAAAGCTATTATTGCTAAATATGCACAAGCAGAAGCTTCAACATATGTGGGAACAGGAAATCAAAAACTTGAACTTCCTTCACTCAACTATGATCAGGTACAGGTATTCGGTCTTGAAGCTGCATTCGTTCTCTGGAAGTTCAACACTCGCTGGGAATTCGCTTATAACCTTACGGAAGATACAGCCGGAGACAATCCGTGGATTAAGAACAACTCAATCGGCTGGGTAGCAGGATTCGATATGGACCTTCCAATCCACAACCTCAACATCAACGTTCAGGAATCAGGAAGTTACGTTCTTAAAAATGATAAAATCGAGGACGGAGCTTATAAAACTTACGATGTTGATTACAACTCCGACGGAAACTACACAAACAACCAGCTCGTTGTAAATGTAAGCGACAAATGGCTTTACGAAAAACTCACAACTGAGTGTACAGTAATCTACGGAATCGAATGCAAAGAATGGTGTGTTCAGCCAAAGATTTCTTACAACATCTTTGACGGTCTTACATTCATCGCACGTGGAGCTTACATCTACTCTAACAACGAGAACGGTCAGTTCTACAACTTTACACAGCAGAACGACAAGAACCACAACATTTCTTTCGCACAGCTTTCTGTACAGTACAAGTTCTAATAAATCGCATTGTCACACCGAAATAAATTCGGCATAACGACAATTCTTAAAAAGGCTGCCCAAAAACAAAATCGGGCAGCCTTTTTTTGTCCAGCACGCTCTCACCTTCTACCCACGGAAACAAAATGAAATATTCAAATGGACACACCAAATTAAAAATCTATTGGGCGGTAACGGAGGCGGGGCAAAAAAATGATTCTGGGCGGTGCGAGCGTAGCAAGTCAGATACAAATTCCGCTCAGCCATTATTTTTTGAAACCCCGCAGTGGACGACCAATAGATTTTTACATCGGTAAGTTCACTTGGAATGACAATTTTTTCATTTTGCTTTATCATTCTGATTATGAAATACGGATTTTTTCGCGCGGCAAGCGCAACCCCACACCTTATTGTGGCAGACACAGACACAAACGCAATCGAAATAATTAAAAACGCAGAAGAAGCTAGCAAAAACAGCGCAAAACTCGTTGTTTTTCCAGAACTTTGCATAACAGGCTACACCTGCTCAGACCTTTTTTTTACAGACAACGCTCCAAACCAGTGCGGTACAGGCTCTCCAAAATATCGCCTCAAAAACCGCGTCTTTGAACACAATCCTCGTGCTCGGACTTCCAATTTGCGACGGCTCCTCTCTCTACAACACGGCGGCAATTGTCTTCAAAGGAAAAATCCTCGCAATAATTCCAAAATCATTCATTCCAAACTATGCGGAATTCTACGAGCGCAGGCACTTTAAGCCATGCTACGATTTTGGCGAAAACAAAACAATTTTTGTCTCTAAAGAAAACCCAAAAGTTCCATTCGGAACACGAATCCTTATAAAAGACTCAAGTAACCCACTTTTCGCGCTCGGAATTGAACTTTGCGAAGACCTTTGGGTTCCGCACTCCCCTTCAACCGACCACGCACTCGCAGGAGCAACGGTAATCGCAAACCTCAGCGGGTCAAACGAAATCATTGGCAAGGCAAGCTACAGAAGAACGCTCGTCTCGGCTCAAAGCGCAAAAACCGTGAGTGCATACATTTACGCAAATGCGGGCAACGACGAAAGCACCACGGACTTAGTTTTTTCGGGACACAGCATACTTTCAGAAAACGGCTCGATTCTTGCCGAAAGCAAACTCTTTGAAAATTCGATTCAGTACGCGGACTTCGATTTGGAGAGAATCTGGCACGAACGATACCGCACGACAACTTTCGCAGACTGTGCCGCAAACTTGCGAGACGAATACGAGATGATTCTAGTTGACTTATCCGAAAACGACAATTTGAATCAGTCAACAGACGAACCAGAAAACTTCACCCGAAGAATTGCAAGAACGCCTTTCGTTCCTGCAGGCACAACAGAAAGAAACGAGCGCTGCAGCGAAGTTATCGAATTACAGGCACAGGGACTTGCAAAAAGACTCCGCCACACGCACGCAAAATCTGCCGTAATCGGCTTGAGCGGCGGATTGGATTCAACGCTCGCACTTCTCGTAACTTGCCGCGCATTCGACCTTACGGGACTTGAACGCAAGCAGATTCAGGCAATCACAATGCCTTGCTTCGGAACGACCGACCGCACTTACAACAACGCATGTCTTCTCGCAAAAAAAACGGGAGCGACTTTAAGCGAAGTAAAAATCGCAGAGTCAGTCCGACAGCATTTTAAGGACATCGGGCACGACGAAAACGTTCACGACGTAACTTACGAAAACTGCCAGGCTCGGGAACGCACACAAGTGCTTATGGACGTTGCAAACAAAACAGGCGGACTTGTAATCGGAACCGGCGATTTGAGCGAGCAGGCTCTAGGCTGGGCCACCTATAACGGCGACCACATGTCAATGTACGGAGTAAACGGCTCGATTCCCAAAACGCTCGTACGCTATTTGGTTCAGTGGTTCGCCGACGAAGCAGAATACAACGGAGACAAAGAACTTTCATCCGTACTCAAAGACATCCTCGACACCCCTGTAAGCCCGGAACTTCTTCCTCCAGACGGAAAAAACATCGCACAAAAAACAGAAAGCATCGTCGGACCGTATGAATTGCATGACTTTTTTCTTTACTATGTCCTTCGATTCGGCTTTTCACCAAAAAAAATACTTTTTCCTCGCGGAACGTGCATTCATAAAGCAGGAAGAACACCTTGCTTATCCACGCACAGAAATAAAAAAATGGCTCGTATCGTTCTACAAACGTTTCTTCGCACAGCAATTCAAACGAAGTTGTATGCCAGACAGCGCAAAAGTCGGTTCGGTAAATCTCTCGCCTCGTGGCGACTGGAGAATGCCAAGCGATGCTTCGGGTGCAATGTGGATTAAAGAAGCCGAATCAATCGGCACGGAGGAATAATGCTCAGCTACATTCATTCGTTCCACGCGGGAAACCACGCTGACATTCTAAAACACGTAACACTCAGTTTGATTTTGGAGCATCTTTGCAAAAAAGAAAAACCGTTCACAATAATCGACACTCACGCAGGAAGCGGAATTTATGATTTGAACGACGAACGCCTTCTAAAAACTGGTGAAGCAGAAAACGGAATCAGCTTGTTTCTCAAAAAAATTTCTGACGCAGAAAAAAACGGTGAATTTTCAGAAGAAATAAAAATCCTTGAACCGTACCTAAAAATTGTGCGACCATATTTTGAAAAATCACTCTACCCTGGATCACCATTGATTGAGAACACTTTTTTGCGGCAAAGCGACGTTCAGATTCTCTCGGAACTGCACCCAAAAACAATCGAGGAATTAAAAGAAAACGCACGCACGTTCAAAACTCAGCCTCAAATCCACTACAGGAACGGCTACGAACTTGCACGCGCCATAACCCCGCCAGAAATAAAACGCGGGCTTTGCGTAATCGACCCAAGTTTTGAGGAAAAATCAGACTACGAAACCTGCGGAAAGTTAATCGCGCAAATCCACAAAAAATGGCCGGTGGGCGTAATCGCACTCTGGTACCCGCTTGTCTCACACCGCAAAATGGAAATTTCCGCAATGAAAGAGACAATCGCCTGCTCCGCCCCAGATTTGGACGGCAAAACTCTCGACTTAGAAATGCAAGTAAAAAACGAAGAAGAAATGACCGGCCTTGCCTCACTCTACGGAAGCGGAATGTTCATCATAAATCCGCCATACCAGCTTGAAGAGCAAATGCAAAAAGTCATACCGTTCATAAAAAAAATTCTGACTGAATAGGAAAATTGCAACAAAGTTGATTAAAAACAAAATCAAGTTTGTTATACGAACATGTTTCGGCATCTTTTGTATTACGGATTCTGAAACAAGTTCAGAATGACAATTTTCAAGCTGCTCTGCTATAAAACAAAAAACACGACCCAAACCGAGCCGTTGTTTTTTTTATTCAGTCAAACTATTTACCAGCGATACGCTTAGTTTTTCTGCTGAGCTTCAAGAGCGTCAATATAAGAAAGGTTCAAACGTCCCATCTTATCAACTTCAAGAAGTTTTACAGGAATCTGCTGACCCTCTTTAAGAACGTCTGTTACCTTTTCAACTCTCTGTCGAGAGAGCTTAGAAATATGGCAGAGACCTTCTTTGCCAGGAAGAATTTCTACGAACGCACCGAATTCCATAATACGTTTTACAGTACCATTGTAGATTGTTCCAACCTCTGGATCCTCACAAATTCCCTTTACAGCAAGACGAGCTTCTTCAGCTGATTTTCCAGTCTTTCCGTAAATCTGAACAGTTCCGTCATCCTCTGTGTTGATTGTAACCCCATACTGAGCGCAGAGAGCCTTGATGTTTTTTCCACCAGGACCGATGAGCGCACCAATCTTATCTGGAGCAATCTTCATAGAAAGGATTTTTGGAGCGTAAGGACTTATAATCTGTGGCTTGTCGATACACTTTTCCATGATAGAAAGGATATGGAGACGACCTTCCTTAGCCTGAGCCAAAGCCTTCTTCATAATCTCGGTTGTAACACCGGCGATTTTAATATCCATCTGGAAACCAGTAATACCGTCTTTTGTACCAGCAACTTTAAAGTCCATGTCACCGAGATGATCTTCTTCACCAAGAATATCAGAAAGAATCTGATATCTCTCGTAATGCTCACCCTCTGTAATCAAGCCCATTGCAATTCCGGCAACCATTTTCTTCATTGGTACACCAGCTGCAAGAAGAGCAAGACAGCCACCACAAGTAGAAGCCTGTGAAGATGAACCGTTAGACTCCATAATTTCTGAAACAACACGAATTGTGTATGGGAATTCAGAAATCGAAGGAATCATTGGAGCAAGTGAACGACGAGCCAAGTTACCATGACCAATTTCACGGCGACCAGTTGTCAAACGACCAACTTCACCTACAGAATATGGAGGGAAGTTGTAATGAAGAATGAAGTTCTCGCTTCTCTCGCCATCAATATCATCAAGCACCTGTGCATCGAGCGCAGTACCGAGCGTACAAACTGCCAAAGACTGAGTTTCACCACGTGTAAACAGAGCCGAACCGTGCGGACGCGGAAGAACGTTTACCTCGCAAGTAATAGGTCTGATTTCATCGCATTTTCGTCCATCAATACGAACGCCCTTATCGAGAATAGATTTTCTCAAAAGGTTGTACTGAATATCATCGAAACAAGCATCGAACAACTTTTTCTGAATCTCATCAGCAAGCTGCTCTGCATGATTCTCAACGACCTGCTTTTTAGCTTCAGCGATTGCTTTTCCACGGCTAATTTTGCTGTCCTGGAAACAAGCTTTTTCCAAGAGAGGTGTTGCTTCGGCAATAATCGCATCTTTATTCTCAAGTTCTACGTTAAGAGGTGCCAAAGGCAATTTCTCTTTTCCGCATTTTGCAACGAGCTGCTCCTGCAACTCACACATTGCAGTAATGAATCCCTGAGCCTGCTCAAGAGCACCGAGCATTACATCCTCAGAAACTTCATTAGCTCCACCCTCAACCATTGTAAAACCGTCTTTAGTTCCGGCTACGACGATTTCAAGCTGAGCCTTTTCCTGCTGCTGGAATGTAGGATTAATAACATAATTGTTATCAATGTAAGCTACACGGCAAGCAGCTACAGGTCCGTGGAACGGAATATCAGAAATTGATACTGCGGCAGACGAAGCGATTACCGCAAGAATATCTGGTGGATTTACGCCATCAGAAGAAACGCAAGTCGGAACAATCTGAATCTCACGACCAAATGCAGGTTCAAAAAGAGGACGCATAGGACGGTCGATAAGGCGAGATACCAAAATCTCCTTATCCTTCGGTCGTCCTTCACGCTTAATGAATCCGCCAGGAATTTTTCCAGCTGCGTAGTATTTTTCGTTATACTCAACAGTAACTGGAACGAAGTCCAATCCCTCTTTTACTTCGCTAGAAGCACAAACCGTAGCAACGATAGCAGCACCACCGAACTGGGCATAAACACAACCGTTAGCCTGCTTACCGATTTTTCCGGTTTCGAGAATCAGTTCTTCATTTCCAATTTTATATGTAACTCTATTTACCATAGGTCAACCCCAGCTTATTTGCGGAGACCAAGATCACTGATAAGCTGACGATATGTAGCAAGATCCTTTCTCTGAAGATAGCGAAGAAGCGAACGGCGAGCACCAATTACTTTGAGCAAGCTTCTTTTTGCGCTTGTGTCTTTTGGGAAGTTGTTTGAATGAGTTGTGAGCTGTTTAATTCGCTCTGTGAGGATTGCAATCTGAACTTTTGTGTTTCCTGTGTCTGCCTCGTTTGCACCAAATCTTGATACGAGAGATGCTGTTGTTTCTTTTGTAAGTGCCATAACTTACTCCTTAAAAAAATAAAATATTTTTCTGGATTTTACTGTGCATCGAACCGAATCGACCGAACAAAACCGCTAATTAATTCATCGGAGAACGCCAGATGAAGATGACGATTCTCAAATGTACAATCAGAACGATATGCACGGACGCTCTCAGCTGAATGAGCTTCACCAGATTTATGCCCAATACTGGACATTATTACCAAAACTTTGTATTCCCCGCTCGGAGGAACAACCTGAACGCCTTTTACGTCAGCAGTCAGGATTTTTTTATTGCCTTCGAATGACTTCTGCCATTCAAAATCAGAGCAGTCCAACATGAACGGACGCTCCAGCATATATTTTGCAGACTTAAAATCTTTATCCAAAACGCATTTTCGTATGCGAGAGGAACTGACTTTTTCTTCTCCATAAAAAACAGGAGCGATTGTCTCCAAATCAAAACCGTTAGAATTGCCAAACTCTTCGATTTGAGCCATATCAGTAGAACTTTTATAGCCGCAATGAAAATCTTTTCCCTCGGCAAGAAACTTCATTCCACAGAATTTTATCAGCATAGATAAAAAATCAGTGCCAATTATTTTACCGAATTCTGGAGAAAAGTCAATAACCACCGCAAATGCAAAGCCCTTCGCCTCAATCGCGGCAAGCCTTTGAGAAAGAGAAGCAACGTCGCCGGCATAAGTGTCGGGATGCTTAAAACCTCGCAAAGATTTTTTAAAAGTGATTACCCCGGGAACCAGAGGATTCGCGCACTTCCGCTTTGAAAGCACCGACTCAAACAATTCGTTGTGCCCTATATGGGGGCCGTCAAAACTTCCGATTGTAAGGGCCGTACCTTGTTCCAAATATTTTTTGCAGAATTTGCCAGAAACCACATCGTCCCAGGAATACACGCAAAACCGAGGGCGAGGAGGAATCACAAAGCCATAAGAAAAACGACGCCCTTTTTTTTGGACGATTCCCGCAAAACGCCGGTCTGGATAAAAAACCGCAAGCTCACCGTCATCCGGGGCAGAATCCGAAAAATCAAAGGATTTTTGCGTCAGCGGTCTGCCGTTTCTGTAAGAATCAACAAAATTCTCATTCAGAATCACCGCGCTAAGCCCACAAAGCTCCGAAAGTTCCGCCGTCATTGGCAAAAGTGCATTCTGAATCGCAAGATGTTCGTTCAGCCGAAGCAAACGATTCTTCTCATCATCAAAATCAATTTTTTCATCAACTGGATTTTCAAGTTTATCTTTTCTGGCCAGAATCGCAGAAATCGTGAATTTTTCAAGAGACTCCGCGCCAACGGCATTTTTCAGCGAAAAAGGACCTACAGAAGTCCGCCTTAATGCCAAAAGATGCGCACAAGTTCCGCACTCAGCAGCAATGTCACGCGCCAGAGAGCGAATATACGTTCCCTTCGAGCAATGAACTTCAATTAACGCATATTTTTCGTAAAAATCGAGAAGAAAAATTGAATGAATCGTTATTTTTCTTGCAGGAATTTCAGCAATTTTACCCTCCCGCGCCAAATCGCTGGCCCTTTTTCCGTTAACGTGGAGTGCACTGTAAAGAGGAGGAATTTGGTCAATCGTTCCCGTGAATTTTTCAAGGGAAGCACGAACATCTTCTTCCGAAGGAATTTCTCCAGTTTTTACGACATGGCCAGTCGGATCCAGCGTATCGGTCTCAGAACCGAATTCTATCAAAGCAAGATAAGTTTTGCTAAAACCAGTGATATGAGGAACGAGGTGTGTGAGTTTTCCTGTCAGCACAACAAGAAGCCCGTCTGCAAATGAGTCGAGCGTTCCGGTGTGGCCGACCTTCCCCGTTCCCAAAGCATGTTTTACAGAAGACAGGGACGAGAAACTCGTTTTACCGCTTTTTTTTGCGAGAAGCAAAATTCCGCTTTCGTCATCATTAGTCTTCTTTTTCATTTTTGTCGGATTCAGATGAAACCTCGTCTTTATGCAGGGCTTTTTCCTCGGCTTCGAGTCTGGTAAGTTTGTTAACCATGTCAAAGCCTTCCTTCATGCTTGTGTCAACAACGAACGTCAACTTTGGAAACTGACGAATCGTAAGTTTTTTTGCAATCGAAGACTGAATGAACCCAGCCGCGCTGTTAAGCCCTTCAACGCCTTTTTTTACCTGAGACTCATTCATAAAACTTGAGACATAAACCTTCGCGTACGCAAGATCTCTTGCAACCTCAACCCTATTTATAGAAAGAAAAGTTGAAACGCGAGGGTCTTTTATATTTTGTCGCATAATCAGCTGGGAGATTTCCTCACGGATTTGCTCGCCGAGCCGAAGCATTCTAAATTCACCCATCAGTGTTTATATCCTATAAAATAAAAAAAATGGGGGCTGATATTATATCACGTGGTGATTTTTCAACGCTCAATCACCGTTTTTTAATCAGCCCCAACGATTCAGATTGCCTTACGCCTCTGTAGATTCAGTTTCAGAAGAACCCTCAGCCTTTGCAGCTTCCTTTTCTTTTGCGATTGAATCGCCGAGTTTTCGTGCAACCTCAACATATTCGAAGATTTCAAGAACATCGCCTTCCTGAATATCCTGCCAGTTTTCAAGACCAATACCACATTCAAAGCCGTAAGCGACTTCTTTAACATCGTCCTTGAAACGTTTGAGAGAAGAAATCTTTCCAGTGAATTTTACGACGCCCTCGCGGATAAGGTTTACGCTGCTTGAGCGTTTAACCAAACCTTCGGTAACGTAACATCCGGCAATAACGCCAACTTTTGGTACACGGAAAGTGTTTCGAACCTCAACCTGTCCAATAACTTCTTCTTTGGTGTCTGGTTTGAGCATACCTTCCATTGCGGCGGTAATTTCTTCGACACATTTGTAAATAACGTTGTATTTGCGGATTTCGACCTTTTCCTGATCGGCAAGCAATTTTGCCTTTGGAGTAGGACGAACGTTGAATCCGATAATAATCGCGTTCTCATCGGCAGCAGCAAGGGTAACGTCAGATTCGTTGATTGCACCTGCAGATGAATGGATAACATTAAGGCGAATCTCTGGAGTAGAAAGTTTTTCGAGAGAAGATTTGAGAGCCTCTGCAGACCCCTGCAAATCAGCCTTGATGATAACTTTAAACTCTTTGACTTCGCTTGCCTCAATCGTAGAGTAAAGGTTGTCGAGTGTAACTTTCTTAACAGCCTTCGCATCCTCAAATCGTTTAAGTTCCTGTCGCTTAACAGAAATCGCACGTGCGTCTTTTTCGCTCTCTGTAACCTGGAAAGGATCCCCGGCATTCGGCATTGCCTCAAGACCAAGAACCTCAACAGGCATACTTGGCAAAGCCTCAGAAACACGCTCTCCTCTGTCGTTGAACATAGCTCGAACACGGCCAGAGTAGATTCCCGCAACGAACGGGTCTCCAATACGGAGCGTTCCAGACTGAACGACAACAGAAGCGATAACACCACGTCCCTGATCAACGCGAGACTCAATAATCTTACCTTCCGCACGAGTGTCGAACGGAGCTTTAAGCTCAAGAACCTCTGCCTGCAAGAGAATTGCGTCGAGAAGGTCGTCGATCCCCATGCCTTTGAGAGCAGAAATCTTAACGTACTGAGTGTCGCCACCCCATTCCTCTGGTGTAAGCCCCTGCTCAGAGAGCTGAGTCATTACGCGGTCTGGGTTTGCGTCAGGTTTATCAACTTTGTTAACGGCAACGATAATCGGAACTTTTGCGTCCTTTGCGTGGCTCAAAGCTTCGAGAGTCTGAGGCATAACGCCATCATCAGCCGCAACTACGAGAACTACGATATCCGTAATCTGTGCACCACGGGCACGCATCATTGTGAATGCCTCGTGACCTGGTGTATCAAGGAATGTGATTACGCCCTTAGCAGTCTTAACCTGATAAGCACCGATTTTCTGAGTGATTCCACCAGCCTCGCCCGCAGCAACGTTTGTCTTTCGAATAGCGTCGAGTGTCTTTGTCTTACCGTGGTCAACGTGTCCCATAACCGTAACGATTGGAGGACGAACCTGATAAGATTCCTCGTTTCCTTTGTCGCTCTCGATTACAGTCTCGTCGTAAAGACTTACGAGGTGAACCTCACAACCATACTCGTCAGCAACGATTGTAGCTGTATCACTGTCGATTGACTGGTTGATTGTGACCATCATTCCCATGCCCATGAGCTTGGCAATAATGTCGCTCGCCTTGAGATTCATCTTTTTAGCGAGATCGGAAACAGAAATTGTTTCCATAATATCGATTGATTTTGGAACTACGCTCGCAGGAGTTGTCTGCTTCTTTTTGTAAAGCTCCTCCTCGTCAAAAAGTTCCTCTTTATCTTTTCGATTGTTATAAACCTGCTTTGTTTTTCCTTTGAACTGTTTTTTGTTCGTAGTCGGTGCAGGAATCGGACTAGCCGGAGCACCGCCACCAAAGCCAGGCCTTCCGCCGAATCCAGGTCTAGGTCCGCCAAAGCCAGGTCTTCCGCCGTTTTGCCCACGGTTTCCGCCCTGAAAGTTTCCCTGTCGGTTTCCCTGAAAATTTCCCTGACGATTTCCCTGGTATCCGCCCTGTCGGTTTCCCTGATAGCCGCCCTGTCGGTTTCCGTCGCGCTCGCGGTTCTGATAGTTCTCGCGAGCCTGAGTGCCAGTAAATCCGCCCTCGCGACGCTGACCGCCCCCTTGTCGGTTGTAACCACCGTTATTGTATCCGCCCTCACGGTTTCCGTAGCCGCCACGATAATTATTCTTCGGGCGGTCAGAAAGATTTCCGGCCTTTACATTCGGGCGAGCAGAATTAATCTCGAAAGTTTTCTGCTGTTTTGGGCGATTCTCTGTCTTACTAGCAGCCTCTTGTGGAGCAGTCGAGTTTGCAGCAGGATTTTTTGGAGGAACGGAAGACTGAGCCGCAGACGCACCCGAATTCTTTACAACCGGATGAACTTTTTCATGCGACTTTTCGACCGAATCATTTTTTTGAGCCGGTTTCTTTTTTACGACGACAACCTTTTTCTTTTCCAAACCAGTTTTAGGCGCAGGTTTTCCAGCACCTTCATTTTTAGGAGCAGGATTTTCAGCCTTCTTTTTTGTCAAGACAAACTCTGGTTTTTCTGTTTTTTTCTCTTCTTCTGCCATACTATTTTCTATTCCTCATCCTCTTCAAACTCGAATTCTACACCACAGTTTGGACACTGTGTCATATCGAGTGTAATTTTAGCTCCACATTCAGGGCAGAAATATTCTTCTTCCTCTTCTTCAACCTGATTTTCAGAGGCATCAGAAGAATTTTCTTCCTCAACAAATTCTACAGTATTATGAATAACTTTGCTTACATTTTCAATTTCTTCGAGCGTAAGCCCCTCAAGTTTCTGCACATCACCATTTTCGTAGCCTTCGACAAATTTTTCAATATCATCGAATCCGGCACTCTTCAAGATTTCAGCAACTTTGCTGTCCACGCCAGGAAGTTCAGATACAGATGTGATTTCTTCCGGAGTCTCGTTTTCACCAGCAACTGACTCGCCGTCTTCCGAAGCAACGTTTCCGCCCTCAAAGAGAGACTCGGCAGCTTTTCTTGTGCTGATTTCTGACAAATCAAGTTCGGCAAACTGAGCTTCAGTCTTAACGTCGATGCTCCAGTCGCACAAACGGTTTGCAAGACGAACGTTCTGTCCAGATTTTCCGATTGCAATCGAGAACTCGTCTTCCGTAACGACCGCAAGGGCCTGTTTTTTAGACTCGTCAAGAATAATGACTTTCTCGACCTTTGCAGGAGAAAGAGCATTCTTGATGAACACAGTCGGGTCATCATCATATTTGAGAACGTCGATTTTCTCGCCCATAAGCTCATGAATAACGTTCTGGATTCGGGTTCCCTTCAAACCAACGCAAGCACCAACTGGATCAACGTCCTCGCGATTTGATTTTACGGCAATCTTAGTCCTGTAGCCAGCATCACGAACGATTTTGTGAATTTCGATTGTCTTGTCGGCAAGTTCCGCAACCTCAAGCTCAATACACTTCTGAACGAATTTTGAATCGCTTCGGCTCAGAACGAGCTGCAAGCCAGAGGAAATTTTTTTGATGTCAACAATCAAAGCCTTGATTCTGTCATTTTTATCGTAATGCTCGCGCTGGCTCTGATATTTTAGCGGCAAGTAACCTTCAACAGACTCGCGCTTTCCCAAATCAACGAAAATATTTCCGTTGTGCTCACGCTGATAGTATCCAATTACGATTTCGCCGATTTTGTCTTTGTATTCATTGTACAATCGGTCTTTAAAGCTCTCGTTCAAGCCCTGGTGAGCAGTCTGTTTTCCAGTTGATACCGCCGAACGGTCAAAGCCTTTAGGGTCAACGAGGATTTCAATTTCGTCGCCAAGTTCACACTCAGAGCTGAGCTTTAACGCATCTTCAAGTTCGATTTCGGTTACAGGGTCGTAAACACCGTCAACGATGGTCTTTTTTGAATAAACCAAAACATCTGACATATCAGGTGCAAATTTTACAACACAGTTGTCTGCAGTTCCAAAAGTTCTTTTATAAGCAGCCTTTATTGAATTTTCGATAGTTAATTTGACTGATTCCAGTGAACACCCGCGTTCTTCTGTCAATTCGCGGATTGCATTTGCCATTTCAGACATTTTCTTGTCCCCCCATTAGGTATAATTATAAGTGAATAAATTTTGCTTTTGCGATGTCGTCAAAAAGTACAGTCTTTGTTTCTGCAGGAGCTGAATCAGCAGTTTTGTCCGCCTCCGAAACGACTTCAAGGGTAACGGATTTATCATCAGCCCCAACAAGTTTTCCGCCAATCCAATCTGACGCGCTACGACTAAAAACTCTTATTTCCCGGCCAACAAAGAACTGGAATTCAGCAGCGTTCTTAATATTTCTCTCAAGACCTGGAGAAGTAAGTTCCATATAAGTGTTGTCGTGTCCAAGAAGAGCCTCGATTTTTTCGAGAAGAAGACGATGCACTTTCGAGCAATCGTTAACGCCAATATTCGAAGTTGCATCAGCCGCAGTAATTACCGCAAGAATCTGTACAACACCCTTCTGAGGTGAGATTTTCAATTCAACAAGATGATAACCAAGCGAACTGACAAGCTCCTCACATTCCGTGTAATACTTAAAAGAACTTAATGGTATATATTCCATAACTTCCTGTTTATAAAAAAAATAATGATAACGAATTAAATAAAAATGGACTCGTTGCAACGAGTCCATTTAAATAAATCAATATTAAAATGTTATAGATATGTTAAGGAATAAAAGTCATATTGTCAAGTGGATTTTTTAGTATTCGATTTTTCTTAGGAACAATTACCGCGGCTGCAGGTCTCCTGCATTTCGGAATCCACACTATATGATACTTGCACTCCCATACAGAATTATCCTACAAGCTTTCAATAATATTTTTTCTGCATGTTATCGCAAATAAAAAATCTGATTAAAAATTTTACTATTTTCGAGTATATAATCTCCATCTTCAGTGATTTCTGTTATGTAGTGTATCGAGTAATTGACTTCGATACATTTTGCTTTTACAGGTATAGCATAGCTCTTTAATATTAATTCATCATTATCATAGTTATAGGCAAATAAAATCCAAGCTTCAAAATCTGCCGAATACAGCAGCCTTAAAAGACGTCTTTCATTAGATGTTATTTTGGAAATTTTTTCTGCCGTAATTTCATCATCAAACTCTGTTCCAATAATTTCATCCCCATCCGCATAAATAGAGTTTATTTCAATATTGTCGGCTGATTCTGAAAAAATCATTTTTCCACTTTGGCTTGGATTAAAATTTACCAATAATTCTAAATCTGTCTTAAAATTGTTGGTAACTAGCTCATTTTTATTTACAACTTCAATATTTTGAGCATATGAACAATTCATTGCCAAAAGCATAATTATGCCAAAACAAATTAAATTCTTCATGATTCTCCTCAAAACGATTTCTTGTATTATCCCATCTTGGAATATTAATAATCCGAGATTGGCGTATTTTTTGTTCGCTCACGCCTAGAAACTATAAACAGGGCAAAATCATACAATTCTTTCTGATCGGCTGCCGTCATTGTGGCATACATTTCCAATAAGGCTTCACCCATAGTAGCTTCCGCACTTTATTATGACATAAGGCAGAGAGTTTTTCAGTTTTTTTACGGTTAACAATCCAAAACTAATTAATCATCGTGAAATCTATTACCCTGGTGCAGTTATCCATAGTATAAGCAAGTCCATATTTATCTAAATCAACATAGAAATCATGAAGGTTTTTATACATTTTTACTGTCCCAGTTATTTCATTAGCTAAAAAGTAATTGTCGAAAAAGTCGCTTCCATACAGATACGGGCTAGAAAACTTCCATTCATAAACATACCCTACAAGTTTTCCTTGATTTTTAGAGTTTAATACATAGTTTTTCGTAAAAGGAACCTGTTGAATATAACTACGCTCCGATATTTTTACTCGTAGGCACCAAAAATCTTTTAAAGCAAATAAAAGAAATAGAATTATGATTGGAAAAATTAAATATCGTTTTTTCATATATTAGAAATCTCCGTTTATATTTCGTTTCCATGAATCTGTAACATTATTTATGCGTCCTGTTATTTGCAAAGCAACTTGGCATACATAAAAAAAGCATAATTATGCCAAGTTTGCGCACTTCATAGGAAACGCGGATTTTTTGCGCTTTCTACAAATCACGATTTGGGGGAACACGAACACTTTACCGTAGCTCAAAGTTCTATGATTTTTGGAGTCGTTTTTTTAGTTTTCATAAAATGAGATGC
>NZ_JPUF01000069.1 GCF_014737315.1 Treponema zioleckii | reverse complement strand
CTTGCTGACGCACCTGCAAGACACGGAGCCAACTTACCAGCTGAAAGTGCAGCGGTTTCAACAGAGTCAATCAACACTCCACAGACTGAACTTGCCACGGCAGTTGAACCAGCTGAAACTCCACAAATCGCCGTTACAGAGCCTGTTACGCCGGATTCAATTTTGGGCAAAGACGAAATGTTTGAAGGCGACGAAGGCGACTCGCCAAAAACTCAGCTCGCACTTGCAGACGCACCTGCAAGCACAGAGCCAACTTACCAGAGTGAAAGTGCAGTGGTTTCAACAGACTCAATCCACACTCCACAGACTGAACTTGCGGCAGCTGTTGAACCACTTGAAAACACACGGTTAGCAAGCGAAGCCGAACCAACGGAACCAATAAATCCTCCGCTCGTATTCGACGAATTTAACGCGACTACAAGCTACGCCACAGACCCGGAAGTTATTGCGCCGGTCGAAATTCCGCGATTCACACGCCCGCCGTCTGCAGAATGGGCGCCGGAAGAAGCCTACACGGAAGAACTCATTCCTGGAATGAAATCTTTTGAAGAAGAAATGAAAATTTCTGGAACAAAAGAAGAAAACTCTAACAAAGTCGCAAAAATCGACCCGAACGCGGATTTTGACGTAATAGAAGACGAAGAAGAAACAGAAGAAATTCAAAATGACTTCCTAAAACTGATTCTCCAGCAGGAATCAGAGGCTGAACTTGCAGCCCTGAACGAAAATAACAAAGAATTAGCGAAAAATTCTCAGAACAAACCTAAAGTTAACCTTAAAAAATCAACAGATAGTGTTATAATCAATAATAGAAATACAGAACTCGAACAGCAAAACGACACAGCATCAAAAGAAAAATCTGCACTCGAAACAATCGACGCTGTTTGGGATAGCTTTACAAACGATATATCAGAAAAACCTTCTAAAAAAGTAAATCAAGAAAACGACAAAGTAAACCAAAAAGCTGAAAAATCCGCGCTCGAAACAATCGACGAAGTTTGGGACGGATTTAGCGACGCACAAAGCAAGGCAAAAGAGACAAGCGAAGAAGAAAAAAACACTTCGCTGGCATTTGTTTTGCTCGCTTGCGGAGCTTCGGGACTTGCAGCATTGTTCTTTATAATCCTGCTTTTTAAGCGGCGCAAGGACGAAGACGAAGACGAAAAAAAGGTGATGAAAATGAAAAAACAGAAAACTAATAAAGCGTTAGCAATTTATCTTCTGCTGCTCTCTCTCTTGGCCACGCTCGTGCTAGCTTCCTGCGACAGCTGGATGAAAAGCGACGAATTTTTTGGCATTGTCGATGAAGAAGTAAAAGTCGCTAACGCCCAAAAAATAAGCGTCTTTGTTCGATACGCAAACACAAAAGAAGGCTCAACCAATTTTGACGGTGCCACCACGCAAAAAGTCGAAGTTCCGTTCGAAGTGCAGGCAACAACCAGCGATGCCTACGGATTTTACAAGTGGGCAGCGTTCTCAACATCAAAATACTCAACAACAAGACAACATTCAATAATTTTTAATAACGAAGCAGACTATCTCGAAAATTACAAAGTAGACGAAATAAGTGACGACATCGTGCAGTTTTCTGACCCATATTCAAGTTCTACACAAGTTGTAATCAACAGTGCACGAAACGACATTTTTATTATTCCTGTGGTCGCAGAACGCCCAAAATTAACCACATCACTTCCTGCAAGCGGAGCTTCCGACATTGTACGAAACATGACAATCCGCTTAGTCTTCTCAAAAGAAATGGACGAAAGCACGCTTATCACTACAAATGAAGACGGAACAAAGGAACTGAGCGAAAACATTGAGATTTACAGAACATACGGAACGTTCGACAACATGACTTTGGCTTCAATCAAGTCCGACTTTAAGAATATAAGCCTTGGAAAAACAAAGAGAACTCTTTCGATTCAGCTTCCGCAAGGCGAAAAAATGCCTGCAAACACAACGATTCGTGTTGTTATCGACGGTAAAGTTACTGACGCTTACGGCTACGAAATGGGCAACTCGGACAACATTTCATTTACGACTGGCGGTGGAATTGACGGTGACGCTCCAGCCATTAACGAAATGACGGCAGGACGCGACGAAACACTTACATGGGAACACAACCAGATTGTAGACAGCGGAAAAGAAAAATACCTCTCTCGCGGCACAAGTATTTCTGCATACTCTGCAACAGACGAAATCTTAAAACACAGAACTACGGGCAAAGTCTACATTCAGTGTTCTGCAAACGATATTAAGAACGGTCAAGCAGCTGGTGCGGATGACGTTTACATGCTTTACGCAAGACACACTCAACTCTTGAACTCAAACGGAAGTGCTGGCCCGAACACAACTTCCGACGAAGAAACATATTCATATTCTTCTGGAGAAAACGCTACAGACCTCAACACAACAACTACAGGATTCCTCTTCTGCTACGACCTTTCTGACTACCCAGACGGTCTATACAGAATTGACGTTGCAGCAGTAGATACAATCGGTAACAGCGGATTCGACGCAAACTGCTACAACAAAGAAATCGGAAACTACTACCGCTCAATCTACGTCGTAAAAGACAGCCAGCCGCCTGTACTTGACAAGGACAAAATCAAGCAGGGAACTACGGACGCGGATGCGGCTCCTTACAACTGGTACAACAAGGAAACGTTAAAGACTGTAACTTATCAGCTTGAGGCGGCAAACCTCTTTGCAGACCAGGGACACGAATACTTGCGCTCTAATCCAAAAGACATTCAGTGGTACTACCAGCTCACAACCGCTGAAAACTGGCAGACTCCAGACGCAACTAAGTGGGAAGACACGTTCAACAAAACAACAAATACACCGAACGTTTACTTGGCTTCAAAGGCCACCGCAAATGCCGACGGAGAAGTTTCGGTAACGGTTGCAATCCGCGACGATATTGGAAACACGAGCGAACCGCAGGAAATTAACCCAATCTACTACGACAACACGCCTCCGGTTCTCAACAAGCTCAGCTGGACTGCGGCAAGCGGAACGCCTGGAATCGCCACAGGAAACATTCTTACCGACCAGACTTTGAATATTGAATTTACTGAAGCGACAGCCGGACTCAAAAAAATCAAGCTCGAAGTAACTCTCGACGACGGCTCAGGCACCGAGCAAGATATAAGCGTGGCTCCGTTCAGCGCGACAGACTTTGTTGCAAAATACAACGGAAGCACGATTACATGCGCGCCAGACGTGGACGACAGCTCAACACTCATTTTGGAGGTTCCAAGAACCACGGGAAAACTCTCGCTCACAGGGCTCCAAATAAACGGAACAGCCGCAGAAGGACGCTACACGATTAAGGCGACAATCACCGACACGGCAATCAACTCGCACGAAACAAATTCAGTGGGCGAAATCGGAATCTCAATCGACACTACAAAACCGATTGTTGAGGCGGTGGAAATTCCAGACTTAAAGAAGGCCACTCTCTTTACCGGCACAAGCTCAAACTCAAATCCAGAATACTGGATTGACTACAAGCAGATTGGCGGAAGCCATGTAAGCAACTACGGTCCAACAAAAGTAACGGTGGACATTTTGATAAACGAAGCGAACTCTGGCGTTAGCCGACTCGACTTTGCGGGCGACATTGTTTTGCAGAACACAACTACGCTTTACCTCGTTGAAAGTGCAGACGACGGCACCGAGAGCGAAACTGAAATCACTTCAAACTTCAATATAGACACATCTTCTAACTACATAAAAGTTAAGGATGCGGACGACTCGCTCAAAAACACCGAAGGCAAAACAAGCTTTACTCTCCGCCTAAAAAACGTAAAATTCAACAACTACAGCGGAAACTCTACACGCTACAACACAATCAAAGTGACGGCGACCGACGTTGCGTTGAATAAATCAGAAGAAACTGAAAAGAGCAAAAAATTCAGGCTCAAAGGCACAAACACGCTCATAGACAGATTCTACAGCGACAGCTGGGAGTGCGGTATTGAAGGCACAACGATTTACCGCCCGAACAAAAAAGTTGGCAGCATAGATTTGAGCGACACAAGAGCGACCCACACGAACAACACAAAGAATATTCTCGTTATACAAACTGGAACGGAAGGAGACGACGCTTCTGGTCACAACGCATTTGAGATTAAGAGCGGTGCTAAATTCACGGAAGACACAAAGATTTACTACACCACATCTTCAAGTTCTACGGCAACAATCACTCTCGGTGACGACGACTCTTTGCCAACAGGCGCAACGGAAATTCCGAGCGAAAAATTCGAACTTTCTGAAGATTTAACGAAGATTACCTTTAAGGACGAAAACACTTACTACGTTTTCCGCACATCTACGGCACTTGCCTTTACGAACGTGGAATTTACAAACACCACAGCCCAGGGAAGCAAAAAGATAGAAGTTTGCGCATACGACCTTTCAGGCTGGCAAGACGGACAAAGCCAATCTACAGAGGCAAGCAAAAAACAAAAATCTTATAACTCGATTACGTTCGACACGGTAAAACCTGCATGGAACACAACAAAGCCCGTTTATATGGGCTCTTCAACAAGCGACACTTACATTTACCCTAAATCTGGCAACGCAGGAATACTGATTGGCGGCGAAAGATATTTCTATTCAAAATCTTCGTACACCAACGTTTACCTAACATTAGGCTATACCGAAAGCAATTTTTACAGAGTTGCCTATACAAGCGGAGCAACAACCGACACGGAAGACGAACTTATTGAAACTATTACGAGCAGCAATCTTAAAACCACTAGCACAAACATGAGCCTATCTACGGAAAGTAACCCGGTCTACAACTTTATTATTGTGGACAAAGCCGGTAACTACTCTACAGTGCAAAAAGCACACGCCATTCGAGACTCAAAAGTAATTGACTCGGTAAGTTCCGGGGCTGACGATGCCGTAAATACTGCCGTTCAGGCAAAAATGACGTACAAAACTTCGGAAAGCACGTCGTACAAGATTTTTGAATCCAACACACTCGCAACAAGCGTTGCCGTTGCTTCAAGCTCTGGAGTTGACGGTACAGGCACAAGCGGAAGGGGTTACCCTGTATACTTTAACACTTCAAGCAGTGCCCACGTTCAAGTGGACTTAAGTGAATTTGACGAAATAGAGCCTACAGCAACTAACAGCGGTATTGCCTACTATGCAGTGAACGGCTCGATTACAGCCCCTAGCTCAACAACTTCATATAAGACAGATTGGAACTATTGGATTCCATTCGACAAGACAAAGCCTGTAGTCGATTTGTATGTAAAATCAACTGGATACGACCCAGGATTTGTGCGCCTGTGGCTCAAAGACAACGTTGGAAACACAAAGTATGTTTACGTTCGTAACAGCGAAAACACAGACACGGCCCGAAAAGCGAGCACAGAAAACGATATTTGGCTCTACGACAACAAAGCACCGCTAAAAAGCAGCGACCATTCAATCGACATAATTAAAGCGGCCGGCTCAAAACCGCAGGCTTACAACAGTTACCAAAAGTACTACATTTATGTTGATGGAATAAAAAAAGAAAACCCAGCAGATGACTACGATTATGGCTACATGATGCCTGAAGGAATGTGCATGTTTTACGACGGAACTGTGCGGGAGCAGGATACAAGCCTAATTCTCAACAAAGGAAGCGACAGTTCATCAAACCCGAACAGAATGTTCCTAACAAGTCGCGCACGGCTTACTGCTCAAATCAACGGTGAGCGGTGCTACGGAGAAACTACTTCTTCAAGACCGGCAGACGAAAATTATTACAGCGTACGAGTCGTTCTGCACGCTTCTAGTTCATATTCGCCGTCTTCAGAAGACACATACAGGAACTGGATTAAAAACGGAGACTCAACGGAAACAGCGGACGAAATAAAAGCCAGATTCAGATATGCAGCTTCAAAAACCGAAACATTCCTTATCGAAAGTCTTCCATACCCGCCGGGACTCTGTGCCGAACGACCTTACGTTCATATTGTGGCAGAAGACGCAGTAGGAAATTTAAGTGCGATTACACTCGCCCTATATCCTGGAGCTAAATACTGGTACTCAAAATTCATTATGGATAACGAACCGCCAAAAGTATACATTAGAGGCACAACAGCCGAAGTAGACGGCACAACGGACATTCAGAAGCTCGCTCCGCCTGTATACGGAAAGAAAGTTTACACAGACTCAAACGGCGTAACGTGGTTCCCAAGTTATGGAAACGCAGATAAAGCTCCAACATCAGAAAGCGATGTGGTACAAGGAAATCACATGACCCGCTGGGCGGATAGCGATACCGCACACGCAAATGAACAGTTTGCCCGACCGTATTTTGACATAGACATTGACGAAGACAATCTGCTCGCATTCTACTACTCGAACGGGCAGCACAGCACAACGCTAAAATATGGTGATGAAGGTGATGAAATTGTAACTGTAAAAACTTATCCTCTAAACGATTTTATTACTGGCACCGAGATTGGAAACAGTCATTGGGGCTCAGACGAAAGATATACAAATTGGGGCGATCTGCCAGACTGGGGCTGGATGATTCTCGACCACGCCAACAGTACCCGTCAGGGAAAAGTAAATGCGATTATTCCGCACGGTTGTACAGACACAGGCGGAGAAGGAAAGTTTCTTTACCTGCACCTTGCAGACAGAGTTGGAAACATTACCACAATCAAAATGGGAGACACAAAGTGGGCTCGTGACAACAACGTAGCAATAATGGGGGCGAACGAAGACGGAACTCTAAACTCTTGGCCGACAAAAGACCCGTCAATTCTTGAAGAAGGCTTGTACTATCTAAAGCAGACAGACGACCGAGGAACCTTAGACATTCAGTTCTCAAGGAAAGCTAATGCACAGCCTTATGTTGACGTATACATTCCAGCGGAATGGTACGCAGACCCTACAACTGCAAATCCAGGCAACGGCGGAGCCGGAATTTACGGCTACGCATGGGAAACAGGCGACGTTACAAAAGTGCAGATTAATAATGACGAAACAGACACAAAGCATTACAAAAAGCCTTTTATCCGTTTTGAAAAGTCAAAAGGTCACTATGAAATAACTTCGGCAACGCCAATCTACATTTACGACAATGTAGGTAACGTTGCCTTAACTCGTAACGATGCTAACGAGTCTGTCAACTTCGTAGCACAAAACTCAATAAAATCTTCTCTTGACTTGAACGCGCCAAAACTCGGTCTGTCTCTAAAAGCCCAATCTGGCTACACGAGCGGCAAATTCTACGACGCGGCAAAAGATACGACTTATACTGCAACTTCTACCGTTTACATTGGCGGAAATTCAAGCTACGAGTTTAGCGACTCTGGCACAGGCGCAGGCTATTCTTCAAGTAATCCGTACATAATCTACACGAACGCAAACAGCGGAACTTCTACAGACAAGACCTGCAAACTCAATCTCAGTCTGTCTTCTAGCGACGGCGACCTTTACACGCTCAAAATAACAAAGAACGGGGGAACTCCAACAACTCACACCGGAACAAGCAAGGTTACGAGCGCAATTACAAACGGAATACAAATCGAGTTTGGCGCAAGCGACACTGTGCTCAACTACGAAATCGCCCTCTACGACTTTGCCTCAAACGAAACAAAAGTGTACCTTAAAGTCATAAAGGATATGGATGCACCAGCGTTTACGCCAGTTGCAACAGCTACGGAAGGCTCAATCGGCGAATACAAGGACAGCACTAACACATATTATTACTATTACAACGCAATGGACATAACCTTTACGCCAGACGACGGAGACGGAATCGGTGTAGAAAGTTACAACCTCGTAATCGGTGGAACACCAAAAACCGCTAAAACCGATACTCTTTACAAAATCAGCACCGCCGACTATGCAACCTCTTTGGGCACTAAAGACACCCTTAAAGTGACCGTAACCGACAAACTCGGCAACTATGACTCAAAATACATAAAAGTTGGCACAACCGAAGTCTCTGCCACGAGTAAGCGATACTGGGCGCGCGACACGGTAAAACCAAGCATCAGTTCGTTTACAACCATGACAACAAGCGGTGGTTCAGGAACTCTCAAGAGCACAACTTTGTACTATAACGAGTATACAAACCGAAAAGGAGAATTAAAATCATACGCAAATTATGACTACACTATAAAATTCGACGCATCGGACACAAAAGGAGAAATAAAAGGATACCTTCTCTCAACAGCCAGCGCACTCACTTCTGTTCCTGCATCAACAACGCTTGAAACAAAGAAAGAAATAAAAGTAAACCCTTCAAAGCTCGCAAGCTCAAAAGCCTACTTCTATGCAGTGGATTACGCCGGAAACATAAGCTCTGGTAAAGAACTCTCGATTGAGAAATATGAAGGAAAACCGAGTTTTCCAGTTGACTGTACTATTACAGGTCCTCATTACGTAAACGGAGAAAACTCTTACTATACAGAGGACACAACAGTAACGTTCACGGTAAAAGACGGTCTTAGCAAGATAATAGAATATGGTCTCATTACTTGGGTAAACGACTATGACACAGAGACATCCCTCAAACTTTATGAAGGCACTTTAGCGGATAATACAGACCATACACTTACAGTGTCAATTTCAAACGATACATTCAAAAATACAGAAGGTAAAATTTTCGGTATCGATATTTATGCCAAAAACGAATATGGTGGAACCAGTTTTAAGCACATTTCTACAGATGATGAATTCTATAATTTCTGGATTGAAGACAATTCTCCTCCAAGCCCACCAGCAGATTTTGCTATAAGCGAAGCCACAACCTCATCTGATTCTGGAAAAGTCTTCCTTGACGGCTCGCGCGTGCTCTTCTCTCAAGCGGGTACGCCTGTAACCCTAACGCTCACTGGCACACCGGACGACCACGGCGGCTCAGGATTCAAGGGCTACTCAATCGGAGAGAACGGAGAAGTCAGCACAAACGGAAAACTTACGTTCACAACAGCAGGAACCGGTGGTTCTTACGACATTTTTGCGTGGGACAACCTCGGAAACAAGAGCAAAGTGGGCGGCTTTACAACCGAACTCGACAATACCGTAAGCAACGTTGAGTCACTTACCCTAAGTTCGGAGGCGAGCGGAAAAGGCGCGTACTTTGACGGCGATAGCAAAAAGCTCTACTACAACTCTACAAAAGCCGCTTCTCTCGGCGTAACAGTTTCGATTGACGACCCAGACGTAGACCACTACTTCTACGGAACGGACGCAGACGGCACAAGGTCTGAAAGCGGCGAGTTCACGATTACGCCAGCTAACGGTACAGAACTCAGCTTCTACGCGGTGGACAAACTCGGAAACGTAAGCACGCCTCCGTACACAATTACGCTCGTACAAGACAACGAAGTGGCAACACCAACGGTAAGCGCGGTTTCGCCAGATGAATCTAACGAGTATGTACACGTTGCGGACGGCACTTACTATTACAACTCAAATCAGATTACAGAGTTCACTGTAACGCTTGACGCAATTACGGATGCGGGCGCAGGATTTGCAAAGTTCGTTAGCGGAGACACTAAATCAGAGACAAACACAATTAAACTCACCTCCCCTAACGGTGACGTAGAAATTAAAGCCGTGGACAAAGTTGGCAACGTGTCTGCAGCGGCAACGATTACGTTTGAGAAGATTGAAACAGAGCCTACACTCGGAACTCCTAGTTTCACTGGCACAAGAGATAAGGCTTATGACCACCTTACAAACGAAACTTACGACTACGAATCATTCTACTACAAAACAGGTGAATTTAGCTTCACTATGCCAGTTTCGGGAATTGGAACACCAAAATACTACTACGGCACTACAGTCGTAGAGGACGGAGGTGTACCAGATGCTCCTGACGGCTGGGAAGAAGCAGACTCAACTATAACTTCTATAACAATTACACCAGGAGAAGTTGCGGCAATTCACAAGCATATTTATTTCTTCGTAAAAGATGAGGTAGGCAATGTCGTTAAGACTTCAGTAAAAGATGGCTATACTGCATGGTGGACAAGTTACACACAATCAACAAGTGCTATGTATAACTATTCAAATGGCACTATGACTATTTCAGGTCTTTCGGAACTGGCACCTATTAAAAATATAAAAATAAGTTCAGGTACGATTTCAAAGGCTTCTATTAAAAACTCAGCAGGTACTTACACAGATAAATTTACATATAAAGCTGGAAGACCGTACATCGCAACTGAAATAACTCTTACGATTACAGGAGCAACCGGCACTGTCACTTTGACAGAACTTGAAGACATCTTCGGAAACAAAATAAATGGAAGCGGAATCTCGCTTTCTGCCAACATCAACGCAGGCACCCGACTCGTAAACGGAATCACGGGATTCTTCGTAACAGAAAAGACTACCTTTAAGCGAAAGGTAATTTATAAAGACGGCTCACAGACGGCTCAAAGCCAGACACAGAACGCCTCAAAAGAAAACAAAACGACCGCAAAATCTGCAAAAGAATATGCGGCAGCAATGGAAAAGGCACTCGCACCTAGTGCGGCCACGGCAAGTGACATTAGGAAAGCACTCAAAGATGCAGGTGAAGAATTAAATAGACCAAAGGTCGTAAAGGCGACAAAAAAGGAGGTGCGCAAAGAAAAAGTTGACGCCATTGAGGAAAGTGCAGCTTTAAGCACAAACATTGGAGATTCTGCAGATATTGGAGAAATTGAACAAATTTCAAAAAATTTCAATAAAACTGCTGGAATTACGCAATACATGTATTATAATGAAATCGAATACGAAATAAATTACAAACGGTTGATTCTTGCAATCGGCATCTTGCTGATAGTCATCGCTTCAACTGTAATATTTTTCGTAAAACGTATAGACAGGAGGTGAAGAATGTCTATTAGAAAATCAATTTTGGTATTTGCAGTTGCGGCATTTGCTTCACTTGCATTGTTTGCAGAAAACTTTACGGTAAAATCCGTAACTGGCAAAGTTCAGTATCAGGACGGCGGAGCAATGAAGGCCGTTAGCGTTGGCCAGGTGCTTCCAGACACAGCAACTATTTCTACAAGTTTGAATTCATCATTGGTTTTGACTCGTGCCGATAAATCGACTGTAACAATCAAAGCCATGAAAAAGAACACCCTTGCAAAACTCGTAGCAGAGGGGGCTGGTGGCGGAACTCTCAAAAAAGGTTCTGGAGTAACAAAGAGCAACGTCGCAGGAGCTTCTAAGGGCGGAGACAAGGGTGTTGCAACCGCTTCATCTCGCGCATCAGAAGCAAAAGAAGACGTAGAGTGGGACGAGGAGTAGTTTTCAACTGCACTCAAACACATCGCAGGGGCTGTCGTATTTCGGCAGCCCTTTTTACTTTGCCGTGGGTTCGTGGTTTCGATACGCTTCGCTACTCAACCACCGGGGGGGGCATAAGGCACAGATAGAAAAAAATCTGTGTCCCATCTGTGTCTATCTGTGTTCATCAGTGTCAGAAATACAGAACCAACCGTAAAAGAGAGTTTTACATTATGAAAAAGCACATCTATTTTATTTTTCCTATTCTTGCGTCGGCGATTTTTTCGCTTTTAATGTTCACTTCGCTTGATAAAAAAATCGCGGACTTGTTTCAAAGAGCGCTTCCAAGCCTTGAAGAAAATCCAAACGTAAAAATGATAAACGTTGACGATGCTTCCATTACGAACATTGGCTCGTGGCCGTTTTCGCGGGATGTTTACGCAGAAATGCTCCTTACAATGCGGGAACTCGGCACCGAAGCCGCCATATTCGATTTGAGTTTTTTGGACAAAAGCCAGGCAAAAGTTGATGAAAGGTTCGTAAAAACCACGCTCCCGCAAAACATAAACGACGACTTTAATTCCATGAACGAAACGATTCTTGGAATTATTGAAGGATTCGAAAGCGGCGCGCTCAGTGCAGAAGATGCCACAGAAGCAAAAGAAGCGGTTTTGCAGAACAACGAATCGCTAAAAGAGAGTCTGAATGACTCAATTGCCTATGCAGTCCGTCCGGTTGACGACATTCTCGCCAATTCATTCGACTTGTTTGGAAACACGTTCCTGAACCTTACTTTTAACGACAGATACGAAACTTCGGACGAAGAAAAGGACTTTCTTACAAAATCTATCGCCCTGGAAAATATCGTTTCTGACGGCGATGAAATTACGCCAGAATATCAGAACGTGCAGCCTTCACTGCTCAGTTTTGTTGAAAAATCAAAATCAGCAGGATTCGTAAACGCAAACCCGGACAACGACGGTTGTCTTAGACGAATCCACATGGTCTTTAAATACAACGGAAAATATTTTGGTCAGCTTGCCTTCGTTCCGATTCTTCATCACTTCGGAAATCCGCAAATTGAAATTTCAAATAAATTCATCACTCTCAAAAACGCAAAAGTCTCAGAAGGAATCACGCACGACATTAAGATTCCTCGCGACGAGACAGGTGCGGTCATCGTAAAATATCCAAAAAAACAATACACGGATTACAACTGCCTTTCGCTCTGGAATATCTACCGACTCACGAGGCTTGAAGAAGAACTTCAGGACAATATCAAAAAGATGGAGGAAATGGGATATTTTAGCGAAATGGAAAACAGCCCTGTGGAGATGTATGATTCCGTAAGATTCGTAAAAGACGTTCTTTTGGCAAACGCCTACGAAGACAATGACATTACAATAAAAACCTACATCGAAAACAGAAAGCAATATCTGAACTCGCTGTTCGTGGTGTTCTACGGAAGTCTTAAAAACAGCCTTCTTACGATGGCAGGCGACGACGAGGAATTAAAATCAGACATTGAAGCGACTTTTGCAACGGTAAAAGCCCAATACGACGAAATGGTTCAGGCACGCAACGAACTAAAAGAAAGCCTGAATAAGGCAATCTGCATCGTTGGAACTTCGGCTTCCAGCACCACAGACTTTGGCTTGAATCAGTACGAGGAGCATTACCCGAATCCTGGCGTTCACTACACAATTGCAAACATGCTTTTGGCCGAGGATTTTGTGGACGACACGCCGGTTTGGGTTTCAATAATCATCGCTTTTGTGGTGAGCATCCTATTTGCGGGAATCCTTCAAAAAATCAAGAGCACCGGAAAGCAGCTTCTTTCAGGAGTCATTGTCCTTGCCCTGCTCTGTGCGATTTTGCTTGGAATTTTTGTGACTACAAAAGTCTACGTGGGCGCCGCAATTCCGCTAACTTCTCTCGGAGCCACGTTCATTGCGCTCACGGCTTACGGATTTATGACGGCGAGCCAGGACAAAAAATTCATTACGAACGCGTTCAGCCAGTGTCTTTCAAAGGATGTTGTAAAACAGCTCATCGATGACCCTTCAAGCTTTAAGCTCGGAGGCGAGCGACTTCAAATGTCGGCGATTTTTACTGATATTCAGAAGTTTTCTTCCTTCAGCGAACTTCTTTCGGCAGCACAGCTCGTAGCACTTTTGAACTATTATCTTACCCGCATGTCGGACCTGATTATGGAAGAACACGGCACGGTTGATAAATACGAAGGAGACGCGATTGTTGCGCTGGTTGGCGCACCGCTCAAAATGGACGACCACGCTTCCCACGCCTGCGCGGCAGCTCTCAAAATGAAGGCGGAGGAAATCGTAATGAACAACGAGATTCTTACGATTGTAAAGTCGCCTAAGCCTGAGACAATGCCACAAGATTTGTACGACGCGTTCCAGATTATGGTAAAGAACGGAAAGAACATTTTTACGCGAATCGGCATAAATTCCGGCGAAATGATTGCGGGTTACATGGGCAGCGAAAAAAAGAAGAACTACACAATGATGGGAAACAACGTAAACTTGGCTTCACGACTCGAAGGCGTAAACAAGCAGTATTCAACTGGCGGAATTATGATTTCTGAGCACACGAAGGCAATGCTGGACGACAGTTTTATTGTGCGAAGCCTAGACCGAGTTCAGGTTGTTAACGTAAAGACTCCGTTACGGCTCTACGAACTTGTTTGCCGCAAGGCAGACGCGGACGAACAGCTTGAAAAATACATGCGGAACTGGGAAGCCACAATGAAAGTGTTCGAAGCCCGCGATTACGCAAAAGCCCTGGAATACTTTAAGAAGCTCTATTCGGTTAAGCTTTCGAAGTACCCGGAAGATAAGGTTGCAAAATATTACATCAATTTGATTAACAATTTCTTTATTAAAGGAAAGTACCCAACCGAGAACGACGACGCAGGAGTTAGCTTTAACCCAGAAAACGGGGTATTCACGTTGTTGCAAAAATAAAGGAAACGCGGGAGGTTGACTTTGAGACGGAAAGTTGATTTTTAGCGTTTCCCGCAAGTTTTGCTTAAAGCAAAACTCGCGCTCCGGTGAGTCAATTTTCAGGGTGCTCACGAAACGCGGCAGCAAGTAAAGCCGCGTTTCGTGAGGGCAGTTTTGTTGCTCGCGCGCCGCTCGCAACTATAGGACGATGAGTCAACTTGCAGACGGAGGTTTCAACAGGCTCAACCACAGCCTCCAGACATGTCATGCTGAACTTGTTTCAGCATCCATGCACCAAAAACAGTTCAGGAGATTCCGAATCAAGTTTGGAATGACAGTTTTTCTGATTCGGAATGACAGACTCCATTGTCATGCTGAACTTGTTTCAGCATCCATGCGCAAAAACGGGGCGGAAGATTCCGAATCAAGTTCGGAATGACCGTTTTTCTGACTCTGCATGACAAACTCTATTGTCATGCTGAATTCATTTCGGCATCTTGCCTATCTTAACGCGTCAATGTTCGCGCAACCGGATTTTACGAACGGAAGGACGGTCTCGTATCGCGAAATCAACGTGCGAACAAAGCACGGACCTTTTTCGCCGAACGCTTTTTTTGTCCATTCAGAATCAGCATCCGCGTCCGCAGTACGGATTCCGAACCCTTCGGCAACTTTTAACAAATCCGGGTGCGAAATAAACGTGCTCGCGCTGTAATGCTTGTCAAAAAGATATTCCTGCTGCTGACGAACCATGCCCAAACAGCCGTTGTCAAGAACAATAACCGTTACGTTAAGACCAAGCTCGCTCAAAGTCGCAAGTTCCTGAATATTCATCAAAATAGAACCGTCACCCGAAATACAAACCACACGCTTCTCAGGAGCCGCCATTGCAGCCCCGATTGCGGCAGGAAGACCGAATCCCATCGTACCGAGCGAGCCAGACGTTAAAAGCTGGCGAGGATTTTTTATCGGATAGAACTGAGCCGTCCACATCTGATGCTGACCAACGTCAGTCGCAACAATCAAATCATCCTCGGTTAAGCCAAACTCAGCAGCAAGAGACGGAAGACTCGCAATAAAATCACGCGGATTTCTGTATTTTCCGCCCGCCTTTACGCCGCAGCTTCTGTTTCCGCAGCAGTCGCTCTGGTCGCAGCCAAGCTCCAGAACAATCTTCTCGTTTTTCTTTGTCTCGGCGCAAGATTTTACCCAAGAATCGCGGTCAGCCTTAAAAGCCGACAAATCAAGTTTTTTTAAGGCAGAATTTATGTGAGAGAATGCCTGAGCGCAATCCAAAATCAAATACGAAGAACTTGAAAGGATTTTGTTAACTTCCGCAGCATCAATGTCAATGTGAAGGATTCCAAGATTTTTTACCGCATTCGGGCAGAATTTTTCAACAACGCCAGTCGCACGGTCATCAAAACGCGCGCCAGCCGCCAAAACCAAATCAGCCTCGTACATAACACGGTTTGCAGCATAACTTCCGTGCATTCCCACCATGCCAATAAAATTCTCGGAATGCGAAGAGACAACGCCAATTCCCATAAGACTTGAGACAACCGGAATATTGTAAACCGAAATGAATTCAGCAATTTTCTCTGCCGCAAGCGGTGAATTCGCCCCTCCGCCAACGTACAGAACAGGCTTTTTTGCGTCTTTAAGAATCTTTGCAAAATTCTCAGCAACCAAAGGAATCATTTTTTCCTCGGTCTGATACTTCATGCCTTTTTTGCTTTCTATATAATGCTTGTAGATTTTATCAAAATAATTTTCAAAATCAGCAGGAACTTCGCACTTCGCCGCCTGAACGTTTCGCGGAACGTCAATCAGGACTGGCCCAGGTCGACCGCTCTCAGCAATGGCAAATGCCATTGGAACAGCCTCCAAAAGTTCGGCAGGCGATTTTACCATCATCGAATGCTTTGTAATCGGGAAGGAAAGCCCGAACGTATCTGCTTCCTGAAAAGCGTCCGTTCCAATCAAACTTGTGTTAACCTGACCCGTAATCGCAACCATCGGAATTGAATCACAGCGGGCATCCGCAACAGAGGTAAGAAGATTCATAGCCCCAGGACCACTCGTAGCCATGCACACGGCAGCTTTTCCGCTAACACGCGCGACTCCCTGTGCAATAAATCCCGCCGCCTGTTCCTGGCGGACTAGCACGTGCTGAATGTCAGAAGAATAAAGCTCATCATACAAAGGAAGGATTGAGCCACCCGGAATTCCAGCAACAGTCCTAATGCCGTGCTGCTCCAAAAGCTGAATAATAATCTGCGAGCCAGAAAGAACCATACGAACCGCCTTTTGTGATGTGATTTATAAAAAGCAAAAGCAAGAAGTGCAAAACCAATTTAAAATAAAAAAGCTGGCAACGACCTACTTTCCCGCCATAGAGCAGTATCATCGGCACTGAAGAGCTTGACTTCCGTGTTCGGAACGGGAACGGGTATATCCTCTTCGTCATGGTTACCAGCGAGTAATAATATATAAAATACCAACGATTTGGTCAATATTTAAAATGAATTTTATTGCAGAAAATTTGACACGGATGAACACGGATAGACACAGATGGGACACAGCCACCTTCGGTCATTGAGCGCAGTCGAAATGACCTTACAAGTCGATTGTGAGTTCGTTGCTTCAACTCCGCTCAGCAACCCAAGCTCAGCCGCCGGAGGCATCTGTGTCTCATCACCGTTCATCTGTGTTTATCTGTGTCAGATTCGGCAGCGCTATTTTTTTAAGTTTCATTTTTCAATTCTCAATTTTGTGTTATAATACTTAAAATACTTTAAAAAATGAGGCTTATTCTATTTATGAAAAAAATTATTCCTATCATCATATCTTTTTTGCTGTTTTCGGCGGTGCATCTTGCGGCGGAAGCAGATTCTTATTCTTTTGATGATTTTCTTTCGGAGTATGTAATTCGGGGATGGACAACCGAAGACGGGCTTCCGGCAAACACGGCCACAGATGTTATTCAGGACGACACAGGCTATATCTACATTGGAACCTACGGCGGAATGATTCGCTTTGATGGCGTGGATTTTACGATTTACAATAAATCTTTTGACAGCAAATACGCATTCGCCTCGGCACGAGCTATTTTTCAGGCAAGCGACGGGGCGATTTGGGTCGGAAGCAACGACGAAGGCCTTTTCAGACTCGTCATGGACAGCGACGAAGAAGTAAAGTCTTTCCAGGTCGCTACTGGGCTTTCAAACAATTCTGTGCGCGCAATCGCGGAAGACAAACAAGGAAACATTTGGGTTGCAACGGCAGGCGGACTTTCTTGCATCAACAAGGAAATGCAATTTTTTACCCCGGACTCAGCCTTCCAGAATTCTCACAGCGACCTAAAAGGCATTTGCAGTTCTCTTTTCTGCGACACATACGGCCGAATGTGGGTAACTACAGGAGTTGGGGGCGGACTCTACTATTTTGAAAACGGAAAATTCACCAAATACGAATTTGAGGATGACTCGTTAAAAAACAACATCGTCACTTGTGTTGAGCAGGACAAAAGCGGAACTCTCTGGTTTGGGGTCGCTCCGCATTATGCCGTAAAAGAGACTGGAAGCACGAGCAAAACGCTCGACCTTTCTGGCGGAGAAAAAGGCGGAACCTCTGTTTTAAGCATTTTGGAGGACTCTCACGGAGTCACATGGTTCGCAACCGACATGGGACTTTCTATCTACAAGGACGGCAGGATTACGCAATACACCGAAAAACACGGGCTTCCTGACAATAGCATCAACAAAATCATTGAGGACCGTGAAGGAAACATTTGGCTTGCCACCGACAAAACCGGCATTCAAAAACTCAACAAAGGTCTTTTTAAGACATTCAATCTCGACAGCACGGTTAACGCAATCGCCGAAGGAAAAGACAAAAGAATCTGGCTGGGCTGCAACAACGGCGTAGTATGCTACAGAACCGAAGGCCCGAACAATTCGATAGTTCCAGAAGAAAACGAAATCACGGAATTCTGCAAGGGCGCAAGAATCCGGCACGTGGGAATAGCACCGAACGGCGACATTCTCGTAAGCGCATACTCAAAACTTGGTCAGATGAGATTCTCGCCTGAAGGTGAGCTAAAAAATCAGTGGCTAAAGGCAGACGGCCTCACCGGCGAAAAAGTCCGAGTCGCCCTTGAAGCCACCCGAACGCACGACGTTTACATCGGAACCACAAACGGACTCAACATCGTTGACGGCGAAACTGGCGAAATCAGAACGTTCACAAAAGAAAAAGGATTTCCGCACGAGTACATCATGTGGATTTTTGAAGACCCTTCCGACGGAAAAATCTGGCTCGGAACGGACGGCGGCGGCGTAATCGTTCTCGACGGAGAAACAATCGTAAACCACTACACCACCGAAAACGGGCTTGTTGGAAACATCATCTTTAAAATCACAAAAGATGCGAGCGGAGCGTTCTGGATTTGCACTGGAACAGGAATCAGCAAGATTCAGAACGGAAAAATCACGAACTTTACGCGAGAAAGCGGACTCGGCACTGACGGAATCTTTCAAGTTATCGATGACCGCGAAGGAAATTCATGGCTCGTAAGCAATGCGGGCGTAAGCAGCATCCAAACGGCGAATTTTGACACAAAAAACGGAGAAGAAGCGGCGCAACTCTCTCCAAAATTCTACAGCAGAATCGACGGCCTAAAAACGCGCGGAACTACATCAACGAGCCTGAGTCTTTGTGACTCTCAAGGACTCATCTGGATTACGCTCGTTGACGGGTTTGCTGTCTGTGACCCTAAAAAAATGCACGGAACTTCGGCCAAACCTGTAATTCACATTGAAAACATAACGATTGATGACAAACGGATTTTCCCGACCAGCGAAAAAATCATAATTCCGGCCGGGGCAAGACGAATCAGCATAAAATACACAGGACTCAGCTTCACTTCGCCAGAATCACTGAGATTCAAATACAAACTCGAAGGATTCGACTCAGAATATTCGGACTGGGTAGACTTGCGAGTGGCTTCGTTCACAAGCCTAAAACCCGGAAAATACACGTTCTGCATAAAAGTCACCAACGGCGAGGGAATCGAAAGCGAGGAAAACAGAATGCTCAACTTTGAGCAGAAAGCGTTCTTCTACCAAAAACTTCCGTTCTGGATTGCAGTTGGAATCTTAATCTTTTTGATTATCCTTTCGCTCACCTCCACGATTACGAGTTTTATAAAACAGCTGAAAATACTCAAAGACGCTGTTGCCGAACTTTCCAGCGGAAATGCGGATTTAACAAAACGCGTCACAATGAAAAAACGCTCTCACTTTAGGATTTTTGACGAACTTGTTCAGGAAGAAAACCGCTTTATTGAAAAATTTCAGGCGATTATTGGCAAAGTAAAAGAATCCGAAAAGAATTTGAACACGGTCGGAAACGATATGGGAAACACGACACAAAAGGCCACGGACGCAATCACTCATATCATTTCCAACATCAGCAACGTTCATTCTTCGATTGGCGAGCAGAACATGAACGTTCAGGAAGCGGCCGAAGCCGTAAACGAAATCGCCATGAACATCGATTCTCTGGAAAAAATGATTCGAGAGCAGTCTTCTGGCGTTCAGTCGGCTTCCAGCGCGGTAGAAGAAATGGTAAACAATATCCGCTCGGTAAACACGGTCGTTGACGACATGGCAAACTCTTTTACGACTCTTGAGGAGCAGGCAAAGGCAGGGCAAGAAAAACAGCTTGCGGTAAACCAAAAAATCACGCAGATTGAAGAAAAATCGAAGACTTTGCAAGAAGCGAATCAGGCGATTGCGAACATTGCGAGCCAGACGAACATGCTTGCGACAAATGCGGCGATTGAGGCGGCCCATGCAGGGCGAGCGGGACGCGGTTTTGCAGTGGTTGCGGACGAGATTCAAAAGCTTTCCGAAACATCTTCGAACCACGCAAAGACAATCGGAGTTCAGCTAAAAAGCATTCAGTCGTCAATCGCAGAAATGGTTCGTGTAACTCAGGAATCAAGCGCGGCATTTACGGCAGTTTCAAGCGAAATCGACAAAACGAATTTTCTCGTTCAGCAGATAAAATCATCTATGGAAGAACAGAACGAAGGCTCTAAGCAGGTTATAGACACGCTCAGCTACATGAAGAAAAGCAGCTCTTACGTTACGACTGCGGCTCAGAAAATGTCGGAAGAAAACAAGACGATTCTTGAAAACATGAGCGGACTTAAAGAATCCAGCAGCGCAATGCAGGCAAGCATGGACGACATGGCACGCGGCGCGCAGCGCATAAGCGAAAGCGGCACAGAGCTTTCGGACATGTCTGGCCGCATGAAAGACTCCATTGCCGACATCCGCGAGCAGATGATCCAGTTCACGGTATAAAAGGAAACGCTATAGGTAGATTTTTAATCTTAAAAATTCACTTTGTGCGTTTCCCGCAAGTTTTTCAAAAAAACTTGCGCTTCACTTACGAGCATAAATGGAAACGCTGCAAGGGCATTTTAATCTTAAAAGTTCGGTCTTA
>NZ_JPUF01000068.1 GCF_014737315.1 Treponema zioleckii | reverse complement strand
TTTTTTAGCTATTTCTTTTTCTGAATGAACGTTCTTGATTTTGGGCGGACCGTGATTACGACACGCCTGTTTTTTGCACGACCTTCCGCAGTTTCGTTCGTTGCAATTGGTTCAGTTCCGCCGTAACCTTTTGAGCTGAATATCTCTTTGTTGAGTCCGTTCTTTACAAGTTCATTTATAATCGTCTGAGTTCGCTCTACAGAAAGTTTCATCTGACCATCAGGCTTATTTACGTCTGCAGTGTGACCTTCTACAAGAATTGTATATTTGTGATTTGCATCGATTTTTATAAGTTCTCGTGCAAGTTTTTCGATTTCTGGCAACTCCGAAGCCAAAAGTTTTGGACTGTCTGCAACGAATTTAAAATCATAAACGAGCTGAATTCCTGGACCACCTTCCGCAACTTTTGGGCCTTTTTCAGTGTTTGTCTCAAGCGTTTCTTTTAGATGTTTGAATGCCGTGTAATAAGAATCTGTTTTTTCTGGTGCGTCAACCGCGTGAACCAAATTTTCTTTGTCAAGAAGAACGACTATTTTTCCGTCTTTTAGAAGCTGGAGATTTTCTGGCACGGTAAGGATTTTTAACGCGTCTTTTCGCGAAATAACAGGGTCTGTGCGAAGCTCACCGTAAACTTTTCTCGCGCGAATGTGCATTGGGTCAAGCCCTACGCGGTTTGAGTATTTTGATTCATCATCACTCCAGTCATAATGAATCAGTCCCTGCTGTTTTTGCAAGTCAGGATTTCCCATATTTTTTTCGTAGATAAGATTCATATCCTCGTCCCAAATCTCAGGGAAGAAACATGGATAAGTCCTGTCAGAAATAAATTCTCCGTGAACTGGAAGAAGTCCTCGTGCATCAATGATAATTCCGCTGTATGCCCGCGAAGAAATCTTTTCGATTGGCTTTGGGTTTTTGTACGGAGTGTTGTGCTTTACCATTGTTGAAGAAATATTTATAAGATTGAGAGTGTGCGTTGTTCGCAACGTTGACGTTTCGTTTACGAATACGCCAGGAGTCTTTTTTCCTGCATCGATAATCTGTGTGATTTTTTCGAGCGTAACGTCCTCGTCAAGAACCAAATCTCCGAGCGTCTGCGTTGAATTTACGTAGAGAGATAGAAGCGGATCTTTTAAAAGTACCGGCAGTTTTGTGTCAATTATGTGAATTGCGGAACGCTTGCCAGAAGGCATTTTGATTCCTGCTTTTTCGGTTTCAAGATTTATGTTCGAAATGAACTGATTTTTTGACCAGTCAATCATACTTGTTGACGAAATCGTTGTGTTGTCTTGTTCTTCAGCAAACATAAAAAAAGAAGAACTTATAAGTATGGCGGTCGAAAAAATAAATTTTGCAGCTTTTTGTAATCCAGTCATCATCAAAAATTTCCTCGTTAGATTTTCGGAAGATTTTCTCTCATGTTTTAGAATTTTTACGGAATCAAGAGAACTTCGCCGATTTTTAAAATCTGCTTTTCTTTGCGATTGTTCAAAAAGCAAATGTCTTCAACTGTGCACTTGTTCCGTCTTGCGATTCCCCATAACGAGTCGCCGTCTTGCACTTTGTACGTGCGGATTCCCGAATAGTCAGAAGGTCGTTTTTTGCGGATTGCCTCAATCGCTTCCTCGGCGGTTTCTTTCATGCCTGCCGGCAGGCGCAGGTCGTACTCGCGGTTTGGCGGCGTGATGAATCTTGTTAGCGAGGCATTTAGATTTTTTAGATTGTCGTAATCCGTTCGCATTTCGCTTGCAAGAATCGCAAGGTGAATCGCTTCCTTTACAGGCAAAATGTCAAATTCGTAAATCTCGGATTCGGCCTGTAATTCTGGAAGTTCCACTTCGTAATCGTCTTGATGCAGTGCAATTTCCGCTATTGCAAGGAACTTCGGGATGTAGAGAGTTGTTTCTTCTGTCATTACGTCGAGTTCCGCAAGTTCCCAAAAATTCTTGTCCGGATTTTCGCGCAGGAATTTTCTCATTGCGCCGGCTCCGCAGTTGTATGCCGCGATTGCAATTGCCCAGTCACCGAACATTTTGTAATTTTCTTGCAGTTTTGTAAGTGCTGCATCTGTGCTTTTCCACGGGTCGTTTCGTTCGTCCATCCAGTCATTTTTTATCATAAAAGGTGCTACGGAGTTTTCCATGAATTGCCAGATTCCCTGTGCGCCGCTTCTGGATGTTGCCCGTGTCCTGTATTCAGATTCGACGACCGGAAGATATTCGAGTGCCGCGGGCATTCCTCTTTTTGCGAGTTCCTGCCGTATGTAAAATCTATAGACTTCGCCCCTGTCGAGGGCTGCGATTAAATTTTTTTTTCCGTATCCGTTGGAAAATCTTGTGACGTATTTTTGAATCATCGTTTGGGCATACTCGGTTGCCGGAACGCTTATTCCGCCGATTTCGGTGAGCAGTTTTGCGTTTCGTGGCGGTATGATTTCGTCGTCAAAGCTGTAGTCAAACGGAATGTCCATCGGAGGTTGCCGTATTTCGGATTCGTCGGAACTATTGTCGCGTAAAAAATCCTGCATCAGGGCGAATGACTCTTTGTTAAGCTCGCGAGGTTCAAGCTCCGCGTCATCGACTTTTTCCCAGATTGATTCTGTTTCTGCCATTGTTTGCATGGTGCATATTAATAGAAAAAATATACATGTTGAAAGAAGTTGAATTTTTTTCATTTTGTTTCCGTGCATTTGTCGATTTGTTCCAAAAATTGACGTTTTAGAATTTATCTCCGAGATAGATGCCGGCCCATTCCCATTGACCGTGAATTTCTGGTTTTACAGGAAAGTTTACTTTTCTGAAATATAAATACCACACGTTCATGTATGAACTCCAGCCAGATGTTCTTAAATACGCCTCGTTTGACGAAACATCCGTTAGGGTAGGGCTGAACGTAATTCTGTTTCCGTGCATGTAGCTGCTGACGTAAAAATCTTCTTGCGTCGTTGAGTCGCTCTCGTCTGCTTTCCAGCTGATGGCAAAGAAATTTACCTTTGAGCGGTAGCTGTCGAGAAGTCTTCCGTTGTATGAGCTGAGTGCTTTTTTTACGGCCGCCTCAAGAGCTTCAAGAGATTCGAACGTCCAGTTCTTAGGCGAGTTGTTAAAGTCTACCATTTTTCGCGCGCTCAAATACGCATCTGGGTAGCCGACAATTTGAATCGTGCTCGCGTCCGGCTGTTTTAAAAATGACTCATAGGCTTTTAGAGCCTGCTTCCATTCACCGACTTTTTCGTATTCGAGGGCGAGCCTGTAGTTCATTTCGGTAATGCTTACGTTCATCGGAAATTTATTTATGAACGTGTTCAGATAGAAAATTCTGTTGGAAGGATTTTTACTAATCTGAATTAACTTTTGCAGACATGCAAAATGAACTGACTGTGAGTTGATTATTAAGTCAGGGCAGTTTTTTAAAATTCTTTCGTAATAATATTCTGCAATCGGCTCCTGATTTTTGTTTATGTAATCCGTGGCAATCATAAAAAGCCAGTATGCGTTAAAACTGTCTTCTGGGTGATTTTCAACCCAGCTTTCAAGAAAAAGATTCATTTCGTTGTATTTTTTGTTCGTGTAATACAGGTTTGCCATTCTGTTGATTACGCCGTAACGGGTTTTTTCTGTTATTGTCTCGTCTTTCAGCAAATCTTCGAGCTGTGCGATTGTCGTTTTGAGCGTGAGCGTGCTGGAATCTGAGTCGTTGCCGAATTGGCAAGAGCCTAACAAAATCGCGCAGAGTAAAATGAATGCCGTCAATAGAATCTTATTTTTTTTCAAAATCTTTTTCCTGTCACTTTTCAAATTTTCTCATCGGCAAAAATAAAGAATAACTGAATGCGAATGAGTGTTTGCTTTTTCTATTTTACCGATTTAATTTTTGTGTTGGCAAGTGGGGCGTGATTGTTGTAGAATCGAAAGAAGTAGATTTGTGGCTTTTTTGAGCCTTCTATATTGAATTTTTAGAGATGCCCGTATGAAGAAATTGACCGTTCCTTTTTTGAATTTTATTTTGGCTTTTGCAGTTATATTGATTCTTTTAGGACTCTTTCTTCTTGTTGCGCTTACTTCACGGGTTGATTTTGGCTTTCCTCTTATTCCTGTGGTGATGATTATAATGGGAGCCGTAGTTTTTTACGTTACGCTGATTTCTTCAAAAAAACATAATTTCTTTTTTTTCTTCGGAAGTTATTTTTGTCTCATGGGAATTTATGCACTTCTCGTTGACACGCAGATTCTCCGGGTCTCAACGAATGCTTCTTGGCCTGTGTGCCTTCTTATTTGCGGCATGTGCCTGATTTTCGCAAGTTTTTACAAATACCGATGTTTGCGCGGTGTGTACCTTTTTCCTGCGACTCTCATAATCCTTTTTGGCTTTGCTTTTCTTGCGTTCTCGACTGGGGTCGCAAAAGTTTCATTCAAGCATTTTGTCTCAAAGTGGTGGCCATTTTTTATTATTGCTTGCGGGGTGATTCTTTTGGTTCTCTATCTTTATCAGCAATTGCCGCACAATAAATTTCCGTATGAAAGAGATGTTCTGAGTGAAGATATTAAAGAAAATGACGGACTGGGATTCGGAGAGTCTTCGGAATGATTTTATGTTCTAAGACCTCATTTTGTATTTTTATATTTTCGATTTTTTTTCTCTTCGATATTTCTGCCAAAAAAAAAGATGCTCAGATTTCGTCAAAAGAAGCTGGAGAGTCCGAGGCTGATTCTGAAAGCGAATATGTTCCTGATTCCTCTGAATCCGTGCGGATTGCGATTCCTTTGCGAAAGGAGAGGGCTTATTTTTCGACGGTCGATAAAAAAATCCTTGCCTTCGTTGAGGACGGAGCTCCTGATTCTCTAAAATCTGCGATTGCGCTTCTAAAAAAAAATTCGGACAAGGCTCCTGAAAACGAGAACGTGCTTCTTGCGGTGGCAATAAATTTGATGAAATATTGCTGGCCCTCCGAGGATTTTCACGCGGCGCTTCCGAATGTTTCGATTTCTAATCCTTACCTTGGCGCGATTGAGTCGGCAAAAGACGGCGTTTACGATTACAGCACTGGAAAAACGGATTTTCTTTCTCTCATGCTTCCGTCGCTTGTGCTCGTAATTTCTGATACGCGAAAAGATTATTATGACGACGCAAAGGCCGATCTGGAAGAAGCTCTCAAAAAAAATGAAAATTCCGTGATTGCAAATTATCTTTCTGGCGTTTTGTATAAGCGACTTGAAAAATACAATGAGTCCCTGGCTTATTTTGAGACGGCTCAGAAAGCTTCTCCGAATACGTTCGAAATTTTGTATTCCGTTGCCGAACTGAATTTTAAGCTCAAAAACTATAAACTGGCTTTTGAAAAGGCGAATGCGCTCTACAAAAAATATCCTCAGAATCGGGATGTCCTAAAACTTTGCGCCGAAACTTCCTACGCTGCCGGCGACCTTGCTTCTGCCGAAGCGTTTGTAGGCCGAGTCTTGCAGCAGGAAAGCGGAAATTCCGACTACATTCTTTTTCGTGCCAGAATCCTTGTAAAAAAAGGTGATTACATCCGGGCGTCGTCTCTTCTTGACGTTTATTCGCGCACGGACACGCAAAAAAAAGAATATCTGATTCTCCGCTCAAAAATCCAGAAGGAGTGGAACAAGAATATTACCGCCGCAACGAATACAATTGAATCTGCCCTTTCCCTGTATCCTGGCGATACCGAGGTTATTTTGCAGGCGGCTGCGATAAGTGCCGAAACAGGAAGCAAGATTAACGGAATTAGCGCAGGACAGCTTGCTTCGATTGTTCTGATGAGTGAGCCTGAGAATGTGGACGCGCTTCAAATTCAAATAGAAGAATTTGTTTCGCATCAGGAATGGGAAGATGCGTACAAGTCCAGTTCATTTCTTTTGAGTTTGGAAAACGTTCCTGACAGCGCGATTTACATGCACATAAAAATTTGTTTTTCCAGCGGAAAAACTGACGAGGCTTGGTCTCTCGCAAAAAAAATGTATTCCGAAAAAGAAACTGATGAAAATGCGTTGCAGTCGTACATAAGCGTTCTTGTGGCCACGAACCGCACAAAAGATGCCTCAAAACTCATTGAACAGCTTTTGCCTTCGAGCACTTCCAAAATGAAGAGTTTTCTTTATTTTCAGCGAAGCCTGCTTTCGGGCAATGAGGACAAGATTCTTGCGGACTTGCGTTCGAGCCTGACCGCGAACCCGCGTAACCGCGATTCACTTTTTAAACTTTACACGATTTACTTCAATAAAAAGGAATATCGGAAAGCTCAGTATTATCTAAAGCAAGTCGTTGCCCTTTCTCCGAACGACGAAAAACTTTTGCAGCTGAATGCAAGTCTGGAATCCCTTCTTTCAAAGTAAAAACTTGCAGACATCTCTGAAAATATTCAAATTTTGAGTTTTTAGAGGTGTTCAGTTGTTATTGTCAAAAAAACTACCACTCGGATAACTTGACCGTAAGAATAGTAAAATGTTATTCTAGACAGGCTTTAAATTTTTAATAAAATAAGGTAGGAAACTCAAATGTCTTTTATCCATCTTCTTCAGGCAGGTGCTGAGGGCAACGCAGCACAGCCAAGCATTTTGATGACAATTGCTCCATTTGTCATCATTCTCGGAATCTTCTATTTATTTATTATCCGTCCGCAGATAAAAAACAGAAAGAAACCCAAAAAATGATTGATGCTCTCAAAAAGGGCGACAAGGTTGTTACAATCGGTGGAATCCACGGAACTGTCTCTGCAGCAAAAGAGAAAACTGTTATTGTAAAAGTTGACGACGGTACAAAAATCGAATTCAACCGCACGGCTATTGCCACTGTAATTGGTGAGCCTGTTGCAGATAAAAATGATAAAAAAGCAAAGGTTGATGAAAAAGAAGAAACTTCTGACACATCAGCTAACGCTTAAAAAATAAAAAAATACCGGAGTTATATTAAAAATGAATAAACGAAGTCGTTTTATCATTATTCTGGTAGTTCTTGCTGTATGTTTTGCATTCCTTTGGCCTTCAATCGTCTGGTATGCACGTACTCCAAAAGATCAGCAGAACCGAGCTCTCGGTTCTCTTGAAAAAATCAAGGACTACTCCACACTAAAAGCGTCAAAGGAACTTGACAAGCTCATGGAATTGGCTAACGAAAATCCAGATGCAGAGCTTGATCCTTCTTACGAATATCTCGTAAAAGCCGCAAAAAAGAATTTTAAGGCTACAGCAAAAGCGTATAAGGCTTTGGGACAGAAAGCTCCTGAAACGCCTTCCGTAATGACTGTAAGTGCAATTTTGAATTCTTTCACGGGTTCTTCAGCAAAAGATGACATTCTTAAAGTTATCGAAGGCAAATATCGTGATGAAATTCTTGATGCAAAGAATAGATATAACAGTTCTGTAAAATTGGGTCTTGATTTGAGCGGTGGTATGAACATTATCGTTCACGCTGATTTGGATTCAGCTCTCGCAGCTCAGAAAGCTAAGGGCGATGTTACTGACGAAGTTGAGTTCAAGAAAAACGCAATGGCTCAGGCAATCGAGACTTTGACTGGTCGAATCGACAAATTCGGTCTTACATCTCCTGTTATTCGACAGCAGGGAGAAGACAGAATTTCAATCGAAATCCCAGGACAGGCTGACGGTGAAAGCGTTAACACAATCATCATGGGAAAGGGGGTCTTGAACTTCCGCCTTGTTGATACTGAAGCTACAAATAATTTTGCAAGCTACTACGCTCAGAACCGTGCCGAAGCATTCAATTCAGACGGAAAACTCAAGGATTCGTCTGTAATTCCTGATGACTGTGAAGTATTCGGTGTTTACCGAAAAGATGATTACGGTCTTGATGAGCGAACAGGTTACGTTGTCGTAAAGAAAGAAGTTGCGCTCGACGGTAGCCATGTAAAAACAGCTAATGTTTCAACATCTCGAACAGGTGAGACAGAGGTTACTTTCTTGCTTGATGCAGAAGGTGCTGAGATTTTCGCTAAATTTACAGGTGCTCATGTTGGTGAGCGTCTTGCAATTGTAAGCGATGAAAAAGTTAAGTCTGACGCTGTAATCAAGAGTGCAATTCCTGACGGACAGGTTGCTCTTACGGGAAGCTTTAGCAATGAAGAAGCTTTGAACTTGCAGAAAGTTCTCCGAACGGCATCTCTTGAAGTTCCTCTGGAAGTAGAGAGCCAGCAGAGCGTTGGTTCATCTCTCGGAGAGCAGGCTATTCAGCAGGGTCTTAAAGCTCTTGCAGTAGGTCTTGCAGCCGTTCTCGGATTCATGCTCATCTTCTATCTTGGAGCTGGATTCAATGCGATTGTCGCTCAGATTTTGAATATGTACATCATGTTCTCTGTTTTGAGTGCTTTCAATCTTACTCTCACACTTTCAAGCGTTGCGGGTATGATTCTTACTGTTGGTATGTCTGTTGATGCCAACGTAATTATTTTTGAGCGCATTAAAGAAGAGCTTGCCAACGGAAAGAGCCGTGCCGCAGCAATTGCCGCAGGTTTTGACAACGCTTTCTGGGCAATTATGGACTCTAACATTACTACATTTATTGCTGCTGCATTCCTTTCAAAATTGGGTACAGGCTCAATTCAGGGATTCGCGGTTTCTCTCGCAATCGGTGTATGTTCGTCTGTATTCACAGCTCTCGTAGTTTCTCGCCTTATGTTCGACTTTAACACTGACGTCGTTGGTCAGAAAAAGGTAAGCATCGGCTGGAGGGTTAAATAATGAAGAAAATTATTCAGTTTAGTAAATTTTTCCCTGTAGCAGTTGTTTTGAGTATCATCGTAATTGTTACTGGAATTTCTTCTATTGTTACAAGCAGATTCTCTACTGCAAATTCTGGAATTAATTTCGGACGTGATTTTAAAGCTGGTATTGATGAAGTCGTAAGAATTGCTCCTACGGTTTTAAAAGTTACTTACACAGGCAGCGCAGACGTTTCTCTTGAGTTGAATGATTCTGGCTTGCAGGCTGTAATCAGCGGTATTGGTGCAGAAAATCAGGTTGTTTCGCTTCCATACAGTGAGAATAAAAAGATTTCTGCCGTTGCAGAAAAATTGAATGCAATCGAAGGTGTTTCTGCTGTCGTTGTTGATGATGTTGAGCTTGATTTTGGCGACTTGTTCGTTGATTCAATTTCATCTTCAAAACTCAGTTCAACTCCAATGCTCGTTCATTCTGCAAAGAATGCTAAAGTTCACTCTGCTGACGAAGTTCGTGCGGCTCTCAAAGCATTCGACGATGTTGATGTAAAGGCTTTGGGCGAGGATAAGGACGTTACTTTCCAGATTGGGCTCGGTTTGTCTGCTGAAGAGAAGGTTGAAAAGATTCAGGCTGACACAGCTGCAGCATTAAAAGAAGCTTTTGGTGCCGATGAGGTTGCTGTAATCAGTTCTGACAGTATGAGTGCTCAGTTCAGCCAGTCGTTGATTAAGAATTCTATCATCTTGGTTCTTGCAACTCTTGTACTCATCTTTATTTATTCTACAGTTCGGTTCCACTGGGACTTCGCTTTTGCAGCCGTAATTGCTATTGTTCACGACGCATTGATAATGGTAACTTTCATTTCTTTGAGCCAGTTGAAATTCACTACGACTACAATTGCTGCAATCCTTACGATTATCGGTTACTCAATTAACGCCACTGTCGTAATTCTTGACCGTGTTCGTAGCGACTTGAAACTTGTTGAGGCAAAATCATTCACTGATGTTTTGAACTCAGCTCTTACTGCAACTTTGGGTCGTTCTATAATCACGACTGTCACAACTTTGTTTGCAGTTTTCGCATTGTTCTTCTTTACGACTGGAACAATCCACGATTTTGCTGCAGCATTGATTGTTGGTTTGATTAGTGGTTGTTACTCATCAATCTTTATTTCTGGCGCATTCATTGCTGCTATGAGAAAAAATTATAAATTCACTGTGGCAACAGCTGGTCTTGAACCTCATGTTGCTCAGTTTAAGACTGAAGAGTAAATCTTTATGCGGAAGTCATTTTCGTTTTGATTTTGATTTCTGAAAATTCTATAAAAAGGCAGGAAGTGTTTTCATTTCCTGCTTTTTTTGTATCTGTAAGGTGAAAGATGAAAGTTATTCGTGCAGAAATTTTAGGTTTTTGTTCAGGGGTTCGTGGGGCTGTTAACACTGCTATTAAATCTCTTGGCGAGCATGTTCAGGGAAAAGTCTACACTCTTGGACCTTTGATTCATAATCCGCTCGTTCTTGAGAAACTTGCAACTGAGGGGCTTGATATAATTTCTGAGGATGATTTTGAAAAACTCACCCCGCAGGATACTGTGATTATCCGTGCGCACGGAGTTCCGCCCGAAACGCAGAAAAAATTGCAGAAAATCGGCTGCACGATAAAAAATGCGGCTTGTCCGCTCGTTTTGCAAAGTCAAAAACGGACTGCTAAATATGCCGAGCAGGATTTTAATATCATTTTTGCCGGTGATAAAAATCATGGCGAAGTCGTCGGAATCGAAGGGTATGCCGTAGAGGCCGCAAAATCTGTTGGCCGAAAATTGAATTTTTTCCTTGTGAAAGATGAAGAAGAAGTTCGTTCCCTTCTCGAAAAAAATCTTCTTGACACCCAAAAAAAGACCGTGCTTCTTAGCCAGACAACTTTTAGCATTTCTGTTTTTGCAAAAATTCAGAATCTTCTTGAAGAAAAACTTGAAAATTTTGAATTCGTAAATTCAATTTGTCCGGCAACTTATTCACGCCAGACTGCATTGGAAAAACTTTGCAAGGAAGTTGACGGAATAATCGTAATCGGCGGAAAAAACAGCGCGAACACAAACCGGCTTTTTAAAACGGCTTTGAAGCTTTCGAATCATGCGGCCTTGATTGAAAGCGTGGATGAGATTCCCGAAGAATTTTTTGCTCTGGAAACGGTCGGAATTACGGCGGGGGCGAGTACTCCGGACGACATAATCGATGAGGTTGATCGAATTCTTACAGAGAAAAAACATTAATTGTAAAATTCAATTTATAGGAGTATACTGAAAAAATGAGTACTAGATGTTTTGCAATGTGTAAACCAGGTGTATTGAACCGAAGATTGGTTGGTCAGGTTATTACTAGACTTGAAAATAAAGGATTGAAACTTGTTGGTCTAAAAATGATGCAGATTTCTCCAGAGCTTGCTTCTAAGCATTATGCTGAGCATGCCGGAAAATCTTTTTATGATGAACTTGTTTCTTATATTACAAGTGGACCTGTTGTTGCAATGGTTTGGCAGGGTGATGATTGTGTTGAGCTTGTTAGAAAAGTCGTTGGGGCAACAAAGCCTTCAGAGGCTGCTCCTGGAACTATCCGTGGAGATTTCTGCTCTCATACGAGTCACAATATAATTCATGCGTCTGACAGTGATACAAGTGCAGAACGCGAAATAAATCTTTTCTTTAAACCGGAAGAACTCATCGATTGGAAAGATGAAGCTTCCTTATGGTTTTAGTAAATCGAGGTTTTTATGAGTTCCAAAAATGTTGGTGTAATTGGTGCTGGTGCATGGGGGTCTGGCTTGGCTCAGGCTTTGGCACGCGGCGGACATAAAGTGCAGATTTGGGCACGTGAGGACGACGTTGTAGAAGGCATAAATAATGAACACGAAAACAAAAGATATTTGCCAGGTTATCCTCTTTCTGAGAATCTTACGGCTTCCACTGATATTGTTGAAGTTGCAAGAGACAAAGAATTCTTGATTCTTGCAAGCCCTTCTCTTTATCTTGCAAGTACCGTCCGTCAGATTTTAAATGTCCCGAACATCAAAGATGGCAGCACCGTTATCGGCGTTTTAACAAAGGGCTTTATTCCGTCGGAAAATGGTCCTAGGCTTGTTCTTGAAACTCTTGAAGAAGTCCTTCCTGAATCGTATAAGAGTGCTCTCGTTTATGTTTCTGGACCATCTCATGCCGAAGAAGTTGCAATGGGAAAACTTACGGGATTGATTGCGGCTAGCGAAAATCCTAAGAATTCGATTCGTTTTAGGGAATTGCTTCGTGTTCCTGGGCTTATGGCATATTCCAGCCTTGATGTTATCGGTGTTCAGATTTGCGCAGCTGCAAAAAACGTTATTGCGGTCGTTTACGGAAGCCTTGACGCTGTGAGCGAACATTCTGATGTATTTGGAGATAACACGGAGTCACTTCTTCTTGCGGCTGGCTTGAATGAAATTCAGACGCTTGGTTTCGCAATGGGCGCGACTCATGCCGAAACGTTCACTTCTATTGCTGGCGTAGGCGATCTTGATGTTACTTGCCGTTCTCAATATGGCCGTAACCGCCGTTTTGGTCAGGATATTATAAAAACTGATATTCTTGATAAATTTAAGAATCTTGATGATTTAATCAATAGAATTTCGGAAGTCGGATATCTTTCGGAAGGTGCTGTGGCTTGTAAGTACGTTCACGAAATCGCTCAAAAATTCAACCTCAAGCTTACGATTTGTGACGGTTTGTATAGAATCCTTAACAAAGAGATTAAGCCGAAAGATTTTTTAACTGAGCTTTTGACTCAGGGGCATATTAGCGAATAGATTTGAGGAAAATCTAGCTGCAAGAATAGGAAATTCACGATGTTAGAAAAATTGACAAATACTTTTGGTGATATTGTGCGCTCTGTGAGCGGTAAATCAAAAATCACGGAAAAGAATATTGAAGAAACTGTCGAACATATAAAAATGGCTCTTCTTGAAGCCGACGTTAATTTGCGTGTCGTTCGACGTTTCGTAAATGCCACTGTAGAAGAAGCTAAGGGCGAAAAAGTTCTTCGCGCGGTTGATCCAGGTCAGCAGTTCGTAAAGATTATTTATGACAGAATCGTAAAACTTCTTGGCGACACAAAGACTGACTTGCAACTTAAAGGTCCTGATACTCAGAGCGTAATTCTTATGCTAGGTCTTCAGGGTGCTGGTAAGACGACTGCTTCTCACAAACTTGCCGCTCGCCTCAAAAAAGAGGGCAGACGACCGCTCATGGTTGCTGCCGACCTTGTTCGACCTGCGGCTGTTGAGCAGTTGAAAGTGCTCGGCGAAAAAATAGACGTTCCTGTTTATTTTGAGGATGGCGAAAAAGATGCCGTAAAAGTTGCGAAGAACGGTCTTTCTTACGCAAAGAAAAATGGTTTTGACACGATAATCGTGGATACTGCGGGTCGTTTGCAGATTGACGAAGTGATGATGCAGGAACTTGTCAACGTTAAGAAAAGTGTTGACCCTGTTGAGACAATTCTCGTTGCAGATGCGATGACTGGTCAGAATGCAGTTGACATTGCAAAATCTTTTGACGAGCAGCTTGGTCTTACTGGCGTAATTCTTACCAAGTTCGACTCTGACGCGCGTGGTGGTGCGGCTCTTTCACTCAAAACAATCACTGGAAAACCGATTTTGTTCATTGGTACTGGTGAAAAAACAGAGGATTTTGAGCCATTCCATCCGGAGCGAATTGCAAGCCGAATTCTTGGCATGGGTGACGTTGTAAGTCTTGTTGAAAAGGCTCAGGAACAGATTGACCTTGAAGAAGCCAAAAAGCTTGAAGCAAAAATGGCTCGCAACGACTTTACTCTTGATGACATGCTTGACCAGTTCGAGAAAGTCGGAAAAATGGGTAGCATTTCTTCGCTCATTCAGATGATTCCGGGACTTTCTGGCCAGATTGACGAGAGTAAAATTGATCTTGACGGAATGAAACATCAGAAAGCAATTATTCAGGCGATGACTAAGAAAGAGCGTGCAAATCACCTTATTATTGGTCCGGCCCGCCGAAAGCGAATTGCAAAAGGTAGCGGAACTAGTGTGAGTGACGTTAATAAACTTATCAAGCAGTTCGAAAAAACTCGCCTTACAATGAAAAAACTTGCAAGAAACCGTGGGTTGCAGGCAAAAATGATGCAGCAACTCGGAAACTTTATGTAAAATAAAAAGGCAGCCGGTAAACGAGACCGTTTTCAGGCTGCCTTTTTTTAGATAAATCTTTTGTAATATGAATTCTGAAGTTCTGCAAAGTCTGTCATTGTCGTGCTTAGCCGACGAACTTTGCAAATCAAAAACTCGAAATGAAACTAGTAAGCTTTGTTCGTTACGTTAATGCACGAAACTATCTTTCCGTCTTTTGAATAACCTTTTAGCGGATTGGTTGTGTCAATAAATGACTTTATGCCAGTGTAGTATGCATAGTAGTAAGTTCCGTCTGGAAGCGGAAGTTCAATTTCGTACTGCCCCGGCAAAATTTCTTTCATTTCATAAATCCATGAATCCCAGTTTGAGAACGTGCCGCCAATCCTGATTTTCTGGCCTGGTTCAGAAATGCACACAAAACGTGTGTATCCGTTATCGAGCGTTTCTGTCGCTGGCGGAGTTGCATACGGAATTTTCATGTAGGAGAGGTAAACGCCCTCTTCGTTGCTGAAGTATCTTTCTGAGTTGACGGGATCCGTAGTCCAGAGACCGTCAATAATAAGTCTGTAAGAAAATTCATTTATTTTTTTAGGACGCTCAATGACGTAGAAAAACCATGAATCCGTAACAGTTCCCTCAAAATCACGGGTTTTGTGAAGGTGAAAATAATGAATCTTGTTGTAATTCTCAAAATCAAAAGCTATTCCGACCGTGCGGGCATCGTTCTTGGCCGTAAAAACAAGATAGTCACCGCTCAAATATGGTTTTGAGACACCCTTTATTTCATTGATCACAGTTTCGTATTCGTATGTGTCCTTAGGCTTTTCTGCCGACGTGTCTTTTGCGAAAGCTGCCTGAGAAAAAACTAAAGATGAAAACAGTATTGCAAAAATGAACTTTTTCATAATTCTATTATCGGCAAAAATAAAAAAAAAGTGAATCTATTTGCATTAAGGATTTCAGAAAATCTTATTTTTTCGATTCCCTTAATGCTGTCTTTATGCGAAGATAAAAATAAGAATCTAAAGCATAGTCTTTTTGTTGCCGAAATATAAAAAGACTGTTTACAAATTTTGTTTTCGGTTTTAGATAGTTAGAAGTAGTGGGAGAATCTAAGATAAATGCCAGGATTAAATCAGCTGAGAAAATTCAGCAATGACATACAAAAGCTTGGTGATGAAGCTAAAATTCGTGCTAAACGTGGTGAAATACAGCCCGTAGTCCCTTTTCCGCAGGGAATTTCTGAGGATGATGATTCTGATGATTTTATTGTAGGAATTCCTGAGCCTAAAGAAACTGACTCTTCTGAAAATCTTGATGATGTCTCTTCTGTTTCAGAGGATTCTCAAGACATACAACTCGACGACTTGCTTCCAGAGGCAGATTCTGACACGGCTGCTGAAGATGTCGCAGTTGCCGATGAACCGACTAAAGACCCTTCGCTGGATGAACTTTTAGGTTCTGTTACGGACAATGTTTCTGGAATTGATGAAAATTTTGACCTTAACGGTCTTGATAATCTAGATAATCTTGGCACGGTTGATTCTTCGGAGCCATTGGACTTTTCTGACTTGGATAACATTGCAGCTACTGATTCAACTGCCGATGCCGAAACTACTACTAATATAGAAGAAACTGGGAATCCTGATTCCGTGCCGGATATTGGTGCAGACAGTCTCGATGATTTTATAAATGATACTTCTGCTACTGCCGCGCCTTCTGCTGATTCTGCAGACCCGCTTGCAGGTTTTGATTTGGATTCTGTTTTGCCTGAATCTGCTGATTCTCAGGAAAACGCTTCTGAAAATCTTGATGGACTTGATTCGGTCGCTGACACGGATTCTGCTTTGCCTGATGATATTTCACTTCCAGATTTAGATGCTTCTTCTTCAGATTCTCAGGATTCTTCTGAGCCGTTTGAGCCGGCTGTGGCTGCCGATGAGAATGATTCTGAAAATCCACTTGCAGAGGATATTGGTGCAGATACTTTGAGCGTTGAACCTGCCGGTGATGGTGAAGATAACTCTTCTGCGTTCCCGATGGACGATTTGGCGAACTTTGACATTGACAATGCAATTTCTTCGGGCGAAAGTGGCGAGGTTCCTTCTGATTCAGAAACTCCTGCTGACAATTTTAATGCCGAACTTGCCGGACCTGCCGAAAATGCTGAAATTCCTGACGCAACTCTTGAAGTTCCTTCTGAGCCGTTTGAAATGCCTGAGCTTTCTGCAATGGACGAGTCAATTGATTTTGATGGCAAGTCTTCTGGTGATGGCGAGAAAAAAACTGGTGATGAGGAATTCCCTGTTACGGAGCCTGGCGGATTCTCTGGCGGAGATGATTTTTTGCTTTCCGACGATTTTGAGATTCCTGGTTTTTCAGACACCGAGGATGCAGATTTTGGACCAAAGAAGGCTAGGGTTGATACTGCCGACTTCTCTAAGGCGAGCGGCGGTCGCCCAAAAAATACTCTTACGGATGACGAATATTCAATATTCAAGAAAAATCTTGCTGCATATCCGTTGAATCTTCGTATCGTTATTGAAGAATTCATTGCGAAAAATGAATTTACTGATGATGCTGTATTTGAAGTTATTGAGAAAATCCTCAGTAAAACTCCTGCAAGACAGTTAGCTTCTCAAATGGAGAAAATGCTTGATGTTACGATTGACGTTCCTCGTGATTACGAGAGACGTTCGTTTGCTCAGTATCAGGCATACAAACAGTCTTTCCAGTATCAGCTCAAAAACCGAATCATTCCGTTTGCGATTATCGGCGTTGTGCTTTTGTTCGTTGGAATCGGGCTTTTCAATCTCGGACGAATTTTCGTTTACAAACCGATTCGTGCATATCTTGCATATAAAGAAGGTTATGCTCTTATTCAGAACAATGAGTTCCCGCAGTCGGAAGTTTGTTTTGATGAGGCTGTGGATTATCGCCCGATGAAGGGATGGTTCTTTAAGTTTGCGCGTGGTTACCGCGAAAAAAAACAGTATGAGCGCGCGGCAAAAATGTACAAAAATATTCTCGGTTATTTTAATTTTGATAAAAACGCTGGTCTTGAATACGCGGAAATGGAACTTTATGACCGTGCCAATTACGAACAGGCTGAAAAAATCGTGCGACGCGACGTTCTTGACCATCATATAAATGATGCGGACGGAATTCTTCTTCTCGGTGATATTTTCCTTGAATGGGCATGGGAAGATCCTGAGAAATATGAAAGTGCAAGAAAAGTCTATACTGAACTTATTGAGCGTTACGGTGAAAATGACACGTCGCTTTCTCGAATGCTCCGCTATTATATTCGTACGGACAGGCTTCGTGAGGTTCTTATCTATAAGAATATGTTCTATCCTGACCGAAAAAAACTTTCGCCTGCTGATTGGACGGAACTTAGCGGTTATCTTTTGGAAAAACTGTACGGACCTTTGAGTATCGGTGATGAATATTTGCGTTCTTCAATTGAGGATGTTAAGAAAATGCTTGATTATGCGGAACGTGGAAATCCTAAGGATCCGGTTGCACGCTACAATATGGCAAAATACTATATTTACAACGGTGATAAAGTGTTTGCCGTTGCCGAAATGGAAAATGCAATTGATTTGTTCAATAAGTCAACTGTTCGGTCAAAAACGAATACTTATCGTCAGATAGACGCTTCGAGAATCTTGGGCGAACTTTATATTTCTAGCAATGAGTATTTAAAAGCTCAGACAGTGTTTACTGGCGGAATCAACTTGTTCAAGTCTGAGAACGAAAAAACTGGTCTTGAAGGTGATGAGCATACTGGACGACTTTTTGCAGACATGGGCGACATTGATTATTTTATTAACGGTGACCTTGATTCTGCATTGCGCAATTACGAGACTGCTATAAGAATCAAAAATGATACGCCAACATTGAATTTCCGTGTCGGTGCGATTCGCTATGGCAAGCAGGATTATGATAAGGCATTGCACTCATTCTTGAAAGTTCACGAAGAGGTTCCAACGGACGAAAATCTTTTGCTTTCGCTTGCGAATACTCTTTCGCTGAAGGGTGACAATTTTGCGGCGCAAGGATATTATAAGGAACTTTTGGCTCAGCTTGATGATGAGCGTTCTCGGCATAGTCTTTCTAAACCGCAGTCTGATGAAGATGACCGCAGAATCGTTGATATGTACGTTAAGACAAACAACAACCTCGGAATCACTTTGTACCGTCTCGCAAAGCAGACTGGAGACAGCGAGTATAATGCGGAGGCTATGGTTCGTCTTTCTGATTCTATGCGGGCATACGATGCTGCCACAAGAAATCCTACAAGCATGATTAGAATGGCAGGCTCGAATCTTGCGGCCCAGAACTCGGAATACATCTTTAAGTCTTATCCTGATTTTGAGCCAGGAATTTATACTGACATTCCGAAAGTGCTTACGGGCGAAAAAATCCTTACTCAGTAAGCCATACTTTTAGTTGCAAACAGACTTTTGAATTTGGAGGGGAAGTGTAAAGATGAAAGTTTTCTGCTGGCATGCTGGAATTGAATTTAAAAAGCATCTTACTTCCCTGCGCAAAGAATTTTTTAGAAAATCGATTCATATGTGCACGGCTTTAGTACCAATCGCACTGCACTTTTTTAAGATTCCTGTGATTATCATTCTTTGTTGTGCGGGTATTTTGTACGTGGTCGCAGAATCGTTCAGAATTCGGGGAGTGGAAATTCCTCTCGTTTCTGATATAACTGCCGCAGCTGCCCGAAAACGTGACGAGCATAAATTCGTTATGGGGCCGGTTACGCTTGTTCTTGGAATTGTTGCGTGCGCGCTTTTGTGGCAAGAAAAAGCTGCCGCCGTCGGAATCTTTGCTCTTGCATTCGGCGATGGCTCTGCAAGTCTTGCGGGAAAGACTTTTGGGCTTGTTCAAGTTCCTTTTTCGCAGGGAAAAACAGCCGCCGGAAGTCTCACTTGTTTTTTTGCGATTTTGTGCTCTGCATTTTTGGTTACAAAAAATACTTTTGTTTCTTTGGTTGTTGCGAGTGTCGGTGCGCTGGTGGAAGTCCTTCCGTTAAAAGACTGGGACAATCTTCTGATTCCAGTTTTGCTTGGCGGAATAGCGCAGTATCTTCAATAATCCCAATAATGCTGGTGGATGTTGCTCAAATAAAAGTAACTTCCGATTCCAAGCATTGAAAAACCAAGCACCAAATAGATAAAGTTGTCTGCTGCCGTAATCGTAAGATACCCAAAAATCAGGATTAGGTACGAAATTGCGACTTTCTTGTATTTGTCTGATTCAATTGTGCTTGCCTTAATCCAAAAAGACATGAACGTAATTACAATCATCAAAAATCTTGTGGAATTGAAAAGTGAGCCGAAACCGATTGTTACGAATCCGGTTGAAGAAATCCTTGCAGTATTCAGCGGCAGCGTTGTTGCCAAAAACGTCGCGAGGGCAGTCATTATCATTAGGTTTCTGCCGAAATTCTGTCGCTGGTCACTGTCGCTCAAAAGCGAAGCGAAAAGAAAACTCAGCGTAACGATAATCCTTCCAAAAACCACGATTCGACCAAAAAGAATGAGTCCGTCCGAAAACGTTTGCCAAAGCCCAAAACTGATTGTGACTAGCCTCATTATTTCTGCAAGGCTTCCAAGCAAAAACATCGTGTAGTAAATGACTTCAGTTGCATGTGTGTTTTCGAAATATTTAAAAAGAAAATGAGTCATCGCCGGGACGTACAGCATAAAAAGCAAAAGCGATGTTATTGTCGCATAAAAATTTGTTTTTAGTGCCGGAAAATCCTTAAAAAAATCTGGGTATTTAAAATCTGGCGGCGGAAGAATCGTATTTTTGATTATTGAGTATACAAAGCAGATTGAAACACTTGCAATGCAAAATATAGAAAAAAAGAAAAATGATTTTATCCATCTGTTTCGTAATTTTAGGGTCATATTTAAATGATAATCATCTGAGAAAAATCTGTAAAGTGTTTGTTAGCGATTCCGAAAATATAAGGGAATGATTAAATTGATTCTTTTTTGAGAATCTGTAGGAAAAAGGGTCTGGGAGGACTTTATGAAGAAGCTTCTTTTGGGTGCGTTTGTTTTTCTTGCGGCAAGCATCAGCTCATTCGCTGGCGATGTTGCTGCATTTGTAGACCTTGGAATTTCAAGCGACGGCAAGACTTATATTTTTGGTGAATACGGAAGGACTGATAAGAAATTTCAGGGATATGCAGAAATCTATGCGGTTGATATAGCTAAGAACGATTTTATTGAGGGCGGAATTTTTAGGACTTTGCCATCGGCTGCGACTGCTTCAAAAAACGGAAAGAAAGTTTACGACGAGCTTTATGCAAAGGCTGGTTGGTGGGTAAAAAAATATAACTGCAAGCCTGCTGATGCATCTCATTTGCTTTACGTTGGTGACGGAACAAAATCTGGTGACAACGAGATTGTTTTTAAGGATTTTGAAAATTCCACAGAAGACAAAGCTTATTTTTATCATGTGAACATGATTAAGAGTGTAGAAGGTTCTGGAAGCAATATGCATTCGTCCTTCTATATTACTTTTGAGCGCAAAGACGAGGACGGGAACGTTCTTTCAAAGAATATCGTAGGTTCACCGGACATAAAACGCAAAGGTGTTAGTGGATATAAAGTTGAGAGAATTTTTTCTGATAAGACTGGAAAGAATTTGGTTTTTGTAATCGAAAAGACGATTGAAGATTCAACAGGAACTTCAATCAGATATATGGTAGAGACAATTCGACTTTAGAACTTGAAGATAAAATACGAACGCTGGCGGGCTAAGACTTGCCGGCGTTTTTTTATGCCAAAGAGCTACTTTTTTTGCGCGAAAAAAAATATATAAAAAATTGAAAAATTAGTTTTTTTATATTGACATTTTTTTTACTGTGGGTTACATTATTTGAGCGTTCAGCAATGAATGATACGGGCTACTAGCTCAGGTGGTAGAGCACCGCCCTTTTAAGGCGGCTGTCGATGGTTCGAGTCCATCGTAGCTCAAACTCGGGTTATT